>CAZZIZ010000026.1:0-24360 GCA_964654535.1 uncultured Chitinophagales bacterium
AATTAAGAACGCGTCCGGAGACGCGCTCAAGTGTTTACATACGCGCGCCAGATGGAGTGTTTAATAAATATAATCATTATAGCAAGCTCAAAGTTGCGTGAGGGATGGAGGGGTTGTTTGAGCTCCTGTTGCTAGGTAGCCATAACACTTAGCTCCTTAGAGCTAGATGTGTTTTGCGCGTAACTAGCAGAACAGAGCGAGCCCCGAGAGCCCGACCCCGAACTTTGTGCGCAGCACAAGATGTGAGTGGGGCACGCCCAAAAAAACTTCACTTTTAAATTTTAGACACAAAAAAAAGCCATTCAAACGAATGGCTTTTCTATTAGAAACATCGTAGGCTACTAATCTACGTTGTCAAAAATAAATGGGTTTCGTTTGTTGAGTCCAAGGCTACTGTTTTCTTCATCTGCACTAAGAGAATAGCGAGACACTTCTGAATCTTCTGGATTCGGAACGTCTTCTAGTTCAACATTTTTCCTTTTGTATGCTGGTTCACGTTCCATTTCGTTTAGTCCAGAAACGGAAGAAAACTGCGCACTAAGCGATTTCAATTTCTTACGACGCATCATTGAATTTTTCAAGCGCGTCATTTCATTATCTGAAATATCTAGGTTAGCTGAATCTGCTGTGATTGCTGGGGCCTTGGTCATTACTGTTTTAGGATCGTCGAGCTCTAGCTCTTTTATCTCAAAATCGACTGGCTGCTTATGGCTCATTTCTATTTGCTCGTCTTGCGCTTCTTCGTCGGGCGCAAATCCTGAATGAACATTGTCACCTAAGTCGTGCGCTTTGGTTGCTTCAGAAATTTCCGATTGAGGTGCTCCTAAATCGATAATAACTTTTTCTGGCTCTTCCATTGGTGTAATGCCATTCGGGCTGTCTTCTCCAAAACCTGTAGCTACAATTGTAACTGAAAGCTCGTCATCTTTCGCGTCGTCGGTACACTCTCCCCAGATAATATCTGTTTCTGGTCCTGCTGCTTGACGTATGTAATTTGTAATGGCACTTACCTCGTCCATCTTAACGGTGTTGGTTCCGCTGGTTATGTTCAAGAGGATGTTTTTAGCGCCTTCAATATTATTGCTGTCTAATAACGGTGATGACAATGCTGCTCTCACCGCTTGCAATGCACGATCTTCTCCTTGTGCAATTCCTGACCCCATAATGGCAACACCACTGTCTTGCATTACGGTGCGTACATCTTCAAAATCAACATTGATTTTTCCAGGTACGGTTATGATTTCTGCGATTCCTTTTGCTGCAGTCGTTAAGATGTCGTCCGCTTTTGCAAAGGCGTCTTGTAGTTCAAGGTTGCCGTGAGTTTCACGTAGTTTGTCGTTCGAAATAACGATAAGACTATCTACGTGCTTTTTCAGTTCTTGTATTCCTGCTTGCGCCTGACGAATACGTCTTGGTCCTTCCCAAGAAAATGGAAAGGTGACAATAGCTACGGTAAGCATATCTTGATCGCGCAACATTTTAGCTACGATAGGTGCTCCACCTGTTCCTGTTCCTCCACCCATTCCGGCGGTTATAAATGCCATTTTACAAGCATCGCCTAATGCATTTTTTATATCGTCCAGAGACTCTATGGTTGCGTTTTTACCTACATCAGGAATAGCTCCTGCGCCGTTTCCTTCTGTCAATGAAGGTCCCAGCTGGATACGATTAGGAACCCGAGATAAGGCAAGTGCCTGATTATCGGTATTGGCAATAATGAAGTCCACGCCCGCAATACCCTCTTCGTGCATATAGTTGACCGCGTTGCAGCCACCACCGCCAATTCCTATAACCTTAATTATGGAACTAGTGCCCTGGGGTAAATCAAATTCTATTGGCATTCTTATTAATTAGTTTTTTCGAAATTATAAGTATCTAAAATACTGCTACTTATGTCCTTACAAAGTACATTTTAAGCAGCTTCTGGACCCATATTTTCATTTATAAATTTACACATTTCAACAGACGCAAAGTCTGTTTTTTTCTTTTAGTGGAACTCCTCGTAATCGTCTGGGTCTCCGTCTAATAGGCCCTTTGTTCCCCCAATAATTTTGTCCCACCAAGACGACTTTTTTTCGCCGGCCGCAACTGGTTCTCCGAGGTTTCTTTCTCTTTCTTTTTTCAGCTCTTCTTTGTAGCCTTCTTGCAGGAGCCCTAGAGACGTTGCGTACATAGGGCAATGCAACTTGGTCGCACTATTCTCGCTGAGCAAATCGGTCGGCACTCCGATACGGGCATCGTAACCGGTCATATATTCAACTAGGTGCTTTAGGTTTTTTAACTGCGAGCCTCCACCGGTTGCAACGATACCCCCTATGAGCTTTAACTCAAAGCCAGATCGTTTTATTTCGTGATAAACGTGCTCTAAGATTTCTTCCATTCTAGCTTGGATGATGTGTGCTAGATTTTTAACACTTATTTGCTTTGGATCTCTTCCGCGTAATCCTGGAATTGAAATTATTTCGTTCTCCATGGATTCTAGCGCTAACGCCGATCCGAATTTTACTTTCATCTTCTCGGCTTGTGGTCTCATAACTAAGCATCCTTCTTTGATGTCTTCGGTTACGATTTTTCCACCCAATGGAATTACCGCGGTATGTCGGATAAGTCCTTCTTGGAATATGGCTACATCGGTGGTTCCTCCTCCAATATCTACCAATGCAATTCCTGCTTCTTTTTCTTCATCGTCTAAAACTGCTGCACAAGATGCTATTGGTTCTAGCACTAGTCCTGCAACATCTAACCCCGAGCGTTCAACACATCGATAGATGTTTTCAGTTGCCGCGATTTGACCGGTAATGATATGGAAGTCTGCTTCTAAGCGCACTCCACTCATGCCGATTGGATCTTTGACGCCTTCTTCGTGATCGACAATGAATTCTTGTGGAATAACATGAACGATTCTGTCTCCTGGTGGTAACACGAGTTTGTACATGTCTTTTATCAAGCGATCGATATCGGCTTGACGAATTTCGTCGGTATGGTTGTCGCGCATAACGTAACCACGGTGGCGCAAACTTTTGATATGCTGTCCTGCAATACCGACATAAACTTCGTTTATCTCGCAGCCGCTTTCTTTTTCTGCCATTTCCACGGCTTCCTTAATGCCTTGTACCGTTCGATCGATATTGGTAATGACTCCTCGCATTAATCCTAGGGAGTCTGCTTTACCAACTCCGAGGATTTCAAATTTTCCATCGGCAGAGGGGCGCGCCACAATGACGCAGATTTTTGTTGTACCGATATCTAGACTTACGATTATTTCGTTCATGGGTTTTGTTTTGAACAGATTATTTGATTCTTATATGATAGGCTTAGGCTTTTACAACTTGACCAGTCGCTTTTGGCTAAGGCTTTTTTGTAGTAGGTTTCTAGGCGCAATAACTTTTCGCTTATATCGGTCGCTGTACCGAATATGATTTCTTGGTTGCCCAACTTAGTGGTTAGAACTAAGTCTTGATTTTTGTTTACGCTAACTTGTTCTATCATCGCCTTCAAAAATGGGTTCTGATCTATTTTCGTAACTAGCTCCACTAAATCCTGATCTACTTGCTGATCAACAGTTTTAAAAGGACCACTTAAGACTAGTACTCTAGCCGAAACACCTTCTCTCGCTGGCATTGAATATCCATCTCGATTGATGTAGTAGCTTTCTCCATTTTCTGGGAAAATTCTCGCTAACGGTTCTTGAAGATTTAAATTGAGGTATAAACTTCCGTGTATGTCAATGTGACTTTCGACTGACTTGATATAAGGATGCTGAGCTAGCTCATTTTCTATGGCATCCAGCTCAATATTTTGAACCAGTACTGAGCTGTTGCTTTCCTTTTTTAGTCGGACGGTTACGAAGTCAAAAATTTCACTTTCGGTTACAAAACGCTCCGTTTCGTTTTGATCGATATTGATGCGCACTTCATTGCACTCGAAATGAGCGTTTCGCGATGGAGCCGTGCTAAGAAATAAGATAAAACCAATTCCGCCGAAAAACCATAACAATGCAAACTTTGCATTTTGCTTTATCATCAGTTTGGCAAATGGGTTTTTCCATTCGCGCTTGGTTTTACTTGTATTCTTTCTTTTGTTTGGCATTTATAATTGGGTTTATTAAATGGACTCTTTTAGGGATGGAATCAAATCGCTGATATCTCCTGCACCAACGGTCAGCATTAATTCTGGACTTTTGGCTTTAACTACGCTCACCAATTCGTCTCTTGCAACAAGCATGGCATCGCAATCGGTCAATTTTGCAGCAATAATCTCAGAAGTGATACCTTCAATCGGTTCTTCACGGGCCGGGTATATTTCGAGAAGGAGCACATCATCTGCAATGGATAGGCTGTCGGCAAATCCATCTACTAAATCTCGCGTACGAGAAAAGAGGTGTGGCTGAAAAATCACGGTCATTTTTTTCTGAGGGAATAAATGACGCACTGATTCCAGGAGCACTTTAATCTCTTTTGGATGGTGGGCATAGTCATCAATAAATACTCGGCGGTCGGTCTTTAATATATATTCAAATCGACGCTGAATACCACTGAATCTTTCAACACGAATGCGTATATCTTCGGCGGAAATACCGAGTATTCCAGCGGCTGCGATAGCTGGTAAAGTGTTAAGGACATTGTAATGCCCCCCAATGTTCAATTTATAGCTCTGGGGCTGGGTTTCAGTTGAGATCTTGACGTCATAAGAGTAACTACCTTGCTCGTGATCGAGATCTGAAATAGCGTAATCTGCCGCGAGATCAGTGGCTGAATATCTCAGAATAGTGTTTTGAAACCCAGTGGTATCTAGATCGACATCGCTATGAAGAATTATGGTGCCATCTGGCTTTACATTTCCAAGAAATTTCAAATAAGACTTCACGAGAGCCTCTCTGGTTCCGTAGATATCCAAATGGTCATTGTCTATGGCAGTAACTATGGCAATATCAGGCTGTAACTGATGGAAACTGCGGTCATACTCGTCTGCTTCGACAACGATTACGTCGCTTTTGCCTGCTAGATAGTTGGTTCCGAAATTGATAGGTAATCCTCCTATAAATGCTGTGCTATCACTGCTCGTTCCTTTCAGGATTTGAGCGACCATAGCGGTTATGGTGGTTTTGCCGTGCGTTCCAGCCACGGCAATGGTGAATTTACCCTTGGTTATGAGTCCAAGAACCTCTGCCCGCTTCTTCACAGACCAATTTTGCTGCAAGCAGTACTGATATTCCTCATGTTCCGAAGGTATTGCTGGGGTGTACACAACCAGGTCAACTTCTTGGGGAATTGCCCCAATATCCTCGATGTAGTGAATGCTCATTCCTTCTTTTTCCAAAGCAATGGTCAAATCAGTCCGACTTCGATCATATCCATGCACATCAGCGCCTTTGGAATTGAAATAACGCGCTATAGCGCTCATACCAATTCCTCCAATACCGATGAAGTACACCACTTTTATGTTGTTTAGCTCGCTCAAGCCTTATCGTTGTTTGAATCCTTCTTCATATTGAGCACTTCTATGGCGATACGTCTTGCAGCATCTGGTATGGCCAGCTTGCCAATGTTTTCTTCGAGCGCCTCTCGTTTTTCGTCTTTCGTGATTACACTGATAATTTCCGGGCAGAGTTGGCTTTCCATTTCATCATCTCTTACCAGAATAGCGGCGTCAACTTTTACCAGCGCCTTAGCATTAAATGTTTGATGGTCTTCAGCGACATTCGGCGATGGAATTAGGATAGATGCCTTTTTGCTAATGCTTAGCTCGGATATTATACCTCCCGCTCTGGTAACTACTAAATCCGAAGCGCGATACGCTTGCGCCATATTTTTTACAAAGGGCATTATTTTGATCCACTCCTTTTTACCTTTTGCGAGATGCTTGTAGTCATCGATGTACAACTCCCCGGTTTGCCAAATCAATTGAATTTTATTTTCAACGAAAAAATCTAGCTTACTAGCAATTACCCGATTGATGCTGGCCGCACCCAAGCTACCGCCGGTGACAAGCACTGTTTTGTACTTGAGGTCTAAACCAAAGGCGTCGTAGGAATCTGCTTTAGAAAAGCGATTGAAAACAATTGAGTCTCTTACTGGATTTCCAGTAATGATGATTTTTTCTGCGGGGAAGTATTTGTCCATATTCTCGTATACGACGCAAATTTTTTGCACCTTTTTACTAAGCAGTTTATTTGTGACACCGGGATAACCGTTTTGCTCTTGAATCAAAGCGGGAACGCCCATCCAGTTTGCAACTTGTAGTAATGGACCACTGGCATAGCCTCCAACTCCGACGGCTAAATCGGGTTTGAAGTTTTTCATTATGCGATATGACTTGGTCAAACTACTTATCACTTTAAATGGCAACATTACATTTCGCCACATTTTTTTTCTGTGAAAACCTGAAATCCAGAGACCTTCAATTTTGTAACCTGCTTCTGGGACTTTTTTCATTTCCATTTTCCCTTCCGCACCTACAAATAATATCTCCGCTTCGTTTTCAATTTTTTTTAACGCGTTTGCAATTGCAATCGCTGGAAATATGTGTCCTCCAGTTCCACCACCACTGACTATAATTCGCGTGGGTCTAGCCGAGGGCATACTTCTTCTTTTTTACCTTTTTCTTTTTCGGTTTATCATTCAGTTCTATATATCGACTTACACTAAGCACTATTCCAAGTGCAGCGCAAGAAAAAAGTAATGAGGTTCCTCCCATACTGACCAGTGGCAATGGGATACCTGTAACGGGAAAGACGCCTACGGTTACGAGCATATTTACCAAGGCCTGTATGACGAGCATCATCATCAGACCAAAAGCGAGGAATGCCCCAAAGGCGCCAGGGCTTTTTCGGAAGATTAACAAGGCCCTCCACAGCAGCAGGATGTACAAAACCAATACAAACAATCCTGCTAGGATGCCATATTCTTCAATAATGATGGCAAAAATGAAATCGGAATAGGGATGAGGAAGGAAATTTTTCTGGACACTCTTACCCGGTCCTTTGCCAGTTAAGCCGCCAGTGGCGATGGCAATTTTTGCTTGCTTTTCTTGGTGACCGACTTCGGCGCTGGTGTAAGCGATTAATCTGTTTTTCCAAGTAGGAAAACGATTTGATATTCCTGACACATCGCTGGTAATTAAGTAGGCTACAAAAACCAAGACGCACAGACCAACGTACTTTCCGATTTGTTTAAGTGATATCGATCCAATAAACATAAGCGCAACGCAGGTTACGAAAAGCAAAAGCGCAGTTGACAAATCTGCAGGAGCTATTAATCCGCAAATAACCATTACGGGTAAACCGAAAGCCTTGAAGAATTCTTTGAACGATAAGTTCTTTTTTCTCTTCTTAGAAAGTGAAAAGGCGATGTAAATAATAAGTCCCAACTTGGCTACATCCGATGACTGGAGCGTAAAGCCAACCATAGGCAATTGAATCCATCTTCTGGCCTCATTAATAGGCTCCGCAAAGCATATTGTATAGAGCAAAAGTGGAATACAAATAAGCAAGAGTGCGGGTTTGGCGAACTTGCCGTACCATTTGTAATTGATAGTATGCGCACCAAAGAGTACGCAAATACCAAGGATTAAATAAACAGCTTGACGCAATAAATAGTACTCGGTGTTGCCTGCCTTTTGGATATATGCCAAAGAGCTGGTGCTGGAATAGATCGCTAGTATCGATCCTAGGGCGAGTAAAATAAAAATTACCCAAATCCAAGTGTCCGCGTAGGACTTACCGATATACTTTTCTAATTGCAAGTCTAAATTCCTATTTCTAAAACTGCTTTCTTAAACTGCTCACCTCTGTCCTCATAGTTCTTGAACAAGTCGAAACTTGCACAACAGGGTGAAAGCAAAACTGCTTCGGTACGTGCTGCTATTTCGTAAGCCATGTTTACGGCTTGCGCCATACTCTGGGTTTCGATAACATTCTCTACGATATCGCCGAAAGCATCTTTCAATGCTTCATTATCTTTTCCTAAACAGATAAGCGTTTTGACCTTCTCTTCCGCCAATGGCTTCAAAATTTCGTAGTCATTTCCTTTATCCACTCCTCCGGCAATCCAGACAAATTTCTTTTCCATGGTTTCCATAGCGTACCAGGTGCTGTTCACGTTGGTCGCTTTGGAATCATTGATAAATTCTATTCCGTAAAGGTTACTAACCGATTCCATGCGGTGTTCTAGTCCATTGAAATTGTACAAGCAATCGCGAATATCCTCGTTGCGGATTTCTAAAATGCTGGAAGCAATTCCTGCTGCCATCGAATTGTAAACGTTGTGAAGTCCCTTTTGCTTTAGATCACTAATGCAAAGGTCAAAAGCGTGATTAAATCCTCTATACATAACTTGGTTTTGTTGTTTAAATGCTCCTTTATCTAGGTTTTGTTTGTTAATACTAAACTGATAAGGCTGTGACCTTATCGGTTTTTTTTTGAGATAGTTGACGATTACTTCATCGTCTATGTTGTATATAAAGTGGTCACTTTCATTTTGATTCATACAAATCCTAAACTTTGAATCAATGTAGTTTTCGAACTTGTAATTGTAGCGGTTGAGGTGGTCAGGAGTGATGTTTAGTAAGACCGCGATGTCTGGTCTGAAGGACGAAATGCCGTCCAATTGGAAACTGCTCAACTCTAAAACATAATGCGTGTAGGAATCGAAGGCTACTTGTCGCGCAAAGCTGTAACCAATGTTGCCAGCCAATCCCACGTTTACACCTCCACGCTTTAATATCTCGTAAGTCATAGTGGTGGTAGTGGATTTTCCATTGCTGCCAGTAATAGCAATAATGGTACTGTCCGTATATCGACTCGCAAATTCTATTTCCGAGATTACCTCTACTCCCTTTTCATTTAGCGCGACAATCAAGTCCGCCGTGTCAGGAATTCCTGGGCTTTTAACAACCAGGTCAGCGTTCATGATTAAATCGGCAGTATGCTGACCTTCTTCAAAAATTAGACCTGCATCTTCCAAATCTTTACGGTAGAATGGTGCTATTTCGCCGTAGTCGCTCACGAATACGTCAAAGCCCTTTTGCTGCGCCAATAAGGCTGCCCCAGTTCCGCTTTCTTTAGCTCCCAATATGACTGCTCGTTTTGACATCAACGAAGTTTTAGGGTTACGAAAGTGAGTACGGCAAGGAATATGGCGGTAATCCAGAAACGAGAAACAATCTTAGACTCATGCATTCCCTTCTTCTGATAATGGTGATGCAATGGAGACATGAGAAAGACTCTTTCGCCCGTTCCAGTTTTTTTCTTGGTGTATTTGAAGTAGCTGACTTGAATCATTACTGAGAGGTTTTCAATAATGAAAATGCCACAGAGTAAAGGCAGCAAAAATTCTTTGCGCACCATTATTGCCAGCGTGGCTATTATTCCTCCCAGCGCCAAGCTACCGGTATCGCCCATAAACACTTGAGCTGGGAAAGCATTGTACCACAAGAAGCCAATGCAGGCACCAATGGTAGCTGCAGAAAAGACCACCAATTCGCCAATATTCGGCAAATGCAATATGTCTAAGTAGTTCGCAAGTATCGCGTTACCCGATACGTAAGCAAAAATGGCTAGGGTTACCATAACAATGGCAGAGACGCCCGTTGCCAATCCATCTATTCCGTCGGTTAAGTTCGCTCCATTTGAAATGAACATTAGTATGAGCGTAACGAAAGGAATGTACAAGAGGAAACTATACTTTCTTAGGTCTTCATCGAAAACAGCTAGAACTGAACTGTAATTGAAGACCGTATTCTTTAAGAAGGGCACATTGGTAATTGGTGCTCGGTAATCGACTAGAGTTCTAGCACCATCATTAGCGGTGAAGCGGTTTACTTCTCCAGCAATTTCCATATGTGGAGCGTTGCTTATATCAGTTCGCACTGTAACATCTCCGTGGAAATACATCACCGATCCAACAACAAGGCCCACTAAGCACTGTCCAATCAACTTTGACTTGGCGGCTAATCCTCCCTTATCATTTTTAAAAATCTTGATGTAATCATCTATAAATCCAATAGCACCCAATCCTAAGGTGACAAAGAGTAAAACGAGTATGTAAACATTATCTAAGCGCGCTAGCAATAAGGTTGGAATGAGAATCGCAGAAAGAATGATTAGACCACCCATCGTTGGCGTTCCTTTCTTTTCCGCTTGACCTGCAAGACCTAAATCACGTACCGTTTCTTTGAGCTGCTTCTTTCTAAGGAAATCAATTAGTCGCCCACCAAAAAGCAGAGATATAACTAAGGCCAAAATAATGGCGAAAGCCGCACGAAAAGACAAGAACTGAAACACTCCCGCTCCCGAGAGGTTCATCGTTTGGTCTAGATATTTGAATAACTCGTACAACATATCTACAACATGTACTCTTGTGCGTCGAGCGCGGTTTTCAATTCGTGCTTGTCGTCGAAGGGGTTTTTAATTCCCTTGATATCTTGATACTTCTCGTGTCCCTTTCCAGCTACCAGAATGATGTCACCCTTTGCGGCCATCATACAAGCAGTCTTTATCGCTTCTCGTCTATCGACCATAGATAGAATCTTAGGACTGTACTGAGGCACAACCCCTTCTTCCATATCCGCAATAATCTGCTCGGGCATTTCAGAGCGCGGGTTATCTGAAGTTAGAATTACCTTATCGCTGAACTTACAAGCAATCAAGGCCATTTTAGGGCGCTTGGACTTATCTCTATCTCCTCCGCAACCAACAACCGTAATCAGATTTTCATTGCGCGTTCTGATTGCGGAAATGGCAGTCAATATTTTTTCTAAAGCATCAGGCGTGTGGGCGTAGTCTACTATGCCTAAAACAGCTCTGTGCTTATCGTAGACATAGTCGAAGCGACCTTCGGCAGTACGCAAACGACTGATTGCGGTCAGGGCTTCTTGCTTATCTATATCAAGCAATATCGCCGTAGCGTAGATAGCCAGCAGATTGTAAGCGTTGAACTCTCCAATCAACAAAGCGTGCACCTGGCTTCCATCCAACTCCAGCAGCAATCCTTCCAATGAGCTTTCAATGATTCGACCTTTGAAATCAGCCATTGAAGAAAGCGCGTAGCTTTTTTTAATAGCCTTTGAACTTTGCAACATAACCTGACCATTGCGATCGTCTACATTGGTAAGTGCGAAGGCTTCTTTTGGCAATTGATCGAAGAAACTCTTTTTCGTATCGCGATAATCCTTGAAAGTCTTATGGTAGTCCAAGTGATCGTGAGACAGATTGGTAAAAATGCCTCCTTGAAAAACTAAACCTGTTGTGCGATGCTGTGCCAAAGCGTGACTACTCACTTCCATAAAGCAGTATGTGCAACCTTGATCGAGCATTTCGCGCATTAATTCGTTGAGCCTTATGGCATCGGGAGTAGTGTGTGTTGAATCTATGCGAGTCTCACCAATGCGGTATTCAATCGTGCTAATCAAACCGCACTTGTAGCCCAAATGCGTGAACATTTGGAAAAGTAAACTGGCAATGGTCGTTTTACCATTCGTACCCGTTACGCCAATTAGTTGCAGGTCCTTACTCGGATTGCCATAAAAATTGTTGGCAATAAAACCCAGAGCCTCAGCCGAGTTACGCACACGGATGTAGTTTACATTTTCTTGAAGCTCAGTTGGAAACTCTTCACAAACCACTGCCAGCGCACCTTGCTCAATTGCTTTCGATATATATGCATGACCATCATTGAGCGTGCCACGAAGAGCAACAAAAAGCCCGCCTTCTGAAACAGCACGAGAATCAATGAATAATTGCTCGACTTCACCTAAAGTAGAACCCTTTACTTCCTCGATCCCTACTCGATACAATATGTCTTTCAATATTGCCATTAGCCGAGTTCGAGATAAATGGTTTTATAACTATCAATCGCCTCGTCTGCACTCGGCGTTTGTTTTTTCACTTTTCCGTTTCCAACAAATCGTACACGCAAGCCCTTCTGCTCCAAAACATAAAGCGCATCGCGAATTCCCATACCCATTACGTTAGGAACACCTAAATCTTTTATCGCTCTGTCTTCGAAGTAAATAGTGTCTTCTTCCAGAACAGACGAAACATATTCGCTGTTACTCATTGGCATACAAGGCACATTTAAACCTTGGTAAATTGTCGACCAATCATCACGGTGCCCTACTTTCACGTCGGGCAATTCGGTTAAGTATATTCTTGGAGCGTCGTCTTCAATTGGGTTCAGTTGGTATTTGCGCGATAAGTACTTTTCTACTATTTCTTTAAAAACTGGCGCAGCTACTTCACCGCCGTAGATGGCACCATTCGTAGGTGCGTGTACCACGACAATGCATGAGTATTGCGGATTTTCAGCAGGAAAAAAGCCTGCGAAGGAAGTCTGATAAACTTTTTCCTTTTTGTTTATGTCATAGTCCATAAACTTTGCCGTACCTGTTTTGCCCGCCATTGAGTAACGATCAGAACGAATACTTTTCGCAGTACCTCGCTCCACTACTTCCGTACACAAGTCACGCATTCTTTCCGCATTCTCTACTTTGCAGATTCTACCTAAACTTTTAGGTGCTCGTTCGGCAATTAGATTGTTACCATCTACTGTTCGCTTCACCAAGTAGGGCTGCATCATAATACCATCGTTAGCAATCGCATTATAAAAACGCAAAACTTGCAAGGGGGTCATCAGAGACTCATAACCCATTGCCATATAAGGCAAGGTCACACCAGTCCATTCTCCTGACTCCGGTCTTTTAATTTTTGGTGCGGGCTCACCGTTTATTTCGATACCCGTTGGTGTACTTAAGCCAAACTTTTTGACGTAGTCTATAAAAAGCATTTCGCGATTACCAAAGTGCTCCTGTACGATTTTAGTAATCGCCACATTGGACGACTTGATAAACGATTCCGCCAAACTCAAGGAGTCGCGGTAAATTCTATGTGAGTCGACTATTTTCTTGTCGTAAAATTTCGCATAACCCAAGTGAATATCAATACTATCACTTAGCTGTGCCTTGTTCGCCTCGAGAAGTGCAAGCGTACTCACCATTTTAAAAGTTGAACCAGGTTCGGTGCTGCGACCAACCGCGTAGTTGTAATCTTCCCAGTAAGAACCATCCTCAGCTTTTCCCAGATTAGAAATAGCTTTTATCGCACCTGTAGCAACCTCCATAACCACGGCACATCCGTGTTTAGCTCCGTGTTGAATTAGAGCTTTCTCCAAAGCCTTATCGGTTATGTCCTGCAACTCAATATCGAGGGTCAATTCAATATCGAAACCTTTTCGATCATCGCTTTTAATATCGAATCGACGTACCCAGTCGCCGCCAGGCATACGCTCCAATACACGTGCGAGTTTCGGGCCACTCAAATGCTCACTAAAACTCGCCTCCAAACCAATCGACTGCGCATTTATTCTGTCCGTGCCAATAGTTCGCGCAGCAGGTCTACCAAAAGGTTTTACTCGTTTGTTATAAGGCTCTGCAATTAAGCCCCCAGCATAACGGCCCTTGTTAAAAATTGGCCATTGCTCAATTTCCTTTAGCTCATTATAGTTCACCAAGTTGCTCAGCGTGAGATAGCGTCGCTTTGCTTCGCGCGCTTTGCTAATTTTTTGCTTCACCTTCCCTGGCGTGTTTTTTTCAAACTGCGCGCTTATCAATTCCGAAAGCGTATCGATATGCTCGCTAAAAACTTCCGCATCCGGAATGGTAGGATCCATACTCACTTTGTAGTATGTCAGCGAAGTCGCCAGCAAGCGTCCTTGATCATCCAATATATTTCCGCGCGCACCTTCTATGGTATCGGTCATAGTGGTGCGGTTAGATTCATCCGACCATTTTTCACCTTGGAAATACTGAATCCTAAACATCTGGAATGCAATGACCAAGGCCACCGCACAGCAGCCACCAAAAAGCAGTTTTACCCGCCACATTATGTTGGCTTTCTTACTCAACAGTTTCTATCTGAATGACCAGTGGGGAAACAAGTGATTCATTAATGCCTTGGGGCAGCAATTTTTCTGCAACCGCAGATTGGGTTGAAGTCTGCATCAGCTCAGATGTAGTAGTCAAGAACTCATCCTTGAGATTACTATTCTCAGCTTCTAACTTTTTTAAGTTTTTTTGTTTACGCTGAGAGGCGTTCGTACTTCCTATATAGAGCACGACCAAGCCACCCAAGAATATCACAAAACCCAAATTTTCCCTAATGGTTTTAAGGCTAATGTTGGGGAGCGTAAATTTCGGCAAGCTGTTCTTCCAGCTTTCTGCCTTAGCTTTTTTGGCGTAATTCCTTTTTCTTTTCATCTAGCGTTTTTTCCGCAATCCTTAGTTTGGCACTGCGGCTTCTGGAATTATTAGCTAGCTCCTCCTCAGAAGCTGTAATGGGTTTGCGGTTTATGGCTTTGAGCGGCTTGTAGAAGTTTCCAAACACATCGCGCTCTTCTTCTCCGCGCACATCTCCTGAGCGGATGAAGTTTTTCACCATACGGTCTTCCAGCGAATGAAAAGAGAGCACCACCAAGCGACCTCCTGGTTTCAATACGCGAGCACTTTGTTCAAGTAGCATTTCTAATGCTTTTAACTCGTCGTTTACTTCTATCCGAATAGCCTGAAAAGCCTGCGCCAAGTATTGTGGGCTTCCTTTCGGCTGAACATCTAGAAGAAAATTTTTGAAGTCAAAAGTTGAGGACAGCGCTTTCACCTTTCGAGTTTCACAAAGGCGCGCAGCCAATTTTCTACTGTTGCGCAATTCGCCGTAGAGGAAAAACAAATCGGATAAATCTTTTTCAGAGTAGGTGTTTATCACATCGTACGCAGTTTTCGTACGGTGTCTATCCATTCGCATATCCAGTGCAGCATCAAAACGAAAAGAGAAACCTCGCTCGGGCTCATTAATCTGATGAGACGAAACGCCCAAGTCTGCTAAGATTCCGTCAACCAAGCCAACTTCTTCAACCCGTAGAAAACGTTCTAGGTTTTTAAAGTTGTGCGGAAAAAAGTGAAACCGTTCATCTTGTAGCAAAGACTCAATCGGCGCATCCTCATCCTGGTCGAAAGAGTATAAGCGACCTTCGTTTAGCGACTCAACAATTTTTCGTGAATGACCTCCGCCACCAAAAGTGACATCGCAGTAAATTCCATTTTCCTTAATGCTCAAGCCCTCAAGGCATTCGTCCAACATTATCGGCAAATGGTATTCACCCATTACTTAAATAATTCCAGCATTTCAAATAACGATTCATAATAAAGCAGGGTCGGGGAACCCATATTTATTTGTCTGAAGCACGATTGGCAAAAGGATCCAATGAACCCAATACTTCCTCAGCATAGTCAGAGAAATTCTCCGACTCTTCATCCAGTTTAGTTTCATAATTCTCGCGATTCCAGATTTCAATCAAAGTCAATTGACCGTCGAAGGTGCATTTGCCATCTTTCAACTCAGCGTAGTCCATCAAAACCTTTGGCAGGTTCAAACGGTCGTGGCTGTCGAGTTTTAGTTCAGTGGCTCCGCGGGTAAACAAGCGGACAAACTCACGTGTCTTTTTGTTGTACCGGTTTAAGGATTTGATACGCTCTAGCTCTTTTTCCCAAACAGCAAAAGGGTAAACCTCAATGCACTTTTCGAAACCGCGCTTTATAATGAATCGTCCGTCGTGACTTTCGGGCAACTGCTGCTTCAAGGTTTTCGGGAATCTTACCCGACCCTTGGCATCAATTTTTGCGTCAAACTGTCCTAAGAAATCTTTCATCTAGCTGGCGTGGTATCGCGGATACAAGAAACGAACATTACCACGTTTTACCACTTTGTAACACCAACTAAATTAAGCCATGTTGATAACTTATGAATGAGAGTTCACTCAAAATGCAACTTACTACCTCTTTTCATTGAACTATAGTTCAATTTTCCACAACAATGTGGACTAAGCATCTAATAATCAGATGTTTACATAAAACAGAGCAAGCAGTTTATTTGGGAGTGCCCCCTTGTCGGCCTTTCCTGTTGGCCTGCGGCCAAGCCAGCGCTGCACAAGGGGTCGGGCTCTCGGGTCTCGCTCTGTACTGCTAAAAGCAAAAAGCCCCTCCAGCTCTTAAGGAGCTGAGGGCTTTTCTTGCTTTTAGCAACAGGAGCTCAGGCAAACCCTCCATCCCTCACTCGTATTTGAATCATGATTTTCAGGATTTCCAAGATTGTCAGGATTTTATAATCCGTCTTGATGGTCTCTGACCAACAAGCATATAGTCTGGTCGCATGACCAGACAACAAACCGTTCCAATCACCCTGATTTTAATCAGGGTGTAACGAGTGGGCGACTTGCAGTCGCCACGTTAGAACATCATCGGATGTACGTAATAAGAGTAGAGTACGTGGGGACTGCAAGTCCCCCACTCATTTCGCACCCGACTAATTCGGGGCGATTACAGGAATAAGTCGCCACGTTAGAACATCATCGGATGCACATATTAAGAGTAGAGGACGCGGGGACTGCAAGTCCCCCACTCATTTCGCACCCGACTAAAGTCGGGGCGATTAAGTTTTCTTTTAACCAAGAACCAGTGTCCTTGGGAACCTTCAGGATTTCAATTAGGTTTATGTTACGTATACCTTAACACCAAATCCTAAGACTTGATCACCACCTTTCCATTCAAACTAACCGTCAACGATTTTTCGGAACTCGAGGGGCTCTTGCATTTCGATGGGCAAGCCCTACAAATAGAATTTGTTCAGGGCGACACCATTCTCAACGTATTCAAGTCCAAAGCAAAGTCGATTACCCTACCCCTTTCGCGCATTAGTCACGTTGAGCATAAGAAAGGATGGTTCGGTGATAAGTTTATTATTCAAGCAAAAACCCTCAAAGACTGCGAAGGAATGCCAGGCTCAAAAGCCGCTAAGTTCAAATTGAAAGTCAAAAAGAGTAATCGAAGTATTATCGAAAACTTTATCGTCGACTTTGATTTGGCTTTGTCGCAACTGCGTTTAGATCAGTTGGAACAAGGAAAGAATGAGGGAATAAACAAATTACTGGACGACTAGGCTAAGCCTCCATCGCCGCAATCCCTGGCAAAGTCTTGCCTTCGAAGAACTCCAATAGCGCTCCTCCACCCGTAGACACATAAGAAACACGGTCAGCTAAATCGAATTGCTGAACTGCTGCGACTGAGTCGCCACCACCTATCAAGGAGAAAGCTCCCAGCTCTGTAGTTTCAGCAACAGTACGTGCAATGGCTACGGTTCCATTTTGAAAAGGCTTCATTTCAAATACGCCCATTGGCCCGTTCCACAAAATAGTCTTGGATAACAAAATGTGCTTACGGAAGTTGGTTATCGTTTCTGGCCCAATGTCGAGACCCATCCAATTATCTTTAATGGCGCCGGTTGGTGAAGTTTCCACTTTGGCGTCTGCAGCGAACTTGTCAGCAATAATGGTATCTGTTGGAAGCATAAGGTTAATGCCGCGTTCTTTGCACTCGTCAATAATCTTAAGCGCCATTTCCATTTTATCGTCTTCGCAAATGGAGGTTCCAATTTTGCCCCCTTGCGCTTTTATAAAAGTGTAAGCCATACCGCCACCAATAATCAAATTATTGACTCGTGGCAATAAGTTCTCGATGATGGTCATCTTATCTGAAACCTTTGCTCCACCAAGAATAGCGGTAAATGGTGCTTCGGCGTTTTCCAATACGCGCTGCGCATTGGTTACTTCCGCTTCCATTAAGTAGCCAAACATTTTGTCTTGAAAGAACTGAGCGATAACCGAGGTAGAAGCGTGCGCACGGTGCGCAGTTCCAAAGGCATCATTTACGTAAACGTCCGCACCTAGATCGGCGAGCTCTTTAGCGAAACCTTCATCGCCTTTTTTCTCTTCTGAATGAAAACGTAAGTTCTCAAGTAATACAACGGAAGATCTTGGAATGGTATCTACCGCCGACTTAGCAACTTTACCGATGCAAGTACCAACAAAGGTTACTGGCTTATCAATTAAGTCTGCCAAATGCGCAGCAACTGGTTTTAAGGAATACTTTTCTTCGGGGCCGTCTTTGGGTCTTCCCAGATGCGACATTAGCACGACGGCTCCACCGTCTGTAAGAATTTTCTTAATCGTTGGTATTGCACGGCGTATTCGCGTATCGTCTGCTACCTTGCCGTCTCTAACAGGTACATTGAAGTCCACTCTAACGAGTGCGGTTTTGCTATCGAAGTCGTAATCCTTGATATTCAAAACTAGAGTTTTGACATTTTCTGCATCAAATCATCAAGGCGGCTAGAGTATCCATACTCATTATCGTACCAACCTAAAACGCGCACCATATTTCCTAAGACCTTAGTGAAGTCGCTATCGAAAATACAAGAGTGTGGGTTACCAATGATATCGGTAGATACCAATGGATCGGTTGAGTACTGAAGAATTCCTTTTAAGTCCTTCTTAGCTGCTGCTTGAAATGCTTTGTTTACTTTCTCTGGCGTTGTCTCTTTCGAAACAACACAAGTAAATTCAGTAATAGAACCATTGATTACTGGAACACGCATTGCTGCTCCGGTTAACTTGCCTTCTAAGTGTGGCAACACTTTAGTTACCGCTACTGCCGCTCCAGTTGTAGTAGGAATAATATTTTGTGCAGCTGCTCGCGCTCTTCTTAAATCTCTGTGCGGCGCATCCTGAATACGCTGATCTGAAGTATAAGCGTGTATTGTAGTTAAGAAACCACTTTCTACTCCAAACTTGTCGTCCAATACTTTCACCATAGGCGCTAAGCAGTTGGTTGTGCAACTTGCGTTGGAAACAATCTTGTCTTTCTTGTTAAGCTCGTCTTGATTTACACCAAGAACGATGGTTTTAATATCGCCTTTCGCTGGAGCAGAAATAACTACTTTTTTCGCCCCTGCTTTTAAGTGCTTGCTCGCACCCGGACGATCTCTAAAAACACCTGTCGCTTCCAATACAACATCGATTTTAAGTTTTTTCCAAGGCAACTTTTGCGGATCGCGCTCTGCAAATGCTTTGATGCTTTTACGTCCAATAATGATGCTGTCTTTTGTTGACTTAACATCCTTTGGATATTCGTTGTGCGCAGTATCCCACTTAAACAGGTGCGCTAATGTTTTGTTATCTGTCAGGTCGTTGATAGCGACGAGTTCTACGTTTCTACTATTGAGAATTCGTCTTGCGGTTAGTCTGCCTATGCGTCCAAACCCATTGATTGCTACACGAAGTTTTGCCATTGCTTTTTTGCTTTTTAATTGTGGCGCAAAGATATAATTTGTCTTGAATGAAACGCGCTAAATTGTTTGTATCTGGTTTATCTGTAGAATGGAATGGCATTTATTCTAAAAACGAGCGTTAGTTTTTTCGCGTGAGGGATAGAGGCCTTTGTTTGAGCTCCTGTTGCAAAAAACAAGAATAGCCCTTAGCTCCTTAAGAGCTAGAGGGGCTATTTGTTTTTTGCAGAACAGAGCGAGGGCCGACAGCCCGACCCCAAACTTTGCGCCTTCGGCGCAGATAGTTTGGGGTCACGCCCAGATTGTTCTATTAATAAAAATGTACAGACGTGGACACTCTCCCAACCCCTCTCAAGAGGGGAGTCTCGGCGATTGCCTACGGCAATCGCAAATCGATTTGGTATTCAGCGAGAACTTCCCCAGCTATCTGCAAAAAATGAAGAGAGCGAGTATTTAATCTTAAAACCGGGCATAAAAAAAGGTCGTTCAAAAGAACGACCTGTAGGAATATTATATACGCCTCATTGCTTGGAAGTACAGCTTTCCTCGTCTTGTACGAAAAGGTTGCCACAAAAATCCGCGATGGCTAAAATATTTTCGTCCTCTTACCCAAACGGGTCTAACCCCTCTTGGCAAACTGTTAATACGATTTCCAACTCTGAATCCGGAATTATAAGCATTGTTATAACCGTAGCCTGGACTAACGCAACCTCTGTTGTAGCCGTTTCCAATTCCGTAGCCGTTGTTGTAGCCATTATTGTAGCCATAATCGTAGCCACCGTTGTAATCGTTGTAATCGTTGTAGCTTCCGTAGGCAGGGCCATAGTCGTAATAAGCGTTATTGTAGCCGTAGCCGGGAGTTTTTTGCTGCGCTTGAGTTTTCTTATTACTTTGACCTTTGCGCTTTTGTGCTATGACGTCTGGCGAAATCAAGAATATGCTCAGCATTAATAAGCCACTTACCCAAGATAGCGTTTTGATTTTTTGAGTTTTCATGGTTTATAAATTTAGTTGACTGGTTTGACTCGCACTTTAATGAAAAGATAAAGACAGTACACAACTATTTAGCTTTTCCATTTGCAAACGGACTATTATAGCTTTTTCTTTAGTTGGGTATTAAACCTTTCGTCAATTTCATTTTACGCTGTTTATATGATAGATTATGTATCTCAACCTTGGCCCTGGTTTGTATCGGGCCCTATAATTGCCATCGTGATGGCATTGCTCATTTTGATGGGTAAGTCTTTTGGTGTCTCTTCGAATCTACGCACGCTTTGTGCGATGGGTGGAGCTGGAGCGGCGGCTGACTTTTTTCGCTTTGATTGGCGCTCTCAGGTTTGGAATTTGGTTTTTGTACTCGGAACCGTATTCGGTGGTTTTGTGGCGGCTAACTTTTTAACTGGCTCTGAAGTATTGTCTTTGAACCCTGCTACGGTTGCCGACTTAGAGGCCTTGGGCTTTAGTCAGGTGGGGCAATACTATTTGCCCGAGGAGCTTTTCAGTACAGCTAGTATAGGTTCACTTAAGACTTTGGGCTTTTTGTTGTTCGGTGGGATATTGGTGGGCTTCGGAACGCGTTATGCTGGGGGCTGTACTAGCGGTCACGCGATAAGTGGCTTAAGCAACTTTCAAGTGCCTTCTTTAATTGCGGTGGTCGGATTCTTTATCGGCGGTCTGACTATGACATTCTTAATCTTCCCTTTAATTTTTGGCGCATGAGAAAGTATGCTTTACTCTTATTCTTGGGGACAATTTTTGGAATCGCCTTGGCTAAGGCGGAAATCGTTTCTTGGTTTCGAATACAGGAGATGTTTCGTTTTCAGGCATTCCATATGTATGGTGTAATTGGCTCGGCGGTTATTCTGGGTTCTTTGTTTGTACAAATTATAAAGCGCAGTGGCTTAAAAGACATGGACGGTCTTCCGATTGTTTTTTCGGATAAGGATAAAAGTGTCTGGCGCTATTTACTGGGTGGAACAATCTTTGGTTTGGGCTGGGCATTGGTGGGTGCTTGTCCTGGGCCTATATTTATTCTGATTGGTTATGGCTATTGGTCGGTCTTCATTGTTTTACTTGGAGCCATCTTGGGCACATTTCTTTATGGCCTTATTCGCGAGCGCCTTCCGCACTGATCCTCTTTCTTAGGCTTTCTTTAACGCGAATGGTCGTGGATTATCGAATATTTTATTGTAGAACTGGATTAACTTTGTAACAACTAAAAAAGCTATGAAAGTTGAACAGATTTATACGGGTTGTCTTGCACAAGGTGCCTACTATATAAGTAGTGCTGGTGAGGCGGCAATAATTGATCCTTTGCGCGAAGTGAGTCCCTATATGGATAGAGCAAAGAAGGATGGCGTGAAGATTAAGTACATTTTTGAAACACACTTTCATGCTGATTTTGTTTCGGGTCATTTGACATTGTCTAAGGAAACAGGTGCGCCTATAGTGTACGGCCCAAATGCTGATCCTACTTTCGAGGCGACTATAGCTGAAGACGGACAGGAGTTTAAAATTGGGAAACTGACTTTGAAGGTTTTGCATACGCCTGGTCATACAATGGAAAGCACGACTTACTTACTTAAAGACGAGTCCGGAAAGGACTATGCTATTTTTTCTGGTGACACATTATTCTTGGGTGATGTGGGCAGACCTGACTTGGCGCAGAAAAAAGATGACATTACGCAGGAGCAATTGGCTTCGACTCTTTACCATAGTCTGCGCAACAAAATAATGCCATTGGCGGATGACGTTATTGTTTACCCAGCTCACGGAGCTGGTTCTGCTTGTGGTAAAAACATGATGAAGATTACCAAAGACTCTTTGGGTAATCAGAAGGAAATGAACTATGCCTTGCGTAGTGATATGACTGTGGACGAGTTCGTTAAAGAGGTAACAGATGGCTTGGAAGCTCCGCCGGCATACTTTCCGCTGAATGTAAAAATGAATCGTGAAGGTTATGCGCATATCGATGAGATATTGGCGAATGGAACGAAAGCACTTGCTCCGGTTGAGTTTGAAGTGATTGCTAATGAAACTGACGCCATAGTTTTGGATGTTCGCCATCAGGACGATTTTAAAACAGGGCATATTCCTGGTTCTTTGTTTATTGGATTGAACGGCGGCTTCGCTCCTTGGGTTGGCGACTTGATAAAAGATGTCGAACAGAAGATTCTTTTAGTTGTACCAGAAGGGAAAGCAGAAGAAGCGGTAACACGTTTATCGCGAGTTGGTTTTGATAAAACTATGGGCTACTTAGATGGTGGCTTGGATGCTTGGAAGGGCGCTGGCAAGGAGATTGATACACTGGATGGTATCGACGCTGCAGTATTGGCGGAGAAGTTTCTGGAAAAAGAATTAGCAATTTTTGATGTGCGTAAGTCTAGTGAGTATGGCAGCGAACATTTGGATAATGTAGAGAGCACACCTTTGAGTAAACTGAACGAGCATATGGCTTCCTTCCCGAGTGATAAGCCATTTTTTGTTCATTGTGCTGGTGGCTATCGTTCGGTAATTGCTTGCTCTATTCTAAAAGCAAGAGGCTTTCATAATTTGATAGACGTGGAAGGTGGATTTGCGGCATTGAAAAAAACTGCTCTACCGCGCAGCGGGGTTGCCTGCTCTAATCATTAAATAGTAATGAAGTACTTAGAGTCTTTTATAAGCGGGTACAAGGATTACGCTCTTTGGTTATGGGGAGATATTACCAATCCTTCTTGGAACAATTATTTCTACCTGCTTATTCTAGTTTCTGCAATTTTCTTTCTACTTGAGGTAATGCTCCCTTGGCGTAAAAACCAAAAAGTAATTCGTAAGGACTTTTGGTTGGATTGCTTTTACATGTTTTTCAACTTCTTCATTTTTGGTTTAATCATCTACAATGCGGCCTCCAATGTTTTTGTCGACTTATTCAAGGACTTCTTGGGCTTGTTCGGCGTCAGCAATTTGGTCGCCATAAAAGTACAGTCCTTTCCAGTTTGGGGACACTTGCTTTTGGGCTTTCTAGTGCGCGACTTTGTACAATGGTGGATACACCGCTTGCTTCACAGAAGTGACACCCTCTGGGAGTTTCACAAAGTGCACCATTCAGTTGAAGAAATGGGTTTCGCCGCGCACTTACGTTACCACTGGATGGAAAACGTGGTCTATCGCTCTTTGGAATACATTCCGTTGGCGATGATTGGCATTGGGCTGAACGACTTCTTTATGATTCATATTTTCACTTTGGCAGTGGGTCATTATAACCACAGTAACCTGCGTGTGAGTGGACGTACGAGTGCGATGGTGCTCGGTACTTTAATAGGGTTCTTTGTGATCTCCCAGTTTTCGGTTTCGAGCTATTTGGATTTCGGAGCCATGCTTAGTCAACGTGTAGGCAATGGCTTTATGCTAAACGTGTCATTTTTCGTTTCCGCCTTGGGTTTTATGCTGACAACTGGACTGCTTTGCAGTTTGCTTTTGGGGCCTTTTATGAAGTACATTTTTAATAGTCCAGAGATGCACATTTGGCATCACAGTTACGAATTGCCTGAGGAGAGAAGGACTGGCGTCAACTTCGCGCTTTCTTTGGCTTGCTGGGATTATATTTTCGGAACGGCCTACATACCCCACGATGGTAGAGATATAAGATTGGGTTTTCCAGGTATCGAATCGTTTCCACAAGATTTTGTGAGTCAAAACACACACGGTTTCAGTACAGCTAAAAAGGTGATTCACCCGGAATCGTGAACAGGCTCTTAGCCATGCTCCGCTTAAAATGCCCGCAATGCAAGGAGGGTAATTTGTTTCATAACCCCCACCCTTTTTCCATTAAGCGTATTGCAGATATGCCTGACGAATGCCCAAACTGCCAGCAAGATTTTGTCATTGAACCCGGTTTTTGGTTTGGCGCTATGTTCGTGAGTTATTTTCTATGTTCGCTTTTAATGCTGATTCCTATTGGGATTGGTATTCTCGTTATGGGTTCTATTGGTTGGCCCTTTGTGATTACCAACATCTGCATTCTGTTTGTTTTTTACATCTACATTTTTAAGGTTAGCCGGAGTATTTACATTCATTTGATTGTGATGGGGCAAGGGGTGGATTGGAACTAGCGCTTCTTTTTTGTCTGAATCATGATGCCCAGGATTTGCAGGATGTTCGGGATTTTTTTTGTCTGAATCAGGATTTACAGGATTATAGGATTTTCAGGATTT
>CAZZIZ010000027.1:0-24103 GCA_964654535.1 uncultured Chitinophagales bacterium
TCTCGGCTCAGACTTTCCCGAAGGTCAAAACCGATATGCGTGGTAAGAATGTTTCCATTTGGGTACCAAGGATGACCGTCAATTTTGTCAAGCTCCTATTACCAGCTGAGCGTGGCGTAGCAAAAGAGATGTTACCCGACCTAAAAAGCCTTCGCGTAAAAGTCATCAATGGCGACTACTACAAAAACCGCTTTGAAAGAAAGTTCGCTCGACAAAACCGACGCTTAGACAATAACCCACGTTTCAATTCAGTAATCGATAGAGATGGCAAAAACAGAGATATCCGTTTTGTCGTGAAACGCAATCGCCGAGGGGTAAAAAAGAAAACGATTTATCTAGCCCACTCCGATCGCGGCTACACGATGATAAAGGTCGGCGGTCAAGTAAAACTGGTTCCAATTGTAAAACACCTTATTGCCAAGCACGGTGAGGCAGGTTCACTTATTGGTGATATAATAGACGTAGGGAAAGTTGTGAAGCAACTTTCTAAGTAGGCGCAATCCAATTTAACACTTCGCATTTAGATGCGCTTTTTATCCTTAAGAATTCTTAATTGATTTCGTCAATAAGATTTTTTAACGTCGCTTCCATTTCCATTTAATAATTTTTAATGCTTTCATTCAACTAATGATTTGGTTGAGCATGTATTATTGCCGCGAAACATGGTTCTGCTTCAAATGCGAGCTTAGAAACAGAGCCTGAACAAAAACGCATTAAAAAACAACGATGAAAAAACTAAGTATTTTACTATGTGCCGTATTAGCTATGGCGCTTGCGAGTTGCGGAAGCGGAACTAACGGCATGGGATTCTCCAGTTCAAACAAATATGCCAATCCTCAAAGTGTAAGTATCCCTTCACAGCTTCCAACAAACGCAATAAGCGAGAAAAAACAAGTGAAGAAAGAAGAAAGTGATGTTGAATCGAATCTTGATTCAAACTTCAAATCTGCTGAGAGTTATATTGAAATCGCCGAAAACGATTTTATCGATGCATCTAAACTATCTACATCAACATTTTCTATCGATGCAGATGGTGCTTCCTATTCGAACGCACGCAGGTTCTTAATGGAGCAAAAGACTATGCCTCCAGTCGGTTCTATACGAACCGAAGAGCTGATAAACTACTTCGATTTAGATTACCCCAATCTAGAAAGCGAGCATCCAATTACATTAAACGGCGAGGTCAGTGATTGCCCTTGGAATTCTAAGAACAAGCTTGTAAGGATAGGGATTAAAGGGAAAGAAATCTCAGAAGCAAATAAGCCCGCTTCCAATTTTGTTTTCCTAATTGACGTGTCCGGCTCTATGGGAGGCAAAGACAGAATACAACTACTAAAACAAGGCTTCATTGAATTTACCGACCAGTTGGATGAAAAAGACAGAGTAGCTATAGTGACTTACGCTGGCTCGGCCGGTGTGGCTTTAGCATCAACAAGCGGTGCTGACAAAAAGAAAATAAAGCGAGCAATAAGTGGTTTGGGATCTGGTGGTGGCACCGCAGGTGCCCAAGGAATAATTAGTGCTTATAAAATCGCACAAGACAATTTTATAGAGGGAGGTAACAATAGAGTTATTCTTGGTACAGATGGTGACTTTAATGTTGGGGTATCAAATCTGGAAGATTTGATAAAATTAATTGAAGATAAGCGTGATCAAGGGGTTTACTTAACTGTATTAGGTGTAGGTCGAGGCAACCTGAATGACGCTATGCTTGAGCAAGTGGCCAACCACGGAAACGGTACTTACGAGTACATCGATCGTGTTGATCAACTGAAGAAGGTCTTTATTTATGAATCTTCTAAGTTTTATTCCGTAGCCAAAGACGTAAAAGTGCAAGTGGATTTCAATCCTGAAGTCGTTAAGTCCTATAGGCTGATTGGGTATGAAAACCGCATACTCAACAAGGAAGACTTTGAAGATGACACTAAAGACGCAGGTGAAATAGGCGCTAATCAAAACATAACGGCACTATATGAAGTAGAGCCCAATCCCAATCAGAATTTTCAAACCATCCCTACCTTAAGTATTGACTTTCGTTATAAACTTCCTGACGCCGACAAAAGCATTCCTATGAATCTCCAAATCTTCGACCAAGGAAACTCATTTGAAGAGTCCAGCGACTTTATGCAGTTTACAGCTAGCGTGGCTTCTTATTCTATGTTGCTTTTCAATTCCAAGTATAAAGGAAACAGCAGCTTCAGCAATGTAGGGCAATGGCTGAGTAAAACGAATCTCCGTGACGACTACGGCTTCAAAAGCGAATTGAAGCAAATGGTCGCTGCGGCACAGGCGATGTAAGTATCGATTCATTTTTTAGGTTTAGGCAGTATCCTTCGGGGTGCTGCCTTTTTTATTCAATACTCGTTGATGACTAAATTTTCGGCGTAATCCTTTTGTTATAGCTTTAAGACAAAGCAAGAGACTTGAAAATGGGCAAAAACATCACTTTAATTGGAGCAGGAATAATGAGTGCTACGCTGGGTACTCTCGTCAAAGAGCTAATGCCCGATGCAGAGATTAATATCTATGAGCGACTCGATGAAGTAGGTGCCGAAAGCTCAGATGCTTGGAACAACGCAGGCACAGGACATTCTGCTTTTTGCGAACTCAATTATACACCGGAACGAAATGGTAAAGTTGATATTAGCAAGGCCCTGCGCATAAGTCAGTCTTTCGAAATCTCAAAACAATACTGGGCTTACCTCCTAAAAAACGGGCATCTAAAAACCAGCAGTCCTTTCATAAACGACATAGACCACATGAGTTTCGTATGGGGAGAAGAGAATTCCGCTTTTCTCAAAAAGCGCTACGAAGCGCTCAAACCATACGCGATCTTTGAGGATATGCTCCACTCTACCGAGCATAGCCAAATCGCAGAGTGGATTCCGCTGATGATGAAGTCCAGAGATTCCAATCAAAAGATAGCGGCTACTAAAATGGCCATTGGTACCGACGTGAATTTTGGCGCCATTACCCGTGGAATGATACGTTACCTCGAATCTTGTGATAATGTCAATGTGCATTTGGGCCATCAAGTCGAAGACTTGACCTTGGAGTCCGACGGTCGCTGGAAAATTGACCTTACAGATTTGAACTCGGAAAATGAAAAAGAGGCGCGAAGCGATTTTGTCTTTATTGGTGCCGGAGGCGGAGCTTTGATTTTACTAGAGAAAGCAGATATAGAAGAAGGCCGCGGTTATGGAGGCTTTCCGGTAAGCGGTCAGTTTTTGAAATGTAAGAATGAGGAAGTCATTTTAAAACACGAAGCCAAGGTTTACGGAATGGCAGAAACGGGGTCACCGCCAATGTCTGTTCCTCACCTTGACACGCGTATGCTCGACGGCGTGCGCTCTTTGCTCTTTGGTCCTTACGCTGGCTTCTCAACTAAGTTTTTGAAGAATGGCTCTTTTATGGACTTGCCTTTGTCAATTGAGGTTCACAACGTATGGCCAATGCTGGCGGCTGGCGTGCATAATATGGACTTAACAAAGTACTTAATCAAAGAAGTGTTTCAATCGCCAGAAGAACGACTAGAGAGTTTGATAAAATATTATCCTGAGGCAAAATTAGAGGACTGGGAATTGATAACTGCTGGCCAACGTGTTCAGATAATAAAGAAAGACCAAGAAGAAGGCGGCGTATTGAAGTTTGGTACTGAGATTGTCACTAACCAAGAAAAGTCTTTGGCTTGTCTACTCGGGGCATCGCCAGGCGCATCTACTTCTGTTCAGATAATGCTGGACGTGCTAAGTAAATGTTTCCCCGAGGAAATGAAAGCTAGCGCATCAACTGAAAAACTGAAAAGCATATTTCCGAGTTATGGAAAATCGCTTTTGGAAGATGCTGCACTTTGTAGAAAGGTTCGTTCTTACACTACGGAGGTATTGAAGTTGGTAGATCAAGGCGCTTAAACTCCGTGCACAACAGAAAACATCTTTTGTGGTGCGAGCCTCCCGGCTCGTTCCGAACTGAACCTTAGAGTTATCCCTACCCCTAACCAATAATCAATTCCGCTGCTACGGTAGATTGTTTTGGTTGGATTGTTTTGGTTACCTACGGAATTAACGGAACGAGCCTGGAGGCTCGCACCATCTTTGACACGGCATTTCGACTGGAAGTCGAAACGAGATTTGCTTGTGATTGGTATTGAACCTATCCTGACAATCCTGTAAATCCTGAGAATCCTGATTCAGACAAAAAGCGTGAGGGATAGAGACCTTTGTGGAGCTCCTGTTGCTAAAAGCAAGAAAAGTCTTTAGCTCCCTGGAGCTAGAGAGACTTTTTGCTTTTTGCAGAACAGAGCGACGGTCGAAAGCCCGACCCTTTGCGCAGCAAGAAGGGGCACGCCCAAATAATCTTAACCTCCAAACAAATTCCCCAAAGCTCCTAGACCACCGGGTAAAATATCACCAGCCATCTTTTGCATTTCGGCAGCTGCGGTGACGTCGGCTTTATCCATCGCGCGGGTCATTGCGCTGAGGATCATATCTTCTAATTTGTCTTTGTCGGCTTCTTGCACAAGGGCTGGAGCAATCTCGATGTTCTGGACTTTCTTGTTGGCCGTAACGGTGACTTTGACCTGACCGTCAGGTGATTCGCCGTGGACCAATATCTCATCGAGCTTGGCTTTGGATGCTTCCATCTTTTGTTGCATTTCGTTGATGCGATCAAACATATTTCTTGGTTTTAAACGTTTAAAGAGTGATATTATCTAAAGGCGAAGAAAAGCTATATAGTTCAAAATTCGCCTTAAATAGACCTAAAAGGCTTTCAAATGCACAGGTCGCGTTTTAACTTTGCAATAATGAGGATATTGACTGGTTTCTTTTTGGCATTTCTACTAGGCTTTCTGAGTCTGAATGCGCAAATAACTCCATCCCTGGGCAGCTGGGAGAATACCTATGGTATTGACAAATATCAGCATCCGATGCGTGTGATTGTCGGGGAATACGACCGGATGATTGCGGTGAGCTATAACGAAGTAGAAGATAGCGACACGCTGGATCTCTGGCTGACCAAAATTGACGACGAGGGCAAACAAATGTGGGAACGTTCGATTGGTCAATTGAAAAGTGATTTTATCAATCAGTTCTTTTATGTTCCGGATGAAGGCTACTATATCTCGGGCAGCACGGTCGATTATTTTTACCAAAAGGAGGACACCTTTCACATACGTATGATGGATCGTAAAATCGTGGAGATGTTTATGGCCAAACTTGATGAGGAAGGTAATATGATGTGGCAGAAAAACTACGAAGTTGATACCACTAACCTTTATAATAAAGTCACCTACAAAACTTCGGACGGTTTTATTTCTGCTTACAGTTACGTTAAGAAAGAAGACATCACGGAACAATACGGTTACTCGCAGATGTACGTTAAGAAAATTGACTTTGACGGAAACCTTGTCTGGCAACAGGATTACACCGGTATGAACCGAGCCCCGCATACTATACAAGAAACACCCAAGGGCGACTTACTGCTTACCGGTACCCTACTCGACTTTGAAAAAGAGCCAACGGATTTTTGGATTACCATGATGGATAAGGACGGTAATCAGTACTGGACGAAGACCTACGAAATGGAGGGCAAGGAGTCCTTTTCAAAAGTGATAAACTGCGGTGATGAGGAATTTGCTTTATTGGGTACGCAAATAAAACAGCTGCCTGGCCCAGAGAAAAAACGACGCAGCGATATTCTACTCTATCGAATGGATAAAGACGGTGATATCCTGTGGCGCAAAACCATAGGCGACAGCAAATACAATGAAAGAGGTAAGGACATAGTAGAGACCTGGGATGGTCGCTTCGTTATACTTGGTCGCGTGGCTACGCAAGATGCTTATAGAGATGAAATATGGTTTGGCGTGGTCGGTCCTGACGGAGAAGTAGAATATGACCAAACGCGGGACATACATGTGGACAGCTACGCTGACCAGATGATTTTACTAGACGATGACGGGGTGATTGTCTATGGAAATCGTACTGATGGCTTCAAAAATAGGAAGTCTGGAATCTGGCTTAAAAAGATTTCGGATGACCTGCTTTTTACGAAATTCACAAATAAATAGGGCTTTTCAACCAGAAAAAGGACCTTATCAACTAAAAAGCGCAGTTTGCGCACTTTTCTCGATTTCAGTGCAGAAACTGTATATATCCTATTGGCCTAAGTCTTAGGCATTTGTTCTACAAGCTTCTACATTAGTCGTACAAGTAAGGAAAAATGCTCGCCGAAAGGTGAGGTGTTTTAGTACCTACTAATCTTTGAAAAGCCTATTGAGTACGAAAATGGATTCTTCGGATGAGGGTTTCGCACTACACACTAACCGAAAGGAAAGAGTGAAGGCAACAAAAGAGCGGCATATTGTATTAATACGACTAGCCTCGATGGTTAGTTTTACTGACCATAATTGATACAAAATGGCTAAGGTCTTGTGCAAACAGGACTATGCAGGGTGATAAAGACATCAGCAACCGATTGTAGCAATACAAAAAGTGAAAGCGGACTTGTATCGTTAGATGCTTGGTTTTCTAGCGAGAAAAAAACGGGATTCTATTCGCAAGAGTAGGATCCCGTTTGCTTTTCAGCCTATTATGACATAATCAGATTGTATTCGGAATCATTTTTGTATGTCTTGCGTTATAAGTACAGATGACCAAATCGACAAAATATACCGAGTCTTCTCATTGGAAAAACGCAGTTGACAAGGCACGCGAGGTGCTGAGCAATAAGGGTAACGCTGATTACCTTAAAAATGCGCTGGACAAGATGGCTAATGCTACTCCTGGCTTTGCTAAGCTATTGGAGCAAGTAAAGGTTTTGGTGCGCTTGAGTCAGGCTTATCGTGCTGGCGACTATCGTCACATACCTCTGAAGTCGATGTTGCTCATTACGGCTAGTATCTTATACTTCATTAACCCGATGGACGTACTACCGGATTTGGTACCCATATTTGGCTTGGTTGACGATGCGACGCTTATTGGTTTCGTCATTACTTCTCTCAGAAAGGACATTGAAAAGTTTCGCGAGTGGGAAATCGATAATATTGTTATCGATGAAGATCAAGTAGCCTTGGACTATTTCGAAATCTACGATTAAGCCTTCTGCTTAACATTGCCTTTATCAAGCAATCTGTTTTACCTTTTCTAGTCTAGAGCATAACGCAAGGCGCGTTTCAAGCGATCATCCCAAGAATCGTATTCACAATTAACGGAGCCAGTATACCAAGAAGCATCGTAGCCTTCTTGTCGTAATAGCGTCGCCATTTTATCCGCTCCCGGAAAGTTGCCGTCATCGATTCCCTCTTTACCCACGTCGATGTAAATTTTTTGACCGTTTGGTGCCTTTAGTTTTTCTGTGGCTTCGCCAACATAGCTGTAGTAAATGCGCGGAAACTCAAAGGTGGGTGACAAGCAGATAGCATTGGAAACGTACTGGTCGAATTCCCACGCGAGCATAAAAGCAACCAAGCCTCCCATATTCGCACCCAGATAAGTATGGCTGCCTGCATCTGTCTGCGTTCGGTATTTTTTATCTATAAATCCTTTCAGCTGAGTAGCTACAAAACGTGCGTACAACTTTGCAATAGCGTGAGTTGAACCTTCCAAGGTTCGACTCCCAGAGTTGTTTATCACCACCAAGATATGCGGCTCTAGCTCAAAACCATCGGTCATTTGATCGAGCATATCGTCTATACGCCACTTGTCTTTACTATGAACCGCCTCATCGGCCAAGACCTGAAAGCCATCGTGAACATAAAGCACGGGGTAACGTTTACTCCCTTCGTTATAGCCATCGGGCAAGAGCACTTTGATATCTCTGCTCAGGAGGTTACCATCGGGTTTTAGATTAGTATGCTTGCGCATACGAACAAAAGGAGCATCTGGTGCAATAGGCTCTTCAGTCTCAAATGAATCCGAGGAAGGTGGTGGAGCGACGTATCCCTTTCGGTCAGCCCAACCAGAGACTCGATATTCCAGCAAAATGTTGCGCTCAACGATAACCGTCTGCAATGGAATCTCCGTACCTGCCTGATCACGAGCCACTTTACTATAATTACCTCGAGTAATACTGAAAGATATCTGGTCGCCAATCTTGGCTTTCATAGAAACCATATGGGTGCCTGGGCCAGTTTTAACCAATGGAATACCTGTAGGCCCATAAAAAGCGAAGCGCGCATTATCGCTCTGCAAATATACTTTCTCGCCCGGCTCTAACTCATTACTGTAAACGATAATGGACAAGTTGACCACTGCTTGGGCTTTCAAATCGCCCGAAAAAGAGATGCTCGTAGCCAAACAAAACGCAAGAAAAAGACAAAACCTAGTTAGAATCAAGATATAGGGTGTTTAGGCCTTCAAATGTAGTGAATGTGGGTTTCGAATTGCTATCAATTTATGCAAAACGCATTCAACTCGCTACATTTAAGAAACAAAGTACTCACTATGATTGTCGTGCTGTCTCCAGCAAAAAAGTTGACAGAAAAAGATCCCAAAATGGTTCCGGCCACTTCGCTCCCTCAGTTTATGAGCGAGTCGGAGACGCTGATGAACAAGTTGAAAAAGCTTAAACCTTCGGGACTAAGCAAGCTTATGAAAATAAGCCCCAAACTGGCCGATCTCAATTTCGAGCGCAATCAACAATGGAATAAAAAGTTTACCGAAAAAAATGCGCACCCCGCTGCACTTACTTTCGACGGTGAGGTCTATTGGGGACTCGAAGCAGAGACTTTTAAAAAAGGTGATTTCACCTTTGCGCAGAAACATCTGCGCATTTTATCAGGCTTGCACGGTGTGTTAAAACCACTGGATCTAATAAAACCTTACCGCTTGGAAATGGGTTCTAAATTTCCCGTTGGCAAAAACAAAAACCTCTACGAATTTTGGGGCGATAAAATCACCGAGTCAATAGCCGAAGATTTAAAGAACACTAAAAGCAAGACCATCATTCACTTGGCTTCTAACGAGTACTTTAAGTCCGTACAAACCAAAGAGCTCGATGCTAAAGTCATAACAATGCACTTCCGCGATTTGAAGAACGGCGTATACAAGCCGCTCTTTGCTTACGTAAAACGCGCCAGAGGTCAAATGGCTGCTTTCATTGTAAAGAACCGAATTAAGAAACTAGAAGATTGTAAAGCATTCGATACCGTGGGTTATGCATACAATTCCAAACTCAGTGAAGGCAATGACTGGGTTTTTACCCGCGACAAAGTTCAATTAAGCTAAATGATGACGATGCTAGGGTTAATGTTATTGATAGGATGGCTGGTCTCATTTGGCCTTTTGGGAATACTCCTACTCATTGGGATCATTATGTGGGTGAAGGACTACTTCCAAGTCACCAGCTCGATAAAACGAAACTTCCCGATTCTAGGAAGAGGCAGATATATTGCTGAACATCTTCGTCCAAAACTTTATCAGTACTTCATTGAGTCTGATATTGACGGACGCCCTTTTAACCGCCTTGATCGCTCGGTTATTTATCAGCGAGCTAAAAACGAATTAGATACCAATCCATTTGGAACGCAATTAGACACCAATGAAATTGGTTACGAGTGGATGAACCACTCCATTGCCGCGATAAACCACGAAGGCCATCAAGCTCAACCGCGTCTCCGAGTTGGCGGCAGCGCATGCACCCAACCCTACGATTGTAGCTTACTAAACGTGTCGGCTATGAGTTTTGGCTCGCTTAGTAAAAACGCTGTACTAGCACTAAACGGCGGCGCAAAAATTGGCGCGTTCGCACACAATACTGGAGAAGGAGGCGTCAGCCCTTATCACTTGGAACCTGGAGGTGATTTAATCTACCAAATCGGAACAGGTTACTTTGGTTGCCGCGCAGATAATGGCCCCTACTTCGACGCTGAAAAATACAAGGTAAGTGCTGGCCACGATTCTGTAAAAATGATTGAGCTAAAGCTCTCACAAGGAGCGAAGCCCGGTCACGGTGGAATTTTACCCGCCAAGAAAAACACCGAAGAAATTGCCGCTATTCGTGGCGTTAAACCCCACACCAGCGTAAACTCTCCACCAGGACACACGGCTTTCGATAACCCCAAGGGCCTATTAAAGTTTATACAAGAGCTTCGAGATCTCAGCGGGGGCAAACCCGTAGGCTTTAAACTTTGCATCGGTCGCCCAAGTGAGTTCATCGGCATCTGCAAGGCCATGGTTGAAACGGGCATTAAGCCAGACTTCATATCCATAGATGGTGGTGAAGGCGGAACAGGTGCTGCTCCTTTAGAGTTTTCTAACTCCGTGGGGATGCCGGGACGCGAAGGAGTTGCTTTTGCCTACGATGCGCTAGTCGGGTTCGACCTAAAAAAAGACATCGTCCTTGGTGCTGCAGGGAAAATAGTAACCGGCTTCGATATGTTTAAAGCATTTGCATTAGGCGCCGATATTTGCAACAGCGCTCGCGCTATGATGATGGCCCTAGGGTGCATACAAGCTCTGGAATGCAACAAGAACACCTGTCCAACCGGAATAACCTCTCAAGACCCAAAGCGCGTTCGCGGTCTTGACGTCAATGATAAAAAGGTACGCGTAGCCAGTTACCACGAAGACACCATTATAAGTTTTCAAGAACTACTCGCCGCAGCAGGATTGCGCGAGGTAAAGGATATTCATCGCCATCATATAAATCGCAGAGTCGAGTACCATAAAATCATGCGCTACGACGAGTTGTATCCATACGTAGCTCAAGGCGCACTTTTAAAAAGCGAGTCCGAATGGCCAGAGAGATTCAAACCGTATATGGAGCGCTCCAGCGCAGATAGTTTTTGGCCCACTAAAGCAATGTCGCACTAGCAATGGGTTTCAATTCGCCTATGGAGAACGAAAAAGACATTTTCAAAGCCTTGACCAACGCTGTGGGCAAAGCCCATAAACTTGAAGCCGAATTAAGCGAACTAAAATTAATTGTTCTCTCCGACCATCACCGTGGACGCGGAGACGGAGCCGACGATTTCGTAATCTGTAAAGACGTTTACCATAATGCCATAGACTACTACCGCGAACAAGGACACACCTTGGTGCTTTTGGGCGATATCGAAGAGTTTTGGGAGAACACACCTAAGCAAGTTATGCGCACCTACGAAGAGACACTTTGTAAGGAAGCTGAATTCTATGCCGACAACCGCTTCGTGAGAGTCTGGGGGAACCACGACGATTACTGGAGTTTCACCGATGCGGTGAAGCAACACTTTGACGATATTTTTCCAGGCCTAAAAGTATACGAAGCTGTTACGCTTTCTATGAAAGATAAAGGCAAAACTTTGGGTAACATTCTAATGGTACACGGACATCAGGGCACCCTACTAAGTGAAAAACTGGGAGGCTTTAGCCGTTTAATGGTGCGCTATGTTTGGAGAAACATTCAGCGCTTGTTTCACATTGCTTCCACCACTCCATCAACCAGTGTGACCCTGCGTTCGTCACTCGACGAAATAATGTTCAACTGGGCCAACAGTTTCAATAATCAAATCGTGATTTGCGGGCACACCCACGATGCCATTTTTATGTCCTCCGAGGAAATCTACAAACTAAACAAAGAAATCCGCGGACTCAAAATGTTACTCCGCGATAAAACCCTGACGCCGCTTCGACGCACAGAAATTGGAGAACAAATAGAAAACCTACGAAACCGCATACGTCACTTCAAAGAAATGGAACCGAACATGGGCGGCGCCGAAAACCAAAAACCAGTCTACTTCAACACAGGCTGCTGCTCCTACAGCGACGGCAGCATCACCGGCATCGAAATTTGCGAAGGCAGCATACAACTAGTCGAGTGGTCACACGACAAACAAACAGATCCATTTGTTATTGCAGAACGAGATTTGAGAAGCATTTTTACTTCAGGAAAGTGATGGGAATTCTAATCTGGGCGTGCCCAAAACAAAAGCCCTTCTGCTGCGCAGAAGGGCTTTTGTTTTGGTCGGGCTATCCAGTACTCCGCGTTCGCTTCGGTCTCTTTCTTGCGCTGCCAACGCATCTGCTTCTACCGCTGAGGCGGTAAGCATATACGGGCAACACAAAAGAGACTGCTCCCTGCGGTCGCATACTTCCTATCCCTCACGCGTCAATCTCGCCAGAGAAAGAAACACTAATCCACCAACCTAGTATTCTCAAAAGTATTAAACCAGGCAAACCAAAAGATTCGGTGATAAGGTAATCGCTTAAAAACACGGCCATCGGGCGCGGTCAGTTGTTCCTCACCTACTGCCCAAATGACTCCATCTCTATCCTTCACACCTTCGGCAGTGAATTTCTTAAACTTGTGCCCCCCAGAATCATAAACGCGATTACCACCAGTTCTATCGGTAAGCACTACAAAATTAGTATCTCCAATCTTATCGTGATAAACAGGATTCTCATAGGCAAATCTCGCAGAAATGGCTAGTGGATCTTGCTTATAACCATCTGCGCGTACAATCAAGACTTCAGTTTTGTTATTCAAGCGCTTATCCAGTTTCGGAACGTTAAACATCAGCTCATCAGTAGCGAAATAATCCTTGTAAGCATTGCCTTCATCATAGTTTCTACGATGACCAGTATCCAGCGATAAAACCGTCGTATTAGGATGAGTCTTTTTCCATTCTCCCCAAGTAGTGGTTACCACTGCGTGGCTGTCTAGTTCAATTCCCTCATCAATAAGCGGTCCTATGACTGGCTTCCCTTCTATGGTATTCCATAGAGACTGAGTTGCTTGATCGTACATTAATTTGTTCGAACGATACAAGAAACCACTGGTTCCCAAGTTGTAGTTCTCCCCATTGAATTTGGTGTTGTAAGCAATCACAGTTCCGCATAAAGTGCAATACACCCCAGCGATAGACTCTCCCCCTACTTCATCCACAAACATCTCGTGCCAAGCCAAGATGCGTTTAGGATAAGCGCGGTGATCACCATTAATGGAAACACCAAAGACCACGTTCGTGTCATCCAAATAATTGGCTTCCTCCGCGCTTATCATTTTCGGTTGACGTAAAGGAGGAATACCATCTTGTAGGACGCCGCCCCAGCGGACCTCATCTAAACGTATCAAACTTTCATCAGTACGGTCTTTAAAATATTTTTCAAATTTGGGATCGATGTTCTTGTGAATTCTCGCTTTCCAATCTCCTAGGTTTGGATGCACCTCAAGGTTTTCATTCCACATCCATTCGAACCAGGCATAAAGATCTCCTCCGTGGCGCTGTTTGGTTTTCTTTTCGAGTAAGTTCATTACTGGGCCACCATAAGAACCACCTCTTACTCTAGATAAATAGACTACATCCAAAAGCATAGGAATGTAGGCCGTGCTCCAGGTATCGCTAAAACCCTTTAGTATATCCTTGTTCGTTTGCGCATCACCAATTAAGAGTGTGGACATTGCGTCGATGGTTTGGGGCGAATCCCAAGTTGCGTTTAAGCTATTTGCACCCTGGCTTTGTGCGCTGGTCATTTGAGTTGTGCAAATCAACACCAGTGCTAGAAAAAACTTAATGCAATTCTTCATAATGGAATAGACGTTTGGTTATGCATACTAAACCAGCAAGATGACAAAATAATTATCTCAAATTACCATTATGTGCAGAATTGTTTCTTGAAAGACAACATTCAAGATTGGGAATAATAAGGCGTTAAACCTTCACGAATTTTAAGTGGAGAGATGGAAACAATAGTGTTTTCAGGGCTTACGAGGGAGCAGCAGGATACGTAATAGCTGGTGCGCTCGTGATTGGTCGGGGATTGTCAATTGAAATTGAAGACTAGTCCGAATTGTTTGGTGTTTCTAAGGACTTGAAGCTTATCGACGACGATGTAGGAAAAGTCAAATGCTACAGATTTATATTTCAACCCAGCACCTACTGACCAGTATTGTCTATGTCCACTTAGCCTACTCTCATTAAAATAGCCCGTCCGGAGTATTGCGAAATCTTTGTACTTATATTCGATACCTGTATTCCAAACAATGTCCCTCAATTCTCCAACCAGCCCATCACGAGAGTCGCCGAATGACCTCAGTACTCCATCAACTATTGATTCATCACAAGACATTGTATCCCAATTTGCAACCAATATTTTATTTAAGTCAAGAGAAACAGCAATTTGATGGTTTTCATTGAGCTTAAAGTTTACGGAATTTCCAATACCTAAGTTCGCAGGTATTGGGTCTGCACAAATATTCCCGCCTTCAAAATAGTCAACTCCATTACCAATGTTACTAATGGATGCTCCGAAGGCCCAATCAACTTCGACGTCATTGAGGTAAAAGTCCTTTACACGATAAAGGGATAAATCAAAAGCAATAGATTGCCCAGACAAAATGGCTCTTCCACTTGACAATTCGCCTTCTGCTAAATCAGAATGAAGGTATTTCGCGGTTAAGCCGAGCGATAAGTCATCGGTCAACTTTCTCGCGTAAGCCAATTCAATTGCAAGTTCAAAAGGCTTATATACTCCAGTACCAAAAAAACCAACCTCACCCAAATCAAAATAACGAACAGATCCTCCCAAGGAAGATTTATTATTTATTCGAAAAGTGGTACTTAACTGACCGAAATTCATACCACTTCTGACCTCGTCTAACCAAGGCGTGAAACTCACTTGAGTACCAAATTTGCTTTCGATAAAGGCGAGTTTCGCAGCGTTATGATAAATTGACGCTTGATCTGGAGATGTGGCCAAACCTACATCAGCCATTCCGCCAGACCTGGCATCTGGGGCAGTCAGCAATAATGGTAGAATCGTTCTTTGAAAAGCAGCACCGTTTATACTCTGACCACTAAGATTAACAGTAAGAATACTGAATAGAAAGAAAAAAGCGTAACGCATCTTCGGGGAATTTTATTTTAAGAAAATAGTTTATGCGTAAATTATTTGCCGTATAGCTAACTTTGTTTTATTACAGTCTAATTAGTAGAGCATTATCCTAGAATTCGGGTTGCATCAATCTTCACACCACGCAGGTATTCATACTTAAATCGGCTTTCTTTTTAACAATTCTCGAAACATTCAACATCTTTACAGGATGATCAATTACAAGAACACAAGCATCGAGCGCATGTCTGCCCACAGGCTCGGGAATATAGCGATGGACGACGATATAAAGCTCTCGGACTTACCCTTACCGCTCCCCGACCCCGAACTCAATTCGGTTTTATTGAAGTACTTCCTTGGGCATTTTAAGATTCCCGAATACTTCTCTTTCGAATTACAAGCCAATCCAGTGTTCGACCTGATTGCGAAGATCTTTCAAGCCCCAGATGATTTTCACGCGCACTCTCAGGATATTGCGAAATACCTCTTTCGCGTATCGACCAACCCCAAAATCAAACCAGGGGATTTTTTCCTAGTGCATTTTGACAACCTCGAAATTGATGGCGAGGCTTACGATGCCATCGGCATTTATAAGGCAGAAACCAAAGGCAGCTTTCTAGATCTTAAAAAGTCTGGCAACGCCTTTAGATTGACTCATAAAAAAGGAATTCCCGTTTCCAAAATCGACAAGGCTTGCTTGATTCTTAACGGAGATGCCGATACCGGCTATCAAATGCTGACCATAGATAAGACCAACGACCAAGATGCCCTATTCTGGCGCAATGAGTTTTTGAAAGTCAACAAAATCGAAGACGAATTCTACCAGACTCAACAATACTTGCAACTGACGCGAACCTTTGTTGAGGACAAACTAGCCGATGAATTTGAGGTAGATCGCTCACAGCAACTAGAAATAATGGATCGCTCGATGAATTTCTTCAAAAAGAACGGTCGTTTCAACTCCAATGAATTTGAAACCGAAGTATTAGAGCAAGAGCCCATAAAAGAAGCCTTCCGCGAATACCGCAAAAGCTACAGCGATATGCACGAAGCCCAAATTGACAATCAATTCGATATCTCCGCACCAGCAGTTTCTACACAAAACCGATTCTTTAAAAGTGTTCTCAAACTCGATAAAAACTTTCATGTCTACATACATGGCGATCGCTCAAAAATAGAACGCGGAATGGAAGCGGATGGAAGAAAGTTCTATAAGATTTACTACCGAGAAGAAAACTAATCATGACGATTGTAGAGATAATCGGATACAGCGCTTCTTTCTTTATTATGCTGTCGTTCTTAATGAAGAATATGACCACCCTGCGTATCATCAATTCTGTGGGTTGTGCTTTTTTCGTGGCCTACGGCTTTATGCTCGACCCAACTGCCTGGCCTATTATTATTCCCAACGTTTTTATCTGTTGTATAAACTTGTATTACCTGCTAATAAAAAAAGACACTGCAGACAGCGCTGCTTAAAACAATCTCTTATGAAAACAATGACTTGTAAACAACTAGGCGGAGCCTGTGAGGTAAAATTCAGCGCAAACACTTTCGAAGAAATCGCTGAGATGAGTAAAGCGCACGGAACCGAAATGTACAAAGCACAAGATCCCGCTCACTTAGAAGCAATGTCGAAAATGACGGACTTGATGAAAGAACCGAAGAAAATGATGGAGTGGTTTGAGGGTAAGCGGAAGGAGTTTGAGGCGCTTTCTCCCGATGTTTGATATCCTAGCCTTTCTATCTGAATCAGGATTCACAGGATTTTAGGATTTACTTGATTTAACTATAAAATAACTGTCTTGTCTATAGATGATTTAACGTACCGAATTAATGGATGTGCGATGAAGGTACATTCGCAATTAGGGAATGGCTTTCAGGAAGTCATTTATCAGCGTTGTTTGGCTATCGAGCTAGAAAGAGCAAACATTGGATTTCAAAGAGAGGAACCACATGTCATCTATTATGACGGAATAGAAGTAGGTTCGAGGCGCGCTGATTTTCTGGTTGAGGAATTAGTAATCGTAGAACTTAAAGCACTAACTAAGTTAGAGCCTGTACATTTGGCTCAGGTAAAGAACTATGTTGTGGCTTACAACAAGCCAATTGGCTTGCTCATTAATTTTGGCGGAAGAAGTCTCGAGTTTAAAAAAATATACAACAACAGAATTGAAGGATAATCATGTTAATCCCCTAATCCTGAAAATCAGGATTCAGACAATAGAAATAGCCGTGCGAGCCTTCCAATTGCCGTCAACATACGCCTTTCCCCCTTGGTAGAATAGCAAAAGGAATACTATCTTTGCGGCCTATTAAAGAGATCAATATTCTATCCCAATGATTAGTGCAAATAATGTTTCCTTACAATACGGCAAGCGCGTTTTATTCGATGATGTGAACGTGAGCTTTACGCCTGGTAATTGCTATGGCGTTATTGGCGCCAATGGTGCCGGGAAGTCAACTTTCCTTAAGATACTTTCTGGTGAGGTAGTGCCCAATTCTGGTCACGTGTCGATGGAACCAGGTAAGCGTATGGCGGTACTTAGTCAAGACCACTATAAGTTTGACGAAGAGACTGTTTTGAATACCGTTCTTATGGGCCACGAAAAGCTGTGGTCTATAATGAAAGAGAAAGATGCTATTTACGCTAAACCAGATTTCTCTGATGAAGATGGATTGAAAGCCGCAGACCTCGAAGCGGAGTTTGCAGAAATGGATGGATGGAATGCTGAATCAGATGCAGCATCGCTTTTAAGTGGTATTGGTATCATAGAAGCGAAGCATTCTACTTTAATGAAAGATTTAAGTGGTAATGAAAAAGTTCGTGTGCTTTTGGCGCAAGCACTTTTTGGTGATCCAGATATTCTAATCCTCGATGAGCCTACCAACGATTTGGATATCGCAACCGTTACCTGGTTGGAAGATCAGTTGTTGGATTTCAAAAACACGCTAATAGTGGTCTCTCACGATCGTCACTTCTTAGATACAGTTTGTACGCACGTTGCCGATATTGACTTTGGTAAAATTCAGCTCTACACTGGTAACTATACTTTCTGGTACGAGTCAAGTCAGTTAGCTTTGCGTCAGAAGCTGAACCAAAACAAAAAAGCGGAGGATAAGAAAGCAGAACTTCAAGCCTTTATTTCTCGATTTAGTGCAAACGCTTCTAAGTCTCGTCAAGCAACGAGTAAAAAGAAGTTGCTCGCTAAAATAAACGTAGAAGAGATTAAGCCGAGTTCTCGTAAGTATCCGGGTATTGTTTTCAATCAGAAACGAGACGCGGGTAATCAAATATTGATGGTTAAAGATTTAACGGCTACCCGAAATGGTGAGCCACTCTTTACCAACTTGTCCTTCGAACTTAATCGTGGAGACAAAGTAGCCTTCTTGGGCGATAGCTTAGCGGTTACTACCCTGTTTCAAATCTTGAATGGAAAAGTCGAAGCCGACAGCGGAACATTTGAGTTTGGCCAGACCATTACCACCTCTTATTTACCTTCCGATAACGAATCCTTTTTCGACAATCAAGAAAGCTTGATCGATTGGTTACGTCAGTATTCTGAAAACAAGGAAGAGGCCTACATCCGTGGCTTCTTAGGCAAAATGCTCTTCTCTGGGCAAGAGACCTTGAAGCAATCGAACGTTTTATCAGGCGGGGAAAAGGTACGTTGTATGCTTTCGCGCATGATGATGTTCGAAGGAAATGTTTTGACACTTGATGAGCCAACCAATCACTTGGACTTGGAATCAATTCAGGCTTTGAATAATTCATTGGCTGGTTTCCCAGGTACGATATTATTCACTTCACACGATCACACTTTTACGCAGACGATTGCGAATCGTATTATTAAAATTACGCCGACGAGCTTTGTTGATCGCGCGCGTACTTACGATGAGTTTGTTGAGTTGGAAAAGAAGGGAGCTTCTGAGGAGGTTAGTGCTTAATAAATTTTCTATTAGTTGTTTCCCCAATTTGCTTGTTCGCGTCCCGCGAACTAAGGGCGAAGAATAATTTTCACACTTTTTGTTACTTACTGGTACGTGTCCCCACGAACCATTGCAAAGAATAATTTTCACACTACTTACTGGTTCGTGTTCCCACGAACCAGCTAGCGAAGAGCAATATCGCTTCGTCGAAAAACCGTGGTTCGTGGGGACACGATCCACTAATTGGAAAGGGACAGGATCCACTAATTGGATAGGGACTTCCAAATAGAATTCATCACGCGCATAAATTGGCAATGATGAATCCTTATATTCGTCTTGCAGGCGAACGCTCCCTTTCAGTAACTAAGACTAAGGGTATTGCAAATTGCTCTCTTTTTGCTCATACTTTTGGCGCTATTTCAAGAGTAAAGTCCAAATCAGAATTCAGGAAAATGTTTCATTCCCATGCTTTTTTTCAATTCCATATTTAAGTTTCTGTTTAAGCCTTTCCCTGAAGACGAGCGTAAGTCTAGCGCTTATAAAAAGATAGCCCTCGTAAGTCTGTTTGCATTTCTTTTTCTATATGTATTTGAACCTTTCGGCCTTGCATCTTTAGAATCAAACAAACCCTTAATCTGTTTAGGCTTTGGTCTTGCTACCTTCTTTGCTTCAGTTTTATTTGAACTGAGCATAGGTCTATTGTTGAAGAAAAAGTACAACAACGAATCCTGGACTTTTTTGATTTGGATATTCTATAATCTGGGAATTATGCTCTTTATAAGTCTTGGGAATTTTCTATATGCGCGTATGCTAATTTTTGGGTACATCGATTGGAGCTTATTGCCCCATATGGTTTATGGAGTTTTTACAATAGGCGTAATTCCAACCGTTGCTATTGGTGCTTGGTCACTATTAAGGCAAGAGAAGAAGCATCAAGGAATTGCCAAAGAAGTGAGTCCATTAAGCATTGAATATGATTTACCTAGTACTGTACATAATGACCTTTTGTTCGACATACCGATTCACCAAATCAAGTATATAGAGGCGCTTCAGAATTATGCCAAGCTGGTCTATGTCAAACCGAACGGCCAAATGGAAACGCATACAGCGCGGGCTTCCTTAAAGCACATATTGGAGGTAACTAAAGGAAGTTCAATAATTAAGTGTCATCGCTCCTTTTTGGTAAATAATGAGGCGATCGATTCCGCAGAAGGAAATGCTCAGGGCTTATTGCTTACATTGACTGAATGCGAAATAACAGTCCCCGTATCCAGAAGCTACGTAAATGAGTTCAAGCGTAAATAGCGGTGTTTACGCTTGTATTTCGTCCCTAATTCCTGTATTCAGGCCCATCTTGCTTGCTTTATAGCCCTAAACTTGAAGACCATCACTTTTCAGTTTGACCTACGATGATTTCATCCTAGGTTTAAATCATTGTCGAATTAAATTGAATCGTTATGAAAATCAAGAAATGGCTGTTATACATCCTCATCGTCATTGCACTACTCGCTGTACTTGGAGTAGTACTGTTTAACCGAACAGGGCTAAAGATTTATGGGGGATTAACAGAAAAGGTGGATCACACTCAGTTTAAGCCACAGCAAGGCACCTTCATTATTAGCAATGTAAACGTCCTTTCTGCAGAGGGGGATAAATTCATTCCAGGTCAATCTGTGTTAATTCATGATGGACAAATACAGAAAATTGCTGCTGTCGTAAACTACAACAAAGCACATGTTGTAATTAATGGAACGGCTAAGTACTTAATCCCAGGCTTAATTGACTCCCACGTGCATTTGTTCAAGAGTCCCAACGACTTGCTGCTATATATCGCTAATGGCGTTACTGGAATTCGCGAGTTAATTGGAGAAGCAGATCATTTACAATGGAAGAACGAAATTGAGAACGGACGCCTTGGCCCAAAAATGTTTGTCGCCACGCCACGTTTAGGAAGTTTCGAGGCGATAGAGGGTTGGTTTATGGAAAAGTCACAGGGCTTTTTAAATGTAGAAAATGCTGAAGATGCAACAACTACTTTGAAAGCACTGTATGAAGAAGGCTACGATGGGGTGAAAATTTACAGCCAGCTAAATAATGAAAGCTATAAAGCCATTACCAAATTGGCTAAGACTTACGATATGCCAACCTTCGGTCATATTCCTTGGGATGTCTCCTTAGCAGAAGTTTGGGAAAGCGGACAATCGGGAATTGCGCACTTTGAAGAATTGATGAATGCCCTGAGTAGAGAATTTAGCGCCGGCAGAAACATCGGTAGTTTTGGTGGCCAAGAAGAAGCATTCTTAGCTTTTGTAGAAGAGCGCTCCGAAGGATTAGCAACTAACTTAATCGAAAGTGACATAGCGGTCACCTCTACCTTGTGGTTGACGGAGAGCTTTGCAAAGCAACCATTTAATATTGAGAAAGTTCTTCGCGGCGTTGAGTTGGAATATGAAAATCCTGGGATAAGTGAATGGGTTTCGTTTATTCCTCAAGGTCTTGGCTGGCTTCCAAGTGTAAACCGTTATCGTTTGCCAGAAAATTTAAATGCCGAGCAAATAAAAGGAAGCAAGAAGTATTGGGATACTTACGTTAAAGCCTGTCAACTGCTAGCCTACCATTTATCCATGCGTGGTGTGAAAATTATGGCGGGTACAGATGCGAATCTGCCACCAACTGTTCCGGGTTTCTCACTACATGACGAATTGCAAAGTCTCTATAATGCTGGTATTTCTACTGCACAAGTTTTAAAATCGGCGACAACAACTCCTGCAGAATGGCTCCAAAATAATTCAGGTAAGATTTTGCCTGGCTATAGAGCGAATTTGGTTTTACTCAATGAAAACCCATTGGACGATATCAGCAATACTAAAAGCATCAACACCGTAATAAATCGTGGTAAAGTCTTCGATAGAAATTTACTTGACAAAATGCTCTCTTCCGTTAAAGAGGCAAACGATCGAAGTAGAAAAGTAGATATCTCGGAATATACCCAAAGGCAATAGGCCCATTATTTAGGTTTTCAAGACCAACATTTGACTTATGGATAGGCTAGATATGGCAAGCTCGTATTGACTTTCTTATCTTAGTCCTATGTGCGGGCGCTATGTATCGGTTACCAAGATTAAGGAAATAGAAAAACGCTTTGGAGTCTTAGCTCCAGAGCCGAATCTGTTTACGCCCAACACAAACGTATCGCCAGGCAATTACGCTCCCGTGATTACCAACGAGAAGCCAAGAGAATTGCAATTTCTCTGCTTCGGCTTTTCTCCTTTCTGGGCGAAGAAGCGCATGTACGTCATGAACGCGCGCAGCGAAGGCGATAACAACAAAGACAACGACCCGAACTATACTGGAAGCAAAGGAATCATTTCAAAACCGATGTTTCGAAAATCGATTCGCTCCAAGCGCTGCTTGGTTCCTGTCGATGCCTTTTTGGAAGGCCCCAAGAAAGAACGCCTGAGTAAACCCTACTTGGTTTACCTGCAAGAAGGTCGCCCCTTCGCCCTTGCTGGCATTTGGGATCGCTGGGTCAACAAAGAAACCGCAGAAGTAGTGGACTCCTTCGCCATCATTACTACGACAGCGAACAAATTGCTTTACGAAGGCATAGGTCACCATCGATCTCCAGTAATACTTGATCGTGATGACGAAAAAGTTTGGCTGGATGATTCATTACCGTTAGGAGAAGTTACCTCAATGCTCCGCCCCTACCCCTCAGAAAAAATGAATGCCTATCCACTTGATGTAGCCATCAAAAATCCGCGCGCAAATGGAATGGAGCTTTTACAACCCATCGGTGAGCGTCTGCAAAAAGAATACGACTACATTATTTACGAGGACCTAAAGTTGGAAGGAATGGGTATTACCCAAGCGCGCACGCGTAAGAAGAATGAAGGGCAATCTGGTTCGGTGCAGGGGTCTTTGTTCGAGTAAGTTGTGAAAGAACGCCATAGAACAGATGTAAAATCTCTACAACTTAAATTCGGTCGATGCTTTGTGCAAAGTCTAAGCTCGGTAATAATAAACCTTGTTTACAAATAGGCTCATATGACCTTTGTTTAATGGTTACATTTAGCATATGTCTTACAAACCTTTGGCCTTTTTATTCTTTGTGCTCGTATCGAGTCCTACAGATCTTAGTGCGCAACTCTTTCAATGTTTTGTTGACGAATGCTCGACAGAGCACGAGCCTGTATGCGACGATCAAGGCATCACGCATCATAACCTTTGCCACGCTCAATGTATAGGTGCAACTATAGTGAACACTGATTGTACAAATCCAGCTATACAGATGCTCGTCAATTGTCCCGGAGTAGGAATCGAAATAGGTGATCCTCCAATCAACCCTGATGCATCATTTTATTGGACACCTAATTTCGACTTAGACTGTTACGACTGTCCGTTTGTCACTGTTAATCCTTTGGGAACTAAGGTATATACGAGAAGAGAATATATAATTGACGGAGGAGCCTTTGGCCCGTTAAATGATCTTGTCACAGGAGTTATGAGTACATCGACTATGGATGCTGGAACTGGAGGTGGCACAGGTAGTAGCACTGGACTAGGAAGTGATACAGATGATGGTATTACTACTGGTAGTTATGGTAACCAAAGCACATCAACGCCTTACTATGGCCCATATCATAGCACTACTTACGTCATTGAACCAGATTGGTCTTGCTCTGAGAACTCCGACTCAGAGTTTTTCCAAAACCAATACGAAATGTGTAATACTGACAGCACACTAAACATATCTGTAGGAGTTGAACCAGAAGGAGGTGTGTTATTGGTTCAGGGACCGGCTAATGGCTCTCTAGAGACAGGAGGTATAGCTATTGGCTTATTTGATACTGGTTACATATATACACCAAGTCAAAGTTTCATAGGAACAGATACTGTCTTTTATGCTATTACGTTTTTAGGAGTTCCTGTGGCCGTAGCACATGTATATGTAGACGTATTAGACTGCTCTATAGTTAGCCCAGGCACTTCAGTCTTTCACCCTGAATACGAAGACCCAAAGGTCTTTCCGAACCCATCGGATGGACTTAATGAACTTACTATAAGTAATGTTCCGCCTGGCAATTACGCTATAGATATTCTTGATGTAAATGGTCAAAGGATTCAAAGCATAAGTAAAGAGAGTACCGACTCGAGCCTTCAAGTAAAGCTTAAAGATCTTAATGCTGGTATCTACTTTATTCGCCTAAGCAACGAAAGTGCTTTGTTCAGCCAAAAGATTCTCGTACAATAAGTCAAGCTCGAGATTTATGTTGCTCAAGCTCATCGCACGAAGCCCGCGCGAGGGCAATGTCATTAAGTTAAGCAGCTGATCTAGAGATTCTGTATATGTAAAGGCAGTT
>CAZZIZ010000028.1:0-23957 GCA_964654535.1 uncultured Chitinophagales bacterium
TGCTTTTTTCCAAGCAGCTAATGTTGTATCACGCGTTGCCATTGTCCGGCTTACAACTGAAGAGGTAGTTTAGAACTCTGAGACGTTCTTTTAATCGAAAAATCACAGGAATAGAGATGATTCCTCGACTTCTTTCGAAACAGAGCGTTTAGAATAATTAGCTTAAATGCGATAATAAAGTGAACGAAAAGTTGAGATGGGCTGAAAAAATGAACAATCGGCAGAATGAGACATTAATTGGCATAAAATTTGACGCCGTTGGTACAAGAAGCTAGTCCCAAAATACAATTACTGATGAAGAACCAGATCGTACTTACAATTATCGCTTTTGCAGGATTTTTCAACTTTCAAACTATACAATCTCAGTCGTGTAACTGTACGGAGTATGTCTATTTGAATGATACGGCCGGCGACGCGACGCACAAATTCATTGTGAATGCAGACGGAACCCTAACTGAGCTTCTCAACGGTACCACGCCTTGGCTTACCGAACCTGGGTTTTTATCTCCGCATGGTTTTGCTACAGATATTAATGGCAATGTGTACATCGCCGAAAGAGCCACCGGAGACATTCGAAAAATGAGTTGTGATGGGGTAGTACTGCCAGAATCTGAGTTTGTTATCAACGATGGTGGCACCAATTTTGGCTCAGTCGGAAACTATTTGTTTGCCAATTCAAGGGACGACCGGACAAGCGTGCAAGCATACGATACTTGTACAGGAGCCTTTGTCGAAGATATTTGTTTTGAAGGTGTAACCAATAACTGGGGATTCCATATTAATGCTACTACCGAACAACTATACTTTAATGGTAGTGGTGGGCAGGTTGGAATCTACGTTGCAACAGTAGCAGATTTAGGAAATACGACCTGTGTACAACCATTGATTACACAAGGAACTACCATTCCTAATATAGGAGACAATTGGTTACCTCCAGGAGAAGAAGGATATGGACTTACAACTGATGAATTCGGAAACATTTATACCGTTGTTTCTCCCTCTTTCGGGAATGACAAAGCACAACTTTATAAATATGATTCAAGTGGAATCCTGCTCGCAACATCTATAATTGATGATGACAATGAGACTGGGACCGATGGTTTCTTTTCGAGCGCAGTAGGTATCGTATACAGCTCCACTACTGGTATGGTTTATACTTCTAATGGAACCGAATCAACTGCAGAAGACTGCATTTCTATATTTGATTCAAATCTCAATTATATAGGTACTGGCTTTCCAAACCCACCTAGCGGTACGGGGCAGCTAGCAAAAGGAATAGGAATTGTAACAGAGTGTTGTCCGATTAATGCTACTACTACTATTGATACGCTGTTGTGTAATAGAACAATTGGAGAGGAATTACTTTTGCAAGATATTATTAACTGTAGTGGTCCCGTCTGTGAAGGAGCTTGGACGGCTGACAACAGCCAACACACTTTTGCTTACAACGAATGTTCGAATACTATAACTATTGACAATTTAAATGCCTGCGGAACATTTACCCTAAACTCTGGAGGAGGAGGAGCCTTTGCACAATGCAGTCCTTTTACAATGACCGTAAATATCTGTACTTCGTCACCAAGTGATCCAGTAATTTCCATTACAGATAATATTTGCATTCCAAGTACGCCCGGGAGTATAAATGTTGACACACCGTGTAGCATGGGTAGCATATTAGAATATTCTACTGATGGTGGATTGAACTGGTCAACTGTTCCACCGACTTATGATAACTCCAACCCCATAACGGTACGAGCACGTTGTATAGACAGCATCAATGGAGAATGTACGAGCGCGGAAACTGCCGATATTACTTCAGTGCCTCAAGAATGCTGTCCTGTTGATAATTGCGCAGGTATTACGGTTACGCCTAACTAAGTAGTAACAATATATCACTACTGCCTTCAGGCATTGTTGTGTGTTTCGCTTTCCTTATTGGCGAGATCGGCAAGCGTGCGTTTCCTTCATAAAACATTTCCAAAAACCTTCAGGGTAATGTCCTGGTCACTCTGAATTGGCTTCTTGACGAGCGAATCCGCGTCGAACTGCTAGTATTTGTCGATAAGTGGTATTCTCCAATCGCCCACCACGTACGGACGTACATTGCGGCGAATATAAATGGCTCCAAAGCCATAATCCTTCCCATCCAGCATTCCATCGATCCCATCCTGCAGCTCATCTCATTTTCTCCAATTCCACTTTGGTTTGCATATACATTTGAATAAAATTTAAACTCCAATGCAAAAACTACTTACTTCGCTACTATTAGTCCTCTCAAGCTCCTTCGCCGTTCTTAGTGCTCAAGAAATCTGCTTCAACCGCATCGACGATGACGGAGACGGCTACATAGACTGCTCCGACCCCGAATGCTTCAATGCCAGCAGCTGCTGGCAATGCGAAACCGAATTTTACCAAGTGCATAGCAACTCGGTTATTGTTTCCTTAGATCCCGCCAGCGGGGTTTACAATGAGATCGGTACGATTTCTGGAGCAAGCGCCATAAATGGCGCACAATTCAACCACGTTGATGGTCACGTTTACGCACCCTGCACAATAAATGGTGAACACAAACTCGGTATGCTTTCCCAAGACGGAAGCGTGACCGATACCGGACTGGTGCTGCCTGGAACAGGCATCTTTTATGTTGGCGCAATCAGCGGAGACGGCGTGATGTATCTCAGTAATTCTAGTGGCATTCACTATGTCGACTTAAAAGAAGAAACCTTGTCGGTAGTAAATACTGGTGCTCCGCATCCGAATGTTGCCGACTTCGCGCTGGATATCACTAAGAATCTTTTTTACGGAGTTGCTTCTGGAGGAGTACTCAAAGTTTTTAATCCTTTCGATTTAACGGTCACGCCTTATCAACTGGCCGGAAGTATCGTTTCAGATAGCGGAGGATACGGCGCAGCTTGGTCTTGCGTAGACGGTTCCTTTTTCGCTTACAACAACTCTTCGGGCAAAATTTACAGCGTCAACATCAATGACCTTACCGCTACGCAAGTATTGAATGCCACTGGTAATCTATCTATCAACGACGGCTTTAACTGTGTCATGTCTCCACCGCCTTTTGAAACCAAATGTAACAATGGCCTGGACGATGATGGCGATGGCTTCCCCGACTGCGATGATCCAGACTGCTACAATTCCAATGCTTGTATCGTAGAAATTTGCAATAATGGGATAGACGACGACCTAGACGGCTGGGCCGACTGTGATGATACCGAATGTCAGTATTTGGAATTTTGTAACGAGATATGCGACAACGGAATCGATGACAATGGCAATGGATTGGCAGATGGTGAGGATGCACAGTGCTCGACGGGAAGTGCTATTGCTGGCGGTTTGGAATCGAATCCACGACTGTCAGACAAAATTGCCGCAAGAAACTATAAGCGAAGTAAAGAGACGAACTACGTTTATCGAAACAGAAAGGCCGGTTTGGTGCCCTTCCAAACATTGGGTTTGAAATCTGAAATCACTATCGAAGATTTTATTCCCGACACAATGTGGGATGCCTATGTTGCCGAAAGTACTCCTGATGACTTGACGGGTATAACCAATGCAACGACGGTTTCAGCTGCGGACTATTATGTCAATGATGTAAGAGTGGGCACTATTCTGGGTATTGAAACCAGCGCGGGTGTGTACGAACACGCCAAGTACATCTGCGATCGTTCGGAAGGAGCTCGCCTGGTGGACGTTTCTTTTCTCTACGCTGCTGGCGGCAATTTTATATCCTACGAAATGCTTTCTGCCGCAGGCAACTCAGAATACGCCGTCAGTTTTTCTGCACATAAGCTTGGCGATGGTTTTAATATTGAAAGTCACTGGGACTTAGAGCAGTTTCCTGAAGATGAATATTACTACAACTTCCAGATCTGGGCGAAGTCTTATCCCGAGTTGATAGACCTACTAGAAGCGGTTTTAGAGCGTATTGATAGCGCTGGAAACATTCAATCCATAAACTCTTCGGCTTTGCCTCAAGTATTCATAACCTACGTGACTTATGAGAATGCTGCGGTTAAAATGCGGGTGCGTAATAAAAACAACACTCCTTCGGTAAACGTTGCAGGCATACTTAGAAGAACAGAGTTTGGTGAGATGGAGGAGTTCAGCGCAAGCCAAATGCTCACTGGAGCTCAAGAAGAGTGGGTCCACTTGGAAACGGGGCACTTATACGATTTTGGTTTGAGTCTTATTCCTAGTGAGGGTGCAGCAGATGAGGTTTTCATCGCCGATGGTGTATGGGGTTTAGACGCAAACCCCGAATATGCAAGCGTACAGAACTATCAAGTGATGCCTGAGGAGCATTATATGAACGAAGAAGTTTTTCAAATAGAACGTTCGGTTGAGCTAAGTGCGCAAGTTAAAGATTACGCAAATGTTTATAGAGCGCTGGGACCGAAGTTCTTGGCTCAAGACGTTAACGAGTTCAATAGTCTGGTCTTTGAAGGGAGTGGTGAAGGAACGCTTGAAGTTACTCTTATGAAGGAGTCTATTGAAAACTGGACGGATCAGTTTCGAACGACTATTTACCTCGATGAAGAAAAGAAATTGTTTGTCTTGAGTAAAGGAGATTTTGAATCTCAGGCTTTTGACCATATAGATTTCAGTGACCTTACTATGGTAGTATTTAGTTTAAAAGGAAATCTTGAGACTTTTGAACAGAAAAGCTTGTCAATTGAATCGGCACGTTTCGAAAATAGACTTCTTGCCGGAATCGATGACGCCACTATACAAGATGCTCAGCTTGTTAGCCCTAATCCAGTTGTTGATGTAATGCGAATTACTGACTTGGATAAATATGCTAGCTCAGAGCGGATAGTGATTTATAATTCGAGTGGCAAAGGAATAAGTACTTACAGGATTGACAGCAACATTATGGAAATTGATTTATCGAATTTGATTCCCGGTTTGTATATGTATAGCCTTGAAGGCATTACGGGCGTTTTGGCTTCAGGCAAATTTATAAGACAGTAACTATATGGCGATTGTACTGTTCGTTTAATGGGCAAAAGGAATCGTCGTTTAGGCGGTTCCTTTTTTGATAAAACTTATTCGATGATTATTGCTTCATTAAAATTTGCAACATATTCAGCAAGCTGTTGAAAATAGAGCGTATCCACAACTCGTGGAATGTTAATCGATAAAAATCTCGTGTCCCGCTCCTTAGTCAACTGGTTAGAGGTTTTAAACGGCTTTTCACAATTTATTCCGCCTGTAATAATCAATGAACTGAATTCAACGAAACATGTATCACATGGTTCATTTTTTAAATAGTATCGACTTGTTTTAACTTTTATTTTACCAATTTCATCAAGAGGGAGCTCGGAATGAGAGTGAGAAGTTATATCGTAAACGGTTCCATCCAATTGGTTTATTAAGCTCTCTATTAACTCGGTGTCTATAATTAAGGTGTCATTCCTGATAGAAAAATTATAATCAGCGTCTTGGTCTTTTTTGTACTGCGATTGTATAGAGGTATCTCCTTCGAATGAAACACTAGAGCCTATATGATAGAGTATACTGTCCACCTGAGCGGAAGTCAAAAGGGGAAAGAAAAAGACTAATAAAATGATTCGATTCATCGAGCATAAATTTACAAAGTATTCAATCTATTTAGCAAATCCGACTTGTAACTTCTACTAATTGGAACTACTTGATTGTTAATCAGTATGCCAGAATCTTCAATGTCCACTATTTTGGAAACATTGATAACAAAAGAGCGATGCACTTTTACAAACTGCTTGGGAGACAAACGACTTTCAATATTCTTTATAGTGGAACGAACAATGTGTTGATTATTGTCATCCATTTTAATAAGCACATAATCTCCTTTGGCTTCGACCAAGGCTATCTTAGCTGTGGTTATTCTGGTGAGCCGACGATCTACGTTTACAAAAAAATCTTTTTCGTAAGTCGATTCTACTTCAGCTGCTGCCGAGCCATTGGAGCTTTCCCTTGGTTTTAAGCGTTCCACCGCTTTTAAAAAGCGAGGCAGTTCCACTGGTTTTATTAAATAGTCCAGTGCATCTACCTCAAAGGCTTCAATTGCTTTGCTTGGATCGCTGGTCGTGAAGATAACCTGTGGGGGATTTTTCATAGTTTTTAGAAAATCGAACCCGTTTAGCTCAGGCATATGAATATCGAGAAAAAGCAAATCGACATTATCTAGATGTCGCAAACCTTCGGCTGCTTCTAAAGCAGAAGGGTATTCCGCCAAAACATTTAGGTAGTCGACCTTTTCGCAAAGTAGTTTTACGGTTTTGCGTGCAAATTCGTCGTCGTCAACAAGGATACAGTTCATGCTCTAATTTGTTTTATGTAATTGAGGGCGGTGTCAAGTATGTGGCTTATTTGCACGTCCTCGTCAGCGCTTAGTGGTGTTTCGTTACGTAATTGTTTTTCGTAACTAAGCAATTGAAAGCGAGACTGCTTCATTCCGAGAATGGCAATCTTATTCAGTGCTTTATGAATAACCGCTGACTTTTCTTTGCAGGAAGCTGAAGGCAATTCGGTCAATTTCGACTTGGTGGCAACCAATTCTTTCTCAATCAAATCAACCAGTTGACTCTGAGATTCGTTATCATCTCCACATAGTGCTTCGAGTTGTGAAGTGCTAAGCACATCAATGGAAAAGGCCGGTGATGAAGAAAGCATTTCTAGTTTAAAAGGTTTTTCAAAACAGATATATGGCGCTAGCGCTTTATTATCAATTTGATTACTAAGAATAATCAGTTTGCTGCTATCCCAATTGTGAATCTCGTCTAGTAGTTCATCAGGCCCGAGGTGTAAGTCGCTGACCACTAAATCGTATTGCTGATTTGCTTGGAAGCTATAAGCCGCTTCAAAAGTGTTGGCAATATCAATTTGTACGTCGCTATCTTGTAAAGCGCGCTGGAATATTTTTTGATCGACTAGATCGTCCTCTATGTATAGAATTCGTTTACTCATTAGCTGGCCACTTTACTAGCGCTCCAATAATTTGTAATAACTGAAATGAGATCTTGATAAGAATCAAAGTCATCGGGTTTGAGCATATAGCCTGCCACTTGATTATCGAAGCAAGCCAATCGATCGTCGGCAGCATTGGAAGTTGTAATGATTACCACTGGAATTCTTTTGAGGATGCTATCACTTTTTACGCTATCCAAAAATTCCAGACCATTCATTTTTGGCATATTTAAGTCAAGCAAAATTAACTTCGGTAACTGATGTTTGTTGCTACTCAAATAATCCAATGCCTCTTCGCCATCATAGGAACTTACAATCTCGCAGTCTAAATGAAACTTCTTAAAAGTGTTCCTAAGTTTGATGTGTTCAAGCTGGTCGTCATCGACCAACATCAACGCCTGATTATCCATGAAATTGAAATTTCTAGTGAAATGCCGTTTTGGCAAGGGTAAAGGTGAATTCAGCGCCTCGACCTATCTCTGAACTCACAAATATTTTGCCACCGTATTGGTTTACGATGTTTTTGACAATGGATAGCCCAATTCCGGTGTTTTTGGGGTCATTCTCAAGCGTAGTGAAGATTTTGAAAATTTTATTGTGGTACTTTTCAGGAATACCTTTGCCATTATCCGCCACCTTGAATATGAAGAAATCATCGTCTTCTGAGCCCTTTACTTCCACAATACCTGTTTCCTCATTACAGAATTTAACTGCGTTGTCAATGAGGTTTTGAAAAAGCTGATGCATTTTGTGTCGATTGCATAAGAGAGTAGGGTAGCTACCAGTTTTCTTAATGACAACGTGCGCTGGTTTAAAAACGAATTGGATGACTGTATCTACGACTTTGCCCAGCGCTACTTCATCCTCTTCTCCCTCATCAGATACTTTTGTATAGCGCATAATGCCATCAATCAATCCGGTCATTTTATCTAGACGTTCTTCTATGGCCACCAGGTTTTCTTTGGCTTCGGCATTATATAGTTCACTGTAATCATCCTTCAACCATTCGAACAAAGTGCGCACTCCTTTTAACGGACTCTTTAAATCGTGACTTACCATTTGTGCAAAGGCCTCTAGCTCGGTATTTGAACGTTTCAATTCACTGAGTAAAGCGGCTTGTTTACTTTCCGCGTTTTTTTGATCTTGGATATCCTCCAATATTGAGAGGTGATATTTAAGGGATCCATCTTCGCGATAAACCGGAGCAATATGCAATTGACCCCAAAAAACGGAATTGTCTTTTCGTAAGTAACGTTTACTTACGCTGGTGTAAGATTCTTTCTTTTTATTGACTGTTTCGAAGTGGGTCTGCAGATTTGCACGATCTGCTTGATAAAGAGTATCGGCTATACTCATTGCGCTTAACTCGTCAAGTGAATAACCTAGCATGGCACAGTACTTTGAATTCGCGTTGGTGTACTTACCATTAACACTCAAGGCAATTCCAACTGAGGCATTTTCAAAGAGACTCAGTCTATCTTTCTCCAGTTCTTTATTGAGAAAATACAGTTCACGCGACTTCGCCTCGAGGATGTTCTCCGCGCTTTGGCGTGCACGTTGTTCACGAGCAAGCTTTCGCTTTAGTATTTCCTTTTCGTCCAATAGACTAATTCAACTTAATAAAAAACTCAACCACGCTGCCGTCTTCTTTCACTAACTTTTTTTCGAGCGAATAGTCATGTCCAAAGTGAGCCATCGTTTCTTCAATTAGGCCTTCCGCCAGATCGCTCATCTTACGTTCGGAGGTATAGACCATTTTTAACGTATCATCTTTTTGTTCCGTGCTAAAGTGAGGTAGCTCGGCATTGGCGTAGAGTTTTTCTACTTCTACGTGAATATGACCGTGTATATCTTTGAGTAAATCAAAACCGTTGGAATAAGAAGCAATCATATCGCCGTGCTTGCCACCAAAGGAGTGGAATAGAAATTTCCCAAAGGCTTTTATGAGTGCCGGTGCGTCGGCTCCTGTTCGTTTACTTAAGGCAACAACCAAGTCTACTATTTCGGCGTGATCGTAGGTGCCGACATTGGTATACGCGGCTCCGCTGGCAGGCTTGGCATCTTCAATGATCAATTCGACCATTTCAGCGCCAAATTCCTTTTCTACCATTACCATAAATTCGTTGAATACAATTCCTTTCATAACATACAATGTATACTATTTCCCAGCTAGAATAGTGCCGATTTGCAATTTTCTTGCGTGAGGGATAGAGGGGTAGACCAATGAAGGAAATAGGGTCAGAAGAGTATTTTGAGGAAAAATTTTCTAGAGCAAGGCGAAAAGCGCAGCCTTAGCCAGAGCTAAGGCGAGCATTTTCAACGCAGCTATAGGACATTTTTACCAAAATATTCTTGACACTATTTGCTTCATTGGTCTTTGTCTGAGCTCCTGTTGCTGACAAACGCCGAGCCCTCAGCACCTAAGTGCTGGAAGGGTGATGCGTGCAGACAGCAGAACAGAGCGAGCCCCGAAAGCCCGACCTCAAACCCAGCTTTATACTTCGTGTTTACACGAAATATGAAGCTGGGTTTGAGGGCACGCCCAAGTAGATAAGCCTTAGTCTATACGCTATAGTCTGCCCTAAAACTGAAAAACTACATGTTCATGTAGTTTTTAAATGCCTTGTTGCTAATACTTTTGAGCCATTGAACCACTTAAAACTTAAACGTATGAAAACCGGACCCACCTATGCCGTTTGTTTCATTCTTTTCGTTTTTGTCTCTTGTAATTTCTCCTTGAGTGCACAGGCGCTCGTTAGCTATAACAACAAGAGCGAAGCCTTCGAAAAAAGAACTGAACCAAAAGAAAATCGCTTCGAAAGCGCTCCCTCTCCAATGATTGAATCTATTCATAGGGAGATTCAAAAGGAACTTCAAGAAAGCTTGAGCTATCCTGAAGTTGCTCGAGAAAACTGCTTCGAAAAACGAGTAGTCGTGCACCTCACTTTTCTAGACGCCACATCTAGACCTGAGGTCGTAATTTATCGAGACGATCAAAAAGTCTTTTCGAATGAAATCCAGCGAGCTATTCAGCAAATGGATTTTACGAAGTTCCTGCCACACCACATTGATAAAGAAATGCCAGTGAATTTTTACTTACCAATTGAGTTCTCATTGAGGTAAAAATAATCGGAGCCAATGGCGTAAGAGCTTTGCAAAAAGCGCTTACGCCACTTTTCTATAATTGTTAATCACTAATTCCACCGTAAGGCCGTCTTCATTAATAAAATTAACATTGGCATCGAGCTTGTCCTTAAATGCTTCGATGAGTGTATGTCCAAAGGAGTTAGACTGATCTTGCTCTTTTAACTCAAGTCCATTGCCATCATCTGAAACAGCCAGAACAATTGACTTTCCCTTTTCTTTTAAGCGAACTGAAATTGTTCCTTCTTGATCAATATCAAAAGCGTACTTCAGACAATTGGTAATAAGCTCATTAACAATAAGACCTATAGGCACAACGGTATCTACATCCAACATCATTTCGTCAATGTCAGTATGGAGTTGAATATTGTCATTCGTTTGGTAGGTTCTAAGCAAATCTTCGGACAAAGCCGATAAGTACTTGTTCATTTCTACACCGCTTAAATTGTCTTTTTGATACAGATCCTGGTGAATCATTGACATTGATTTCACCCTGTTTTGTCCTTCTTTTATAGCACGTTTGGCGCGCTCATCATTAATAGATCGAGATTGAATTCCGAGTAAAGAAGAAATAGTCTGCAAGTTGTTTTTAACCCTGTGGTGAATTTCTTTAAGCAGCAGTTCTTTGATTTTGTCTTGTTCTTTCAAGCGTTTATAAAAGCGAAATAGAACTAGTAACAATCCACCAAAAATCAATGCGGCACTGGCAAATGCGATATTTCTGTTACTGGCACTTTGAAGTTTCACTTGAGCAAGTTCGTTTTTCGCATCCAATTCTGTTATAGTCTTCTCCTTCTCTGCGGTTTCATATTTGGTTTGTAACTCGTTTACCTGCGAGTCGAAATTGTTCTGCCACAAACTATCGCGGAGATTTGAAAAGTTCAGTAGGTGTTTGTACGCCTGGGCGTACATTTTCTGATCGTACTGAACTTGAGCTAAGTAATCTTCAGCTTGAATAATTTCATCAACCCAGTTGTTTTCTTTTGCTATCGCTAAGCTTTCTTGCAGATGCAATTGCCCCTTTTTATAAGCTCCATTCTTACACATTGAAAAACCCAAAACTCCCTGCGCCTTTGCCACCTCTTTGGGCTGTTTCATTTTTCTCTTAATAGCTACAGATTCTTCCAAGTAGGGAATGGCCTCCCCGAATCGTTCTTGGATATTCAATAAGTTGGCAATGTTCTGTAACTGATAGGCTATACCCCAATCCATCTTCTCTTTTCTATCGTAGGCTAGCACGGTGTTGAAATCTTCCAGTGCTTTGTCATACTGCTCCAGTTTGAGGTATGCATCGCCTCTGTTTGCAATAAGGTGAGAAGCTTCGTAATCGTTTTCAATCTCTTTTGCTAGTGCAATGCCTTCTTCGAAGTATGGAATGGCCTCGTCAATTCGAAAATTGTCTTTCATAACTATTCCCAACATATTCAAAGCTCGGATCTCGCCAATCTTGCTCTCAGCAGTTATAAAGTTCTTTCTAGAATCAATACCCAAGGACAAGCACTTTTCGTACTCATGAAGTTGCAGATAACAAAGGGCCAAACTGTATTGAATCTTGGCAATTTCATTAAAGTCTTTCTCTTCGTTAAAAAAGGCAAATGCTTTGTTGTAGTAAGCTATACTTTCTAAGTTCTTACCTTTCTTTCTAAGTAAGAGCCCGCGATGTTTTTGAGTGCGTGCTAAGTCTTCAGGGTTTTCGTTATTGGACGCGATTTCTTCTGCTGCTAAGAGGAAAATAAATGCAGAATCAGCATTGAGGTTTCTATACTGAAATGATAACTCTAGGAGTGTCTCGAGTTGATTTTCTTGGGCTTCGGTCTCAAGTTTAAGCTTGAGGCTATCTATTATTGCATCTTGACCCATCACAGTTGGGGAAGTCCATGAGCAGAAAAGAAACAACAATATGAAGCGAGTAGGTGGGACTGCTTTCATAGGTGTTGAGTTTCGTTTAAATTTAAGCAGAATCCCACTATGTCCAACACAAATCCAAAGGCCGCAGTACTAATAGTAGAAGACAATCCAATAATTGCTTATGATTTAAAGGATTGTCTACAAGATAGTGGGTATAAAATTGCAGGCGTTGCGCACAATGCAAACGCGGCTTATGATTTGTTAAAAGGAGGCCAGATCGAAATTGCCATACTAGATATTCATTTAGGAACAGGTGATAGTGGTATTGATATCGCCAGCCATATCCAAAGTGAGCACAAGATTCCCTTCGTTTTTTTAACTTCATTTTCTGACCAAAAAACACTTGAAGAGGCCAGAGAGCAAGGGCCATTCGGATATCTGGTAAAACCGTTTCAAGAAGCAACTTTGCTAACCACTATTCAAGTGGCGCTAGATATTTTTAATAGCAAACAAGAGCAGGTGTCATTCGATGCTATAAAGCGAGAGCTGACCAAGCAAGAAAAGAAAATTTGTAGAGCGCTCTGTAAAGGCAATACTTACCAAGAAATAGCCGACGAAAACTTTGTTTCCATAAACACAGTTCGCTTTCATTTAAAAAATGTTTTTGTTAAAGCTGAAGTTCAAAGTAGATCTGAATTGATCGCTAAGTTGTTGGGTGCTAAATCTTAACTCGTTACCATATTTGGGCGTGCCCCCAAACCAACTGGCTGCGCCAAGGTAAGGGGTCGGGCTTTCGGGAGTCGCTCTGTTCTGCTAAAAACAAAAAGTGCTTCTAGCTCCAGAGGAGCTAAGCACTTTTCTTGTTTTTAGCAACAGGAGCTTCAACAATCCCTCTATCCCTCACGCGTTTTAGCGGCCTAGTCCTGGAATCAGACGTAATAGAAACTGGACTAGACGCCGACAAAACAAAATGGTCTTCTTCCAACCTAAGTTACTGGTACAACGGCTATTTCTTGGCCTTCGGCTTTCAGAAGATTAAGAATAAGGAGGATAAGTCTGTTAAGCGGAAGCGTCGGGTTATGTATATGAGTAAGGTTAAGTATCAGTAAGTGCTTTAAGCTATTGACTTACCAATACATTGAAACCAACGCCATAGGCGGATTCTCTTTCCCAAGTTCCTTGGCTAGTCGATTTACGGACAGCATCATCGCAAAGTACACAAGCGCGAAAGTATATTCCTCTTTCTCCCAAGTCTTCTAGCCACTCCAGCGTTACAATAAAATCGCCCTCGGTTACAATGTTGTAGGGCCTTAAGTCTACGAAGAGTTCGCTTTCCTCTTCTTCACATTCTATAATTACATTTTCTGGCATCAAGTTTTTATGCGGCAATCCATCTTTTGTTGAGTAGACATTAAGTCGAAACCTCACTTTATCATAAGCATTATAGGCCAAATGAGTTTTGAATTCTTTTATTACGGATTGGCGATTTTTCTTGACTTTAATATATACGCCTACTTCATTCCCTAAATTGTCCACGTTAAATCCAGTGGTCATGAAATTGGATCTTAGAGTGTTCCCAAGTTTTTTGTCTTTTAGCTTCTTTCCGCTTATCTCAACTTCTTTTAATTCTGTTACAACAGGTTTCAATTCAATAGTTGCATTTTCACATCGCATTTTTCTGAAAGTGCTTACAAGAAATTCTTGACTTTCGTATCCCAACATGGACATTCTTAGCGTTGCGTCGTCGTGTTTGGAGTCCAACTCGATTTCAAATGCTCCACTAGTATTTGAAACGGTTCCAATGTTCTTTCCAAGGATACCAATGTTTACATAGGCTAGAGGTTCTGAGGTCTTGGCATCTATAAGGATACCTGTGCAGGTTTCCTGGCTTATGAGCTGCAATGAGCTAATAGCAAGTAGGAGAATTAGAAAAAGTTCTTTAAACATCTAGTATTGATTTCTTCTGGACATAAAGCAAACGAAGCATTATGCAAAGTGGTTGCCCTATTGATAAATCTGTCTGCTCAATACAATTGCTTATCGCGCTACTATAAGCTTATGTGCAATAGCTCCCTCTTCATTGCTAAGCACGACAATGTATAGACCATCGCTTAAATCTTCAATATTTATGCCTTTAGAGGAGTCTTGCATAATACTTTGGTGAACGACTTTGCCATCTATAGTATGCACTTCTACAAAGACCTCATCTGTGTTGGAAATATCTACAATGAAAAACTCATTTGCAGGATTTGGCGATATGGATGACGTAAACGAAACTTGTGGGTTTATTCCAATGTTAATTTCTTCATCTACAATTTCTATGGTGGTTGTAAAATGATGCGTGCAGTCTACTATTTCAGAGTTGGTAACAAAAACTTCTACAGTGTAAGTCCCAGCTTCAGTATAAGTATGGGTCGCACTTTCCTCAGTTGAGATGTTTCCATCGCCAAATGTCCAGGACCAATTCGTAGCACCAAAGGTGGTACTGGTAAAGGTTAGCGGCGTATTAGTTTGCCCCGTCGTTGGTATGTCGGCGCTGAAAACATCCATTAAGTTGGCTATAGTTTGAGTCACAGTGTCGCATCCGAGCGTATTGCAAACAACTAGGCTGTAATCAAAAGTGCCAAATTCAGGAGGCGAAAAAGTAGATGAACTGTTAGAGCTAGATCCTGCAGAGGACTCCCAAAAAAAAGTGGCATCGGGTAAGAATACTGCTGATTGACTTTCTAAGATTAGTGGACAGGTCTGCGGAACGATAAACTCAGCAACTGGAAGGGATCTTATGTTTTCATGAAACATAATTGTGTTGTCGGTCGAGCGCGTTGCGACAATGTCTATATCATTGTCATTATCGAAGTCAGCCGCAATAAATGAATCATATCGATGGTTAAGTGAAATTTCTTGACGGATTCCAAAGGAGCCTCCGTCAATACTCCGTATGAATGTCGATTCACTTGGTTCTATTGTGATGAATCCACCAGATGTACCTAAGGTGCCTCCGCTGCCTCCAGAATCATGGTCAGAACTAAAGACATCGGAACCACCGTCATTATTAAAATCTTCAACCAATATTCCTTTCGAATTCACGTCAAGAATGTCTTGGGCTTCAGAATATGTGCCATCTCCTAAATTTTCGATCCAATCAATAGATTCGTCAAAATTTACGTAAAGGAATGCTAGATCGGAATCGCCATCATGGTCGAGGTCGCCAACCTCAACTGAGCTGACCTGCACTGTGCTTAAAGAAGCAATAGCCAAATCACTAAAAGCTCCAGAACCATCATTCGAAAATATTTTGATTGGACGATCGCCAATATATTCGATACAGATTAAATCGGGATCACCATCGCTGTCCATATCCTCAAAGCAAGAATCAAAACAGGCATTGTCATGAATGACTGTGAAGTTTAAGCTACCGTTTTCGTTAAGACCAACCGTCGTTTCAAATCGCGAAACGATTAGGTCAGAATCGCCATCCATATCAACGTCGAACACTTCTAATGTTGATTCGTCCATAAAATCGGAGAAGGGGAATGAAAGGATAGTGGGCTCTTGAAATATGAAGTCCTCCGTTGCAAGATGTAAGTAGAGGTTTTCTGCAGACATGCTCACTAAGTCTTTAAATCCATCTACATTAACATCCAAAAAGGCGTAATCGATAATATACTCCTGAGCGGAATAAACTATTTCCGGATTGTGCAATTCGCCACCGCCCTTGTTTTCGCAAACAGACAAGTAGTTCCTGCTCTGATCGAGTAGGGTGCATTCGGGGAGTTGGTCACTATTTAGGTCTACGAGCTTAAGCGATGTTTGATCGGGGTTGAGATTTATCAATGACGGGCAATCTCCAACTTGATCCGGACGACACACTCGTACATTGTTGAAGGTGTGAATTAAAAAGCCGATTTCATCATCGCTTGTAAATTGACCAAGATCTAACAAGCGGATATTGTTGAAATCATCGGCATCATAAGGTAGATATGTAAGAACTGGATCAGGAGGTCCGTTGTACGGAAGCTCTATCCATTGAATACCTTGACTGGGATGAGATAATACTAAATCCAATTGTCCATCATTATTCATGTCTATTTGAGAAAGAGTCTCAGGACTTATATTCATATCATCCGGAGAGATGAAATCGAAGGATTCGAGTCCATTGTTTTCGAAGTCGAAGGCGACGACGGGGTTAAGAACTTGACTGCTGATGTTGTCGGTTATTACAATAAGCTCGTCATCTCCATCTTGGTTTATATCCATGGCCTCAAGGCCAGAATAGGTGCCGATATAGGGAGTTATTAGTTCTACACTGGCAAAACTTCCCAATCCATCATTCTCGTAGTATTGAAGTTGTGGATTTGGGCTTGAATACGGGCTCACGTTGCCATCTAATGTACTCCCAACTAAATCCAGGTAACCATCATTGTTGAAGTCAATGGCCCTATACAAATCATCAAACAGATTTTCATTTAACTGCTCATTGTATTCATCAATAGGCACAGGTTGCGAATTGAAAACTTCGCTGCCAGTATTGTCTAGCCAAACAAATTGGGTATTGTAACGGAATTCGAAAGTAGCGCCTGGGCCAACACTCTGTATTTCTGAAAAATAATAGTGAAACGATATATCCAATTGACCATCTCCATTCAAATCATGAACCTGTAAGTTGTCGATGTTATCACCTGCTTCGACTGGAATGCAAATCTCTTGGAAATTGTTGTTGCCATCATTCTTTAGCCAGGCTAAATTGTGACCAGCATCAAGTGAATCGCAAAAAGTTGGAAAAAGACCTGATACTATAACGTCATTGTCTCCATCCTGATCTAAGTCGCTAACCAAGAAGTTGACCACCGTACCAGATACTTCGATGCTGCGCATTCCTCGGAAAAGGTAGTCGTCTTTATTTTCAAACCATATTAGTTCACCAGCAGAGACGCCGACTAAGTCCAGCAAGCCATCGCTGTTAAGATCCGTACTAACCATTCTTTCGGGATTAGGTACTTCTGATAGCGCGGTTCTATCAACAAATTGGACTTGACTATAGCTAAGCTGAGTAAATAAGAAAAGGCATATTATAACTAGTCGTGGTTGCATGACATTCAATTACTGCTAATATAAGTAATCATTTAGTCCTTCATACTCAAGGAACTAGTAACAAACTCACATAAAATGTACGAAAGAGTATAAGAAAGTCTAAAATGGCAAAACCCAAGCCTTACGCCCCTGATCCGTACTTACATTTAAAAGCAGTGGAGCACCAGTATTGGGACGAACAATGTTTACTGATCGCTCATTTGATACCGATCTGGAAAGCAGTCTACCGCTTATATCAAAAAGTTCAATCGTTGCGTTAACATCGTCATCAATAAACTCAAGCTGCAAAGAAGAAGCGTCATAGACTAGATTCAAGTCTTCATCGCTCAATAGATTATTGATTCCTGAAACATCAGCCAAAATCCAAGAAACAATATCGTTCAAAATCTCTTCATCGACATTGGGCACGGTGCTAGAAGTCAAAAAGTGATTAATGCCTTCATAGATATTTACCTCTGTGTTATCCAGTACTTCGAAGGCATTTGCATCTTCAAAGGGAACGTTAAAATCATCTTGACCTTGGATAATAAGATTGCGTAGGCCAGCATTTTGATAATTGGAGAGGACGGCATCGCCTATTTCTAACCAACTGAACCAGAAACTGGCGGGGCCTAAGTTGGAAGCGGCAGGCTGACCAGGAAGGTTTATTACGATTTGTTGCCCTTCAGAAAAGTTTCCCTCACGGACAGCGTTAAACTGCTCCGTTAAATCTGCGGTAATGAAATCAGCACTCGCCTGGTCGTTTGCACAATCAATAAACAAATTAGCCAACTGATTTATCAAAGCTTCTTCAACGGGGCTGGTCAATCCTGCTAGTGAAATTAATCCCCTGACCTGGCCGCTATTTACTGCTGCAATAGGAATTAATGATGAACCCTGACTATGACCAGCCAAGTAAATACGTTCTGGGTCGATGCTTTCCTGAGTTAAAGTAAATTCAATCGCAGATTCTACATCGTCAGCAAAGTCGGAAACCAAAATATCTGTGCCCGCTAATGCTGCGCCGTGGGTGAAAGTGACCTTGTCATAGCGTAATACAGCAATGCCTTCGCTGCTCAGGTGGTCAGAAATGTCTCTAAAGTTTCTAATTGTATTGCCAAATAGTCCTGGGTATAAGCATTGTGAATTCGGATCATTAAGGGCTAGGGATTGATCCCGATCGTTCGGACCAGAACCGTGAACTAAGATGACCAAGGGAAATGGTCCCTCGCCTTCGATTGGAAGTGAAAGAGTTCCGTTAAGCTCCAAACCATTGCTTTGAAAAGTGATTTCGGATTCTTGCGCGCTTAGCACAATTGTTAAGAAGCAAATGAAGAGGGCAGAGAGAATTTTTCGCATACTCTAATATACATTATTTGATATTTATGCATTGCTGAACTAAGCAAGTAACTACGCGTGAGCGATTGCAGCGGAAATGAGACTGCGCTGAACGCAGTGAGTGCTCGTGTTTTGGGGCGGACCAACGGAAGCCACAAAACACGATTGCACGAACCAGTGAAGCGTAGTCGAATTGCAGCGGAAAGCGCGACCCTTTGCGCAGCAAGATGGGGCACGCCAAAACACAAATTTACTACTCCGCTTTAGATAAGGATTTTATGTTATCCTTACTCACGCGCTCCACCAAGATTTCAAAGGGATCAATGATAGCGGCTTGAGGTTTGCTGTCCAAGACAAAGCTTAAGTTTTGTTCAGCCTGATTTAATAAAACTCGCTCCTTAAACATAATTTCCTCCTCAGACCTATCGGAATAAAATCCTATGTCGACCCAATCATTAATTGGGACTTTGTTTTCGAGGCCTATGGTATCGGCTTTGTATTTGTAATTTTCCAATGAGAGTTCGATCTCGAATTTTCCGTCGGCTCGCTCTGTGTATTCCGCGGTTTTCAAACGCAAGTCATATAAGGTGATATCTTTTATCCAATCGTTTATAACATATTGCAGTGAGTCTGGCACTTGTGGTTCGAGAAAACTCAAGAAGTCGTTTGAAGTTGGGTAAGGAGGATCTGCATAACGATATTTCTCTAAAAATTCACGCATCGCGGTGTTAACTTTTTCTTCGCCAATGTACTCTTGCAGCGCATATAAAATTATCGAACCTTTACCGTAGTGTATGTGTGCCTGATTCTCCACCTTATGTAGCGGCACTTCTTTGTCACTTTCGCCTGCACGTCCTCTGAGGTAACGACGCATATTGTATTTCAGAAACTCCTTCATTTTTTTGGGATCGCTTTTTTGTTTCATCACCATAAGTGCTGAGTATTCCGAAAAGCTTTCGGACAACATAGTACTGCCCTGCATATCGGCGCCAATAACCTGATGTGCCCAATACTGGTGCGCCATTTCGTGGGCAATAACTGCGTCTATTACATTATTTTTAGAATCGTCTTCGAGGTCAATTATAAATCCGAAGGCCTCAGAGTAAGGCATAGTTCCTGGAAACGCCTGAGCGAAAGTGCTGTAACGCGGAAACTCTATTATGCGCGCCTGCTTATGGTAATAAGGACCGAAGTTGCTGGTATAATACTCGAGTGACTTTTGAATAGCATCCAACATGCGCTCTATGTTTACCTCGTGTCCTTTATGATAGTACACCTCTAAATCTATGCCTTGCCATTTTCTTGTTGCGACTTGATAGTCGGCGGATATGAAGGAATAGAAATTCATAGATGGGTGATCAACCTTATAGTGGTAGGTTCTTCTGCCGTTGGCTTCTTCCATATTGATTAAGGAGCCGGGGGCAATCGCTATTTGATCACTAGAAGTACTGACAAAGGACTCGACATTTACCCAGTCGGCTGCACCGTCGGACAAGTAATTTTTCATACAACTTTCAGTACAATTGTCTTCTAACTTAGGCATCCTGTCCTTTATAGGTAAGTTGTATTTTTTGCGCAAATTCTTGTCTCCTATTTCTCCACTCGTACTATAGCCCAAGTTTGGAAGTACAGCCCAATTACCTAGAAAAGTTCCGTTCTTAATTACGTTTGTTGAACCCCTGCCATTGGGGAACCCTTGAGTAACGTACTTAGTATGCACTACCGTTTGCAGGGTGTCACCACTTTTCATAGGAGCACTCAAATTGTATATCCGATAGTTTAGATCTTCATCATTTAGTGTGAGTGTTGCACCAGGAATCACAAATTCTGTTTCCCAGTTATCGTTTAAAGTCAGGTGTATCTCCTTAATGTCTTCATCGGATTTATTCACCAAGGTTATTTCCGATTTGCAGATGACCTTTCGTTCCTCCGGATAAATGTCTAAGTAATAAGTAAGATCTGTTATTTTGGGTTTGACCAAATCCTCGTATTGCTTATACGTGTTTTCGTAAGCAACTGATGCAAGCTCGAGCTGCTTTCCGTTTTTATAAGGGTTTAGAATTTGAGTGTTGTAGTAAACGAAACCTGTGCAGACTAACCAACACACTCCTATAAAGCTGGCAAAGGCCATATACGATTTGCTAAGAGATTTTTTTCCTTGTTTAAATCGATTGCTGATGGATTTATTGCTACCTCTTGCCCATAGTATACCACCAATAAGCATTAAGGTAAAAGTCAAAAGCAACCAATACAAGCTGTACCACTTGGCTCCCAATAAACCTGGCCCAAAGCTATTCATATCACTATATCTTAGACTAGGAATGGAACCAAAAGAAAGCATATTACTACCTATGCGCAATGCTGCCAAAAGTAAGTCCGCGACAAAGATGAATAAAATCGAAACGAAATAGCCTAAGTATTTCTGATTTACGAATACCTGAATACAAACTAGAAAGCCAGCGAAAATGCAGTACTGAAGAAAGCCGTTGTAGAAAAAATTTCCCAAATAAACGCTAAGTTCAAAATTGCTGTAGCCATTTATAGCCTGATATGCTATTGCGGTACCAATAAAGACAAAATGCAAGATGCAGGATAACAAAATGAGCGATAGCGTTTTCGCAAATAGAGAAACAACTGAGCTATGGGCTGTTCCATCAATTACTTCATTGAGGTGGAAATCTCTATCTCTCCAAACCAGCTCACCACTAAAAAAGATAATAACGATGTAAACGAACAGATTGGTCAAACCATTTATCTGATCGACCAGCTTATAGGTAACCGGAAAAGATTTTAGCCCGAAGTATTCGAAACCACTGGCAAGGTTGCTGACAAGGATAATAACGCTAAAAAGTACTAGAATTATAAAGACAGTGCTTTTCAGGATTGAGATAAAATTTACTTTAAAGAATGTAAAGAACTGTGCCCAGGCACTAGGTTGAGATAAGTCCGCCAGTTGCGGAGCAACAAAAGTTGGGATACTCTTACTACCTTTTTCATTCTTCTTTTTTACCTTTTTCTTCTTAGTTGTAAATGAAAAGAGTCTATAACAAACAGCTAGCAGGGCTGCCCCGACGAAAGTCCAAAGTAGACGATTTTTAAGTGTATGCCCAGAAAGCGAAGGAGCAAGCGTGTTACTTTCCTGAGGCGTATAGTACTGCGTATCGAGACCGTTTGCTGAAATGCCAAAAATATCTAAGAGCCCAGCAAGACTTTCGTTTTCCATATCCGACATTAAGTTTAAGGAAACGATATAGCCAATAATAATTAGTAAACTGCCAACAAAAGAAACGACGGTACTACGCGACAGCGAGGCCATTGTAAAAATTAAAGCCCCTGCTACAAACATATTGGGGAGAATGAAAATCAATAAGTTGTTCAAGAAAGCGTGCCAAGGTATTGGGCCAATCTGATCGGCACTAACCCAGTTCAAGGCAGGGCCTACAAAGCCACCAACAACTACCCCAAGAAAAATACCACATAACACAAATGCAGAAGCAACCCACGCTCCACCAAAGCGCCCAAAGAAGTAACTTGCTTTGTCTATAGGGCTGCTGAACATTATTTCGTTAAAGTTATACTTGAAGTCTCGTAAGGCGGCATTATTAAAAAAGGCAGTAGCGAAAAGCAAACCAAAGACATTCAGGATCATGGCAAAAGTCGTGACTACCGTGGGTGCGTTCTTATTTATGTTACCTACAGCACCGCCAATAACAATGCTGCTACTGGCCACAGCGCCAAAAGCCATAAGAGCGGTTATGAGAAAGAAAATGTAAATCATCGGTTGCTTAAAAACAACCTCCAATTCTTTTTTGAAAAATACGAGTGACATGTTTTAAACGTTTTGCATTGAGTGAATGCGGGTGAAGAATACGTCTTCTAAATTTGGCTCTACGGCTGAAAAGCCTTCTCCCGGATGTTCATCGCTCAAGACATGTATCTGCGGCCTACCGCCTACCATTTTGTCCGAGATTACCTGATAGTTCGATTGGTATGATTCCTTTTCGTGACGTTCTATAGATTTGCGCCAGACCCTTCCTTCAAGCGAAACCAGTGCATTATCTGGACTGCCTTCGTAAACGATTTGACCAAAATTCATAATGGCCATTCTAGTACACAGCTCACGAACGTCGTCTACAATGTGTGTTGAGAGTATTACAATAACTTCCTCACCAACTTCGGCCAGTAAATTGTGGAAACGATTCCTTTCACCTGGGTCGAGACCCGCAGTAGGCTCGTCAACTATAATGAGTCTGGGTTGACCAATCAAGGCCTGCGCTATACCCACACGTTGTTTCATTCCACCAGAAAAACCCTTCACACTTTTGTTCCGCTCATTGTAAAGGTTTACTTTTTGTAAGAGATAATCAACCAGTTCCTTCCGTTCCGAAGATTTACTCACGCCTTTTAGAATGCACATATGATTCAACAATTGACTCGCAGTAATGCGGGGATAAACCCCGAATTCTTGAGGTAAGTAGCCCAGTACCTTGCGCGTTTCGTTCGGTTGATTGAGTATGTCAATCTCATCCAGTGTTGCACTACCACTATCGGGTTCTTGTAGGGTGGCCAGCGTACGCATTAGGGTGGACTTACCAGCACCGTTAGGTCCCAGTAAACCGAACATGCCGTTTTGCAGTTCGAGTGAAACATTGTCCAGCGCTTTTACGCCGTTGGGATAAGTTTTGTTTAGGTTGGAAATACTAAGAGTGCTCATAGAATAGTTTGTCTAGATAAATTACGAATAAGCCGCCTTAAAAGTTACAGCAGCAAACAATAAAAGAGTCAAAATAATGCATGCCTAGTGTTTCGGTAGAGTAGAACAGTGGTAAGCTGATCGTTGTATATGATTTGGGCGTGCCCCCATTGCTTCTGCCCATTTCGCAAATCGCCTCTTTCGCTACGCGAAAAGCGAGCTTGCTCTCTGGGCAAGCAAAGGGGTCGGGCTTTCGGGGCTCGCTCTGTTCTGCTGTCTTCACGCATCGCCCCTCCAGCACTAAGGTGCTGAGGGCTCGGCGCTTGACAGCAACAGGAGCTCAGACAAACCCCTCTATCCCTCACGCGAAAGCCACTTCTTTTTCGAACCAATGTGGTCGCTGTAGCGTTATGATAATATGTTACGCGAGGTAAAACAATTCTCAAGTCATGCGCAGTTTCACGATGTGAAAGCTGTCTTAGAGAGAGGTTTTGCTTCCCGTCAACTAAGAAAGCCCCCTATGGGAAATGCCAGTTCGCTTGATCTGCCTTGCAACGAGTCTACCTACGAGTTTTACGAAGACCGAATGGGGAACCTTTGGATGTTGAGCCCTCCTTCTAATGAAAGTAATGGTTCTCTGCGTCTATACTATCGTAAACCTGAGCTAAAGTCAGCGTATGAAAAAAAAGCTGAGTTGGACGTCATGTTTATGACCGCGGGTTTGACTATAGGCATTCCTATTGCTTTGATTTATCTTTTTATAGAGCTGTTAAGAGCAGCACTCTAGTTCATTTGAGCTCTTCACGAGATTCCAACGAGAGTATAGATTGCCTTGTTAATTCAATTGTGATTTTACTCCAACAACTCAAATGAAACATTAACCGTTGCTTTTATCTCTATCTCCCCA
>CAZZIZ010000029.1:0-23150 GCA_964654535.1 uncultured Chitinophagales bacterium
ACTGAATCGTTGGAATAACGGCTTAACTTAATGACATTGGGGGCACGCCCAAATAATGACCTTAAACAGACCCGAAACCAGCATAAAACCTACGCTTTTCCTTAAAAATCCTTAATTCCTTAATAATGGACATTGGGGCATTTTCTCGGCAAGATTGGCAACATTTGGGCTAAATTTGGGTTTAGCTAATTAGGTTACAATAGGCAGAATGACAAGCAATTACGATTTACTGATTTCCAAACTCGACCAGTTCACCCGCAAGTTCTATCTGAACAAATTAATTCGCGGTGTACTCTACTTTTTGGGTTTGGCGATTGCGCTCTTCTTGCTGGTCAATTTGTTGGAGCATTATTTCTACTTCACGACCACTGTTCGTAAGGTTTTGTTCTACGGTGGGATTGCTGCCATTGCTGTGGCTGGCTTTTTCTGGGTGCTCAAACCTTTGATGCACTACTTCAAACTCGGTAAGGTTATTTCGCACGAACAGGCTTCGTCGATTATCGGTGAGCACTTCACGGACGTGAAGGATAAGTTGCTGAATATTTTACAACTGCGTAACAACAATCCTTACGGCTCAAAAGAGTTGATTGAAGCGAGTATCTCGCAAAAAATTGACGGTATTAAGTTGGTGCCTTTTAGACAGGCGATTAACTTGGGTCAGAACAAGCGCTACATTAAATACGCGGTGGTGCCTTTGTTTTTGTTCTTGGCGGTGGCTTATATTTTCCCAAACCTGATAAGCGGCAGTACCGAGCGTTTGATTAATAACGATGTGGAGTACGCTCGCGCTGCGCCTTTTGCTTTTTCTATTGAGGACAAGAAGATGGAGGTGGTTCAATACGAGGATTACTTGCTGGATATAAACGTTGCGGGTATTCAGTTGCCGGATGAGGCTTTCATACACATCAATAACTTCCCTTACAAGCTTAAGAAAGTAAGTGCGAATCAGTTTGCTTATAAGTTTAACAAAGTTCAAAAGGACACGGAGTTCTTTTTTGAGTCGGGCGGTATTAAGTCGGAGAATTTTGTGTTGAACATTATTCCAAAGCCTTCTATTATTGACTTTTCTGCTTTCTTGGATTACCCTTCTTACTTGGGTAAGAAAGATGAGCAAACCAATAACACTGGTGATATGGTGGTTCCTGCTGGAACGAAGATTCGCTGGGACTTCCAGGCTGAGAATACAGATGCTTTGGATATTCGTTTTGAAAAGGGCGATACTTTGATTCCAACTACGCGCTCGGGTAAAACCGATTTTACTTACTCGCGTCGTATGTACCGCGATAACCGCTACACCATCTACGTTTCCAACGATCGCTTGGTGAAGGCGGATTCTATTTCTTATATGATTGGCGTGAAGCCAGATTTATATCCTTCTATTTCTGTTCAGGAGTTTCGTGATAGTACGGACAACAAGTCGCTCTACTTTTTGGGCGATGCTTCTGATGATTATGGTGTGAAGAACATCAATTTCGTTTATGAGGTTAAGGGCGACGATACGCAAGCGGGTACTCGTGGTTCGGCGCTGGTAGAACAAGACTTGAATAAAGTTGCGGCTAAGTATTCTTATACCTGGGATTTGATTGAGCTGGGTTTACAACCTGGCGCTAAGTTGACTTACTTCTTTGAGGTTTGGGACAATGATGGCGTTTCGGGATCGAAAGTTAGTCGTAGTCAGGTAATGGCTTATGAGCTTCCTACGGTAGACGAAATGAAGGAAGAGGTGGAGATTGGTAAGGAAGAGTTGAAGGACGAACTGCAAGCTGCACTGGACGAAACGAAAGAGCTTCAAGAAGAACTGAAAGAGGTTCAGGAGAAGATGATCGATAAAGAGGAGATGAGCTGGCAAGACAAGGAGCAGGTGCAGAAGATGATCGATAAGCACAAGAACTTGCAGGAGAAGTTGGAGAATTCTCAGGAGAAGATGCAGCAGAATATGATGAAACAAGATGAGTTTCAGGAGTTTTCTGAGCAGACACAAGAGAAGCGCGAGCAATTGCAGAAGCTAATGGATGAGTTGCTGACTGATGAGATGAAGGAGATGCTCAAGAAAATGGAGGAATTGCTGGAAGAAGCTAGCGATGAGGAAATGATGGAGGAGCTCGAGGATATGGAAATGACTGAGGAGCAATTGGAAAAAGAGCTTGATCGTATGATGGAGTTGATGAAGCAACTCGAGTTTGAGGAAAAGATAGAAGAGACGATTCAGGAATTGGAAGAGTTGGCGGAAGAGCAAAAAGATTTGGGAGAGCAAACCGAAAACGATGAGTCCGGTGATTTAGAGGAAGAGAAAAAAGAGCAAGAAGAAATTAGCGAAGAGTTTGAGGAGATAAAAGAAGACCTAGAGGAGCTGGAAGAAATGAATGAGGAGCTCGGTAATAAGGACGATGGATTGCAAGAGTCTCAGGAAGAGGCGGAAGAGGTAAGCGAAGAGCAGGAGGAGAGTATGGAGCAGATGGAGGAGCAGGAAAATCAGAAGGCTGGTCAATCGCAGAAAAAGGCTGGAGAGAAGATGCAGAAGATGGCTGAGTCGATGAAGGCTATGCAGCAGCAAATGCAGCAAGAACAGCAGGGAGAAGATATGCAGGCGATTCGTCAGTTGCTCGAGAACTTAATCGCGATGTCGCTCGACCAAGAGCGCGTTATGGACGAGTTTAAGGGAACGAGCGTAAACAATCCTGGTTATGTGCCTTTGGTACAGGAGCAGTACAAATTGAAAGATGATTTCCAGATAGTACAGGATAGTTTGGTGGCTTTGAGTAAGCGAGTTTTCCAAATTGAGTCTTTCTTGTTGAAAGAGCTTGGGGAGATTAATCAGAATATTAATTCTAGTATCGATTCATTTGAAGATCGTAAGATTGGGCCGGCTACGGTGAACCAGCAATACGTAATGACCAGTTTGAATAACGTGGCGCTAATGCTTTCTGAAACGCTGGAACAAATGCAGCAGCAGATGGAGCAGGGTATGCCCGGAAATGGAATGTGCAATAAGCCTGGTGGTACCGGTTCTGGTATGAGTGGTTTGAAGAAGATGCAGCAAAAGCTGAACGAGTCCATTGAAAAAATGCTAGGCGAAAAAGGCGGTGGCAAAAAGCCAGGAGCTAAGCCAGGTGAAAAAGGCGGAGGCGGCGGAATGAGTAAGGAACTCGCCAAAGCTGCACAGCAGCAGGCTGCGATACGCGACGCCATACGTAAAATGAACCAAGAGCAAAACAAGGATGGCAAAGGCGACTTAGGCGATCTGGAGAAGTTGATGCAGGAAATGGAGGAGACTGAAACTGATCTTGTAAATAGGAAGATAACTGCAGAACTATTGAAGCGCCAGAATGAGATAATGGTGAAGCTTTTGGAAGCTGAGAAAGCCGAGCGTGAGCGAGGCTTTGAGGAGAAGCGAGAGGCAGAAACCGCCAGAGAAAAGGTGCGCAATATTCCACCCGAAATAGAGGAATATCTCAAGAAGAGAAACGCGGAAGTCGAGCTATATCGTACTGTTCCACCGGAACTGCAGCCTTATTATAGAGCCTTGGTGCAGAAGTATTTCGAGTCTATAAACTTCTGATTCTAAAGTTATATTTAAGCCTTAAGACGCTGGGAGTCTTGACGTTAAGAGAAAATTACCTGAACTTTGTGTTATTGGCAATCTAGTATTAATTTACAGCCGAGGAGAACGAACGAATGCGCACAACTGACTCACTAAGTCTTACACTTACTTCTGATCCAAATAACCTTGCAAGGCTAGAGCCTTTTGTAAGGGATTTGAGCTTACGACACGGTCTGAGCTCCACTCAATCGCACGATATATTGCTCTGTTTAACCGAAGCCGTTATAAACGGTATAAAGCACGGTAATGCTTATAACCCTCGTAAGAAAGTGAGTATCCGCTGCCAGTGCATTAGCGACAAGCTTAAGGTTACAGTAACCGACGAAGGGCAGGGGTTTGACTTCTCTCGTTTACCTGATCCTACTCAGGAGCGTAATCTTATGGAGCCAGGAGGTAGAGGCGTGCACATAATGCGGCACTTGGCTGATAACTTCGACTACGAAGAGGACGGCCGCACGGTGCAAATGCACTTCAATTACTAGCCGCGACTTAGTTCAAGCTGGCTTGCCCATTTACTTTCATAGCGAATCACCCATTACTTTCAATTTAGGAGCAAAGCGTAAGCATAAGGCTTGGCTAAAGAATCTTATCGAGGCTTCGGACTTTTCTCTGGGCGATATCAATGTTGTTTTTTGCAATGATGATTATCTCTTGGAAGTCAACCGCGAACATTTAAAACACGATTATTACACAGACATCATCACCTTCGATTATTGCGAGGATGGTATTGTTAGCGGAGACTTGTTCATCAGTGTAGACAGAGTAAAGGATAATGCTGCTCAAATGGATGCGCCTTGGCTAGACGAGCTTCGACGAGTAATGGTACACGGCGTCTTGCACTTTATTGGCTTAAGCGATAAGTCGCCCAAACAGAAAAAGGAAATGCGCGCTGCAGAAAATGATGCCCTCAAAAAATTGTCTGCTATCTTGTAGACAATGTTTCCTGGATTTAGGTTTTGTTTTCTCTTTTGCTGTGCTGTTGCGCTAAGCGTGGGCTGCACTAAATCGAAACCTGTTACTTCTACAGTCGCTGAAAAGCCAGATTTGGAAATAGACCCGGACGAATCCTGCGAACTGGCTTATCAAGTTTTGTTTCTCGAAGAAGATTTAGGATTCACTTCTACTCCTGAGGTTTGGGGAAAACTAGATCAGATATTAGACTTGACTCCCAGTTATGCTTATCACGATTCTTTGAGTGCTGATGCAAAGCAGGAATTGCTCGCGCAATTTGAAACACACCTGAACGATCAGCGGAAACTAATCGACGAGTACCACAATGTTTTAAGTATATGTTTGCAATGGGGCATTTACGATTGCGATATCAACTCAATTCTATTTTACAGTTGGGGGCAGCGTTGGGATATTCCCATTGATATTCACTTGTTTCCAAAACATATGAGCGTGAGCTTGCCAAGTGATGAGGGAGCAATCTTTTGGGAAACCACTTTGAATAAATCGGTTGGTATAGAGTACTACCGAAAGCGATATAAATTCGATGCTTCAAACGAGATTTATAATCGTGCGCTTAGTGCGCAGGAGATTCAGGCAGTTGCATACTTTAATGTTGCTAAGGAATACTACGATCGCGATTATCATTATCGGGGGATGGTTTTATTGGAGTATGTTAATGAGGTATTTCCTGAATGGGAATTGCCTTGTGATTTAATGAATGGCTTGGATATAGTCGGGGATGAGTGTTGAGGTTTTTGATGTAGAGGACGTGGGCGACTACAAGTCGCCGGTTAATGCATTCCGACTGAAAGTCGGAACGATAAGTGGCGTAAATCGTTCCGACTTTCAGTCGGAATGCATATAGGGACGAATGCAGTCGTCAAACGCTATGTACATCAGACGCAATGAAAATAACGCCTTACAAAAAAACAATATCTACTAATGACTCACCGTCCGCATACGCTGCCGCCGAACTATAGACATAATCCTCAGCCTTGTATACAATGCCTTGCTTGACTGGGTTTTCGTGAATATAATCTAGTTTGTCTTGTGCTTTGATAATTACACCATCGCATTCCTCTCCGTGATAACCCGCTTGCCAGACTCGATATTTGTGTTTCGAACTTCCTTTTAACCCTTTATCCAGTTCATAAGCAAATCGATCAAGAATCCATTCTCTGCTTTCAATACCGCTGCTTACACTGCTAGAAAGCTGTTTAGAAGTATGGGTTTTAAAATCTCTGATTATATCGTTTTGAAAAGAGCCTTCTTTAGAGGAGATAAGTAAGTGTAAATGATTAGTCATTAGAACCCAGCCGAAAATGACAAGACCTTTGTTTTTGACGCAGAAGTTCAATGAATCGACGATGATATTCTTGTAATCAGGTCGAGTAAATAAATCTATCCAGCTAACAATTGTGAAGGTTACAAAATGTAAAGCTTCATTGTTTCTGATTAGGAATCGGTCGCCGGGCATGTGTTTCGTTTATATGCTAAAAGTATTAATTCTTTTGTGTTTTACGTTTTATTGTGGGATGAAAATTTAGCTAACGTTGAGTACGTGGGCGACTGCAAGTCGCCGGTTAATGCATTCCGACTGAAAGTCGGAACGATTTAAATCGGAAATATCGTTCCGACTTTCAGTCGGAATGCATATAGGGACGAATGCAGTCGTCAAACGCTATGCACATTACGCTTGTAAGTCCCTGTGATTGACTACCTTAAAAATCAAATAACAGAATGCCAGTCCACGGAACCCACAACGCCGAACCAGATCAGCGAAATGAAAAAGTGCTCATTTACGTTAATGGAGAATTGTTGCCTCGGAGCAATGCGAAAATCTCCGTATTTGACAGTGGTTACTTAGTTGGCGATGGTGTGTGGGAGGCGATGCGCTTACATAAAGGAGTGCTCGTTTTTCTTGAGCAGCACTTAGATCGTTTGTGGCAAGGAGCTGCGGCAATTGGAATGGATATAAAGATGTCGCGCCAAGAGTTGGTCGAAAAAATTTGGGAAACGTTGAGAGCAAATGAAATGTACGACAATGTACACGTGCGCTTTATGTTGACCAGAGGCATAAAGAAAACACCTTCGCAAGATCCTCGGCTAACGATATCTGGACCGAACTTGGTCATTATAGCTGAGCATAAGAAAGCTTCTGGCGAAAGCAAAGAAAAAGGAGTTACGCTTTTTACTTCAACGATAAGACGCGGCTCTCCGGACTACCTCGACCCACGTTTAAACTGTCACAGCAAACAGCACGAAGTGCAGGCATTGATTCAAGCAATTGAAGCAGGAGCGGACGAAGCATTGATGTTGGACATCAATGGAATGGTAGCAACCTGCAACGCTACAAACTTTTTCATAATTACCAATGGCGAGCTCTGGACGAGTACTGGTCAATATTGCATGAATGGGATAACTCGTGCGAACATTATACGCGTTGCTAATGAAAACGGAATGCCTGTTTTCGAAAAGAATTTTTCACTCACCGATGTTTACAGCGCTGACGAAGCATTTGTGACCGGAACCTTTGGAGGAGTAACGCCAGTCACTAAAGTAGATGGTCGAACGATAGGAGACGGAAAGTATGGTGAGCTCAGCCGAAGGCTGAGTGAGTGGTATGTTGGCTTGATTGAGCGGGAGGTGGAGGCAAAAATCTGATTTTCAATCAAATTTGCTATAAATGTGGATATAATGAATATTGCTAGCAAGGATTTTAACCTTAGTAGAGCTATTATTATATAATATCACATTCGCCTTAATATGAAAGCCCGCCTAATTTGTTTATTCGCATCTCTGTTATTGAGCTCCAATGAACTTGTAAGCGCTCAAACGCCTAGTAATTGCAACAGCGATTGTCAAATGAGTGTAACTGTTGAGCCTTATCTATTTTCAGGTTTCGGGTCTTGCACTTATACCGCAGTATTGACTTGGGACTCGTGGTTGTCTTATGGAGGATTTAGTATAACTCGTCCAGATGGCTCAGTAGTCCAGACTGGTGCTCAAGACGGATATACCGACACCAATGTATATTTTACAGATCCCAACTCAATTTATACAAGCGTTAGTTATACCGTTACCTCATTAATTGATCCTAGCTGCAGCGTAATCGCACAATCAGACGACTTTGTTTGCGGATCTTTAGACGGTGGCGCTGGAATTTTTGGTAAGGTCAAATGTGGAAGGTTCGATGACTTAGCAGGTGCGGAAATTTCTCTTATCAATTCGACAGGGACAGTCGTGGAAACAACGTTTACCGATCAATCGGGGGCTTACAGTTTCTATCCTCAAGTGTTAGAAACATATATTGTGGTTGCAAATTCTGGAAGCTATGGTACGCCAGTTGGTTCAGCAAGTCATACTGTTGATTTAAGCGACTATGGCCACTATGAAATTGACTTCACTTATTTTGATTGTCCTTGCTTTGGTGATGCTCTTGTGCCACAAGGCTGTACGGATATAGCAGTTTGGTCCAGTACGGTTTGTTTGCCAGATGATTCTGGCTATCAGGTTCTTTTGTATTTCACAGGAATCAATGATAACCTCGGATATACCGTGACCCATCCAAATGGCGTTCAAACCGATGTTTTCGATAATCAGTATTTGAGTGGCTTAATTGATTCGGACGTTTATCCCACTGCGAATTTTACAATCAGTGCTTTGGGAAATCCGAATTGCTCAATTACTACTGGCGCCATCGTTCCGCACTGTCTTCAAGACTCGCAGTGCGTTTTCCAAGTCCTCAACGGTGATTGGAGTGTCGCATCCAATTGGTCCTCTAATTCGATCCCTGACTTCGATTGTGATGTATTAATTCCAACTAATAGCATTTGTAATCTACCACTGGGATACACAGGATTTTGCCATACGCTTTGTGTTGAAGAGGGTGGGGAGTTAATATTTCAGGATTCGGCAAATTTACAAGTCTCGCAATAGTTGATCTCGGACTTGAGAAATGCTGGAGTATTCGTATTAGTCTGAGGTGGAGTCTGGAAATTGATCCCAGTTTTATTATCCGTCATTCTTCTCCAACAAAAACCCAAACAACAACTTCTTCCCTTCAGCTGCATCCTTACTTTTTTCACTCCTTGTCTTAAGAGCCTCTGAAGAATCACTAAGCTCCAATTCACGAAACGCTAACACATTCCAATTCAAGCGCTCAAAGCGTTTTCGTAAGTCTTCAAAAGAAAAACCCTTACTTTCAATCACCAAGTTTTTGTTTTCAAAGGCAAATGTTCTGCTCTTGCCTTTCTGGTTTATTTCTGGGTGTAGGTCGGTTAGCAATATTTGTGCACCTACTTTTAATACACGGTTCCATTCGGACAAAACAAAATCTAGTTCTGTAATATATCCCAAGGTCAAATTGCACGTAATCAAATCGATAGATGCAGTTTCAATAAGGAAAGATTCGTTCGGTACATATTTTATTGTTTGAACCTCTGGAAATTTTTGCGATAGTCTGCGCAACATTTCTTCCGACAAATCGATTGCGTAAATGCTTTGTGGGTTTAGCTTATTAAGAAAAGCGATATTGCGACCAGTTCCGGCGCCAAAGTCCAAGACCGATGAAACCGAAGATGGTAGTTGTCTCCGAAATTCACTTAAGACTGTTTGGTCAAGCTCGTTTAGAACATTGCTCTTTCTGTCATCATAACCCGCCGCTAGCAGATCATAAGCGGCTTCAGGAGCAATGACTTGGTTTTTACCATAAAGCTTGTTCCCAAGCCTACGAAACAGTTTACTAATCCAATCCATTTTGCTTACGAACGTTTGGATGCTTTAAAAGTAAGTCTTGATGGATATTCTCATTTTTTAAAGGGCGCTTGGTCAATTCGTAGTACAGTTCTTTGACTGTCCATTTTGCTTGTTCCCCCAGTCCTTTCTTACCCTCGAAAAACACACGACGAATATTAAAATTGACAAGCACGCCTTTGCACATCGGGCAGGGTTCAAAGGTGCTGTACAAAGAAAGTTCTCGTCTGTCTAACTTAAAAAATTCCTCGCCGTAATTTCGGAAAGCCATATTGATGGCATTAATCTCTGCGTGGCTACTTAGTCGTTTGTCTTTCTTTACAGTGTTAAAACCTTCGCCAATTATTTCGCCTTTGTAAACAAGTATAGCGCCTATAGGCGTGTCCAGGCTCGCCACAGACTGCGCACCTAGTTGCGAAAGTTTTTCGGAATAATTTTCAGGAATGGGTTTAGAAAATCTCAGCCGATACAGCTGCGATTGACAGAGCCATATTAAAAAGAGCACCAGTATTCCAAGTGCCCAGAACATTATTCTTCTTCAACGCTGGCAATTGCCTCACCCTGATCTCCCTCCATTAATTTAGCAATGGCAGAATCGAATTCCGCCCAGCCCAAACTTTCGTCTTCGCTTGCGTCGAGTTCATTAATTAAGGCGTCGGCAACTATGCCTTGTATAAATCGATTCACCTTAGCCTCTTTCAAAAGCGACTTTATCTCGCCGCGATTCAAAGAGCCATCACCGTTTTTGTCGAAGTAATTAAATGCTTCATTCGGATCGTCGAATTCTCGAACGATCAAAATTTTTATTTTTTCTAGTATTTGTTCTTTACTTGGCATGGTAGAAATTGTAGATACTAATTTAACTCGCTCGCTAAATATTCTCAGTGATTTATAATTCTGAAGTTAAGTGCATAAAATCTTCGACTGCAAATTCCTGATTCTCGAATTTACTGCTATATTGTGGTCAACCAATTATTGGTGTACCAATAATTGGTTGACCGCTTAAAAGAGAATATGCTAGAGAATTTGCAAAAGATTAGGATAAAAAAGCCAGTTGACCTCATTATCGAGCAAATACGCGAGCTTATTATATCTGGTTCTTTAAAGCCTGGAAGCAAGCTTCCGCCAGAGCGCAAGCTTGCCGAACACCTAGAAGTTAGTAGGGGACAAGTCAGGGAAGCGATAAGCAAATTAGAAGTTTATGGTATTGTAAAAGTTCAACCACAAAGCGGAACTACTGTTAATGGGATCGGTATTGTCGCCTTAGAAGGTCTCTTAACGGATATTTTGAGAATCGAAAAAGCTGATTTTAAATCTTTGGTTGATACCCGTGTACTGCTGGAAAAAGAAGCAGCAAGGTTAGCCGCTATCAATCGTACTGATGATAATATGCTGCAAATGAGCAGCGCGTTGGATGACTACGAGAAAAAACTTTCTGAAAACCCTCTCGCCCTTGAAGAAGATTTACTTTTTCATTTAAAAATAGCAGAAGCAAGTAAAAATATAGTGCTCCGATCAATGATGATGATTATTACCCCAGATATTTTAAAAAGCTACACGAATCTTAAGGTGTGTACAGTTGCTACTAACAAGAAAACGATTGAAGAACATCGGACAATTTTGGAGATGATATATGAGCGAAATCCAGAAGAGGCAATGGTCTCAATGGGTTTGCATCTAGATGACGTAAGAAAATTTAGTCCGGAGACTAGCTAAAACACATAATAAAAACATTTTAATTAGTATATTAAATGAAATCACTATGAAAAAAATCTACACAAGAAGGCGTATTGCTTTTCATTCTCTTTTTAAATCAAAAATGGCGGTGCTGGCATTATTGCTGTCGTTTTCTGCGCTAGGTGTAAGCGCACAAAATGTTACTGGAACGCTTACCGACAGTGATGGCGAGCCGATTATTGGGGCTACAATTATGGTTGATGGGACCACGGTTGGTACCGTTACAGACATAAATGGAAACTTTACTATTAAGGCGAATCCGGGAGATGACTTGAATGTCTCTTTCATGGGTTTTCGCAATCAAACGATTACGGTAGATGAGAGCGGGACTATTAGCGTAGCAATGGAAGCTGATACCGAATTATTGGATGAAGTGGTGGTTGTTGGTTACGGAACGCGAAAAAAGTCGCATAACACTGGTGCTATTTCCCAAACCACGGGGAGTGAAATCGCCAAAATTCAAGCCAATCGTGTTGATGATGCCTTGGCTGGAAAATTAGCCGGCGTCCTAATTCAAAATCAAGACGGAGCACCTGGTGCAGATCCTAAGATTCAAGTAAGAGCTGCGTCCTCGCTTTCGGGAGATTCAAATCCGCTGATTGTTGTAGATGGTTATCCGATCTCAGGAAGTTTGGCTACTGTGAATCCGAACGATATCGAAAGTTTGGAAATTCTTAAAGATGCTGCTTCTGCTGCGATTTACGGATCAAGGGGTGCTAATGGAGTTGTCCTGGTAACCACTAAAAAAGGGAATACTGGAAAGCCGAGAATAAGCTATGATGCTTATGTAAGTACCTCGCATAGATATGTTCGAGATAATATTCTCGATCAGGCGTCCGATATGGTTAGAACTATGGAAGAACAAAGAGATGCTGGAAATGTTGATTTTTCTGTATTTGATGTAACTGAAGAAGACGATGAAGGCAATGTGACCCTCATAACTCCAGGAGAAGATGTATTCAACTTCCGATTAGATGGTTTTAGGAATACTCCAGAAGTTCAACCAGTAGAAGACTGGTTGTTTCAAAATGGTGTTAGTACAAGCCATAATTTGAGTTATAGTGGTGGAACTGATGACATCAACTATTATGCTTCAATTGGTTATTTAAATACGGAAGGTGTTGTAAGAACGCAGGCATTTGAGAGATTCAATGCTCGACTCAACTTGGATGCTAAGCTAGGCAAGCGGTTCAAAACTGGGTTAAGTCTAAATGGCTTCTCTGGAGATAGAGATATTGTTGGTCATGATATGAGAGATTTATTGAGAGCCTATAGTGTTCATCCGATTTATCATACCGCACAATCAATTGAATTTGTTCAGGGACTTAGTGCACAAGCAGAGTCATTAGGACTTTCTTCTTTTGACTCGGGTTATCGAGGGGGGAATGCACCGTTTAATAATAGCATTTCAACCTTAGAACCAGGAATGACCGCTCAAGATTGGCATTATGGAAGAAGTGGAAACGGCATTGGAGGTTCTGGAGATGCTGGTCCGGCGACCAAACTAAACAACACGGATAGATATCAAAAAACGCTATTTGGAAATATTAGTACTTATTTGCAATACGATATTTTAGAAGGGCTGAACGTCAAAACACTCTTGGGTGCTGATATGCGTGATACAAGAGATTTTCATTGGAGAGGTCTTGAGTTTGATTCAAGAGCACGCGGCAGTCAGACATTTTTGAATCAAAACAATGTACAGAGGTCTTCAGTCTTAAGTGAGACCACCTTGAATTATGGTCGCACCATTGAACTTCACGATATAGGAGCAGTAGTGGGAGTGGAGTTTCAAAATTTCTTCATTGATGGAACGAGGTTGAGCGGCACAAATTTGGCTTTTAATCAGCCTCAGAATTATTCATTTTTAAATCCCGAGGACATTACTACTACAGAACGAGATGAGACGGTTGCAAGACGAAGTGTTTTTGGAAGAATAAACTATGCTTTTGATAACCGATACTTGGCTTCAGCCTCGATTAGGAGAGATGGTGATTCTAGGTTTGGTGCAAATAACCGCCACGAAGTATTCCCTGCCTTTTCACTCGGTTGGAATGTACACAATGAAGCCTTCTGGGGTTCAAATTTTGTTTCTGGATTAAAGCTTAGATTCAGTACAGGATCATTAGGAACAACTTCTTTCTTAGGCTCATATAGCTCTTTAAGTCTTTTAGATCCTCAGGCTACAATATTTGGGACAGGATTCCTTATTCCATCTGATCTTGAGAATTTGGATCTGACTTGGCAAACGAATACAGAGACGAACTATGGTGCCAATATCGGACTTCTTCAAAATAGAATTCGATTAGGGGTAGACTATTATACCTCCGATACAGAGGATATGTTAATTAGCAAAAGTGTGTCCGAAGTTTTGGGGACGACCTCAGTTATTTTAAACGCTGGAGATGTTACTAGTTCAGGTTTTGAGTTTGAAATAGGTGCCACTGTTTTGAATCGAAGTGATTTTCGATGGGATATAAATGCAAATCTTTCAACGGTTTCTACTGAAATAACTTCACTGGGTGAAAATGCTGCAGGTGATCCTCTCTTAGAACTACCGAGATCAGATTACGGACAGTCAGGAAGACACCCGATTTGGAGAAATTATGTAGGAGGAGAAATTGGTGAAATGTGGGGAGTAGAGACTACAGGTGTCGTTCCACTTGGCGCATTGGTAAATCCAGTTGAGTTCCCTGGTCAAGAAAGTGGTTATAGCTTTGTAGTCGATCAACAGGCACCGGGAGAAGAAGGTCATGGAGTAATTGATAGAAGCAGAACAGTAGAAGAAGGTGGAGATCTCGTGAAGATTGGACAGAATACACCTGATTTTTATTATGGATTCAATACCAATTTTGGCTACAAGGATTTTGATGTTTCACTTCAATTCCAAGGTGCTGAAGGCGGACAAGTATGGAATGTGGATCCGCTGTACTACGGATCACAATGGGGTCGCGCTTTGAAACCTAGTTTCTTAGAGGAGGCTGAAGCAAATGGACAATTTATTGCACGTAATAGAGATGAAACGGCAGCAATGATTCAGGATGCTTCGTACTTGGCTCTCAGAAATATGACTATTGGATACAGGATTAATAATGATAAGTTAGATAAGTTCGGTATAGGATCCTTGAGAGTCTATGTCGCTTCGTCTAATCTTCTATACTTAATGGGTGAAGATTACACCTCTTTCAATCCGGAAGGTGTAGAAATCACCAATGGAGGCTACCTCGGGCCAACTACTTTTGGATTACAAGTAGGTGCTAGTCCTGTGGTGCGAAGTTTTTCCATAGGTATAAATGCTAATTTCTAAAAAATACAACAATGAAATATTTATATATAATATTAGGATCGTTTTTGTTTATGACCGCTTGTGAAGATCTGGATCAAGTACCACCAAATATTCCACGTGCGGATACGCTTGATGATTTTTCGGGTGTGTTGAATGCCGCATACTATTATCAACTTGCCACGGTAACTCCTATGGCAGTTATGGGTGATTTTAGGGCCGATAACGCCTTTATGTTTGAAGCTCCATTTGACGAGTTTGATCAATTCGATGAAGATTTAACTCAAATGGAGGAGCAGTTTTTCAGCCCATTTTACACTGCTGCCTACAAGTCTATTCTTAGCTGTAATAGAGTTATCGAAAACTCGGCGGATCCAACAGAGGTGGGAGAAGCGAGGTTTTTAAGAGCGCTGTCTTATTTTAAACTAGTAAGAGTTTTTGGCGACGTAACTATCAATACTTCTAGTGCCCCGGATGTAAATGATGAATCTATACTGGCCAGACAATCAGCTGATAGTGTATATGACGACGTTATCATACCCGACCTGGAAGTTGCCATAGCTGCATTGGGTACAGAAATTACGAATGGAAGAGCATCGAGACTGGCAGCACAGGGTTTATTGGGCAAAGTGCAGGTTCAAAGAGGCAATTTTGGAATGGCAGAATCGAATCTTGCTGCAGTTGTAAATGGCGCAGGAGGAGCGGGAATTAGTTTGAGAGAGAATTTTTCTGAAATCTTTGGAGCCTCTTTCGATCTGAATTCGGAAGTGATTTTTGCGACTCAAGTGTCTAGCTCTATAGTTAGTGAGTATGGATTTTCAGAGTTTTGGTCATGGTACGGTGGGTTAGACACAAAGTCCTTGGAACCATTGGATTCAGATTTAATTGCAGCTTTCGATGCGAGCGGAGAAAACGATTTAAGGAGAGCTGTAACAATTAACGTTGATCTAATGAATTCTCCTAAGTTCCCGCAGGAAGATGGGGAAGAACACGATTGGATAGAACTAAGACTAGCTGATGTGATTCTACTCTATGCAGAATCGTTGAATGAGAATGGAGATTCCGATGGCGCTTTAGTTGAATTGAACAAAATCAGAACGAGAGCTGGCCTAGGTGATTCTGAAGCCTCTTCACAAGCTGAGATTAGACAAGCCATTGCTGATGAAAGAAGACTCGAGTTTGCTTTCGAAGGGCAACGTTGGTTCGATTTAGTCAGAACAGGAACAGTTGACGCAGAAATTGGTGAAACGATTGATCCTAGCTATCATTTGTTCCCGATTCCGGACTCTGAAATCTTCTCAAGCTTTGAGGTTATTACACAAAACGACGGTTACTAGATACTCGTCGAATTACACCTACTCATTATTCATTAAAGAGTAGGTGTAATTTTTATATTCATTTAAATATTCAATAAATTTTTCGACAGAATCATTTTCTGAAATAGAAATCTATTTATGAAGATGTATTCGTTGTTTCAATAATTCTGAAAACGATTGTTATTCAGAAGTAAAATTTTATTCTCTGGAAGTAAAAAGCTGGAGGTAAATTCTCTTATAGTTAGTGAGTCAGGCATCCCCTTGTGGATGCCTGTTTTTAGATTGCGATAGTTAACTTGCACTGCACATTGCTTTGGAGAATGTTACGCTCAAGAAAAACAAAAAAATAGAATGAGTTTACACGATGAAATAAAGCCAACTAAAGAGTATTGGATCGATAAGGAAACCGAATGGGAACAAGTTGCCGAAGGTCTTTCTCGTCAGATTATGGGATACGATGGAAAAATAATGCTGGTGAAAGCAAAGTTTGAAACCGGAGCTATCGGACAAATGCACAAACACTATCATTCGCAAGTAACCTACGTCGAAAGTGGTGAGTTTGAAATGACCATTGGTGATGAAAAAAGAACCCTCGTTGGTGGCGACTCCTTTTATATTCCTACCAAGGTTATGCACGGATGTATATGCACCAAACCAGGAGTGCTCATAGATGTCTTTAGCCCTGCCCGTGAAGATTTCTTAGGTCACGAAATGCTGGATCAGTAACGTGGCAGGCCAAGGAATAAAGGGACTCCGTTGGTGGGTCGTTGGTTTAGTGGCGTTGGCTACGGTTATTAATTACATAGACCGTCAAGCTATGGGAGTGCTTTGGCCAGATATTGGTGCGCAAATGTTTCCTGGTGAGGACGCCGATGGCCTTAAAGGAATTTATCGATGGATTTCAGTGGCTTTCATTCTTTCTTATGCCTTTGGTCAGGCCATTTTTGGAAAAATATTTGATAAAATAGGAACGCGTTTAGGTTTTGCGTTGTCCATAACGGTGTGGTCTATTGCTACCGCAATGCATTCCTTTGCAAGAGGCTTGGTTAGTTTCTCCCTTTTTAGAAGTTTACTCGGAGTCGCTGAGGCAGGAGCTTGGCCTGGTGCAGCCAAAGCGAATGCGGAGTGGTTTCCAACAAAGGAAAGAGCATTTGCACAAGGACTTTTTAATTCCGGTGCGGCCATCGGAGGTATCATTGCCATACCTCTTATTGCCGCTTTGACCATTTGGTTCAGTTGGAAAATGATTTTCATTGTCGTGGGCTTAACCGGATTATTGTGGTTGATTCCTTGGATGTTTGTGATGAAGGCTTCACCTGAAAATCATCCTTGGCTTACAGAAGAAGAACGTAGCTATATTTTAACCGGTCAGGAAACAGAAGATATGGATAGAGATGGAGAGATCGATGAAAACACCTACGCTCCTACAACGGGAGAACAATTGGGTCATAAAGAAAGTTGGGGGGTAATCATTGCTTCTGCGGCAATTGATCCGATTTGGTGGCTCTTCGTTTTTTGGATTCCAATTTATCTGAACGAGGTATATGGAATGGATGTCAAGACGATTGGTATTTATGGTTGGGTTCCGTATGTCGGCGCAATGTTGGGTGCTTGGTTTGGAGGTCTCTTGGCACAAAACAGATTGAAATCCGGTTGGAACGTAAACAAAACCAGAAAGATGGTTATTACCTTGGGTTGCCTTATTATGATTCCCGCTTTGTTGGCATTAATTAAACCTGGTGGGCCGACAACTGCAGTAATTATTATGGCGATCATATTGTTCGGTTTTCAAACGGCAATAGGAAATGTACAAACCCTGCCCAGCGATTTATTCAGTTCGAAATCAGTAGGCACCTTAGCGGGAATTTCAGGGATGGCCGCGAAACTAGGAGCATTCGGATTGACTTTCTTGGTACCTTGGCTCACCAAAGGTGGGAACTACTCACCGGCATTTATAATTGGTGCAGGTCTGGCTTTAACTGCTTTACTAGCGGTGTGGTTACTCATTCCTAAAGTAGAGCCCTTATCGCCAAAAGGAAATATTTATAGATAATTAAAAGTTAAGAACCCAATAAAAACAATATATGAGTTCAAATGGAAAAGTAGCTATTGTAACCGGAGCAACCGCCGGAATTGGTTTGGCGGTCGCCAAGAGATTAGGTGACGACGGATTTACCGTAGCTGTGAATGGTATAAAGCACGACCAAGGAGCGGAGAAAGTTGCAGAACTTACCGCAGATGGAATTACAGCAGAGTATTATGGATTTGATGTCACCCAAGAAGCCGCGGTTACTGAAAACATAAAGAAGATTGGTGAGAAATACGGAAGGATAGATGTATTGGTAAACAATGCCGGTGGCTTAGGTGGAAGGTCTCGTTTTGAAGAAATGACGACCGAATTTTATAGAGGCGTAATGGCTTTGAATTTAGATTCCGTCTTTTTCGCTTCGCGAGCGGCTATACCTTATTTGAAAAAAGGAGACAACCCAACTATCATTAATTATACCTCAAATGCTGGTTGGAATGCTGGCGGACCTGGAGCGGGAATGTATGGAACTTCGAAGGCTGCGGTGCATACTATTACACGAGCTTTGGCAAAAGATTTAGCTGAATACGGAATTCGTGTAAATGCTGTATCCCCTGGTACTATTGATACCGATTTTCATATTGGAATAAAATCTACCAAACCGGAGGTCTTTAAGTCTTGGGCAAATAATATTATGCTTAAAAGATTGGGGCAACCGGAAGATGTTGCAGGGGTTGTTTCTTTTCTGGCAAGCAAAGATGCCGCATTTCTTACCGCGGAAACTATCCAGGTAGGAGGAGGTCAGGCCTTGGGAATATAATTTTCGATTGAAAAGACAATGAAACGAATAGTAACGTTCGGTGAAATAATGTTGCGTTTGAGTCCACCCGGATTCAAGCGTTTTTCTCAAACCTATCAGTTTGATGTCGTTTATGGTGGAGGTGAAAGTAATGTTGCAGTAGCGCTCTCAAACTTTGGTTTCGACAGTCACTTCGTTTCTCGTATCCCTGAAAACGATATTGGAGAGGCGGCGCTTATGGAGTTGAGGAAAAGAAGTGTTAATACGCAAAGTGTTATTCGTGGAGGCGATAGATTAGGAATCTATTTTTTGGAAACTGGTGCAGTCAGCCGTGGTAGTAAGGTCATTTACGATCGAGCGAATTCGGGTATGGCGACCATTGCAAATGGAATGGTCGATTGGGAAAAAGTATTTAAAGATGCCGATTGGTTTCATTGGACGGGCATTACTCCCGCACTATCACAAGGTGCTGCAGATGCTTGTTTAGAAGCGATAAAGGTTGCGAACCGGATGGGCGTAACCGTTTCTACCGATCTCAATTACAGAAAGAAGCTTTGGAAGTATGGCAAAACGCCTAGTGAGGTAATGCCAGCGTTGGTCGAAGGCTGTGATGTTATTTTAGGAAATGAAGAAGATGCTGAAAAACATTTTGATTTGCACCCCGAAGGTGTAGATGTAACCCAAGGTGGTTCGGTAGACGGTAAATCTTATCTCTCCGTTTTACAGCAGCTTCAGAAAATGTTCCCAAGAGCGAAAAAAGTCATTACCACTTTACGAGGATCCATTTCTGCTTCGCATAATACTTGGACGGGTGTCCTGTACAATGGCAAAACACTATACGAGGCACCCTCTTACGATATAACACATATTGTCGATAGAGTAGGAGGAGGAGATAGTTTTATGGCGGGTCTAATCTATGGTTTACTAAGTTTCAATGATGATCAGCAAGCACTTGACTTTGCGGTTGCTGCATCTGCTCTTAAGCACACTATAAAAGGCGATGCCAATCTAGTTACTGTTGAAGAAGTAAAAAAGCTAATGTCAGGGGACAAAAGCGGACGCGTCTCCAGATAAAACCGTATAACATGGAAAGGATAAAGGTAGTACGGCTTATGGAAGAACAAGGATTGGTTCCATTGTTCTACCATCCCAACATTGAAGTTTGTAAAAACGTAGTTAAGGCTTGTTATGAAGGCGGAGCGCGATTGCTTGAATTTACAAATCGTGGAATGTATGCGCACGAGGTGTTCAACCAACTAACTAAATATAGCCGAGAAGAGCTACCAGAAATGGTATTAGGAGTAGGATCGGTTACTGATGCAGCGTCTGCTTCTCTTTATATGCAAATTGGTGCATCATTCGTTGTTACGCCCGCCTTGAGAGAAGACATTGCGCGTATTTGCAATCGACGAAAAGTCCTGTGGTTACCTGGTTGTGGCTCGCTTACCGAAATCGGGCGAGCGGAAGAATTGGGTTGCGAAATCGTAAAACTGTTTCCAGGAAGTGTTTATGGTCCTGTCTTTATTAAGTCAATTAAAGGACCTCAGCCCTGGACCAAAATAATGCCGACAGGAGGTGTGGACATCACTAAAGAAAATTTGTCGGATTGGTTTCAGTCTGGTGCTTCCTGCGTAGGTATGGGTTCAAAACTGATATCCAAAGAAATTGTAGCGGATAAAGACTTCACAGGTTTGAAAAATAGAGTGGCAACTACGCTGAAGACCATTGTAGATGCACGTAAATAGATAGGTTCCAAATTACTTTAGAAACAATGAAAATGAGATTAGAAGGAAAAACAGCGATCGTTACAGGAGGTGCAAGAGATATCGGTAGAGCGATATCAGTGAAACTAGCCTCTTTAGGAGCCAATGTATGTGTCAATTACTTTAACAAAAAGGAAGACGCCGATACGACTTTGGAAATGATCAGATCTAATGGAGGAACAGCAGTAGCCGTTAAAGCGGATATGACGAAGATGAAAGATTGCCAGGCTTTGGTAAAAGCATGTCAGGATGCATTTGAAAATGAAATTCATATTTTGGTTAACAATGCTGGTGGATTGGTTGCCCGAAAGAAACTCTCGGAAATGGATCTGGAGTTTTGGCATACCGTTATGAATCTGAATATGACCTCCACTTTTATGATGCACAAAGCTACTGTTCAATATATGCCCCAGGGTAGTTCCATTATCAATATAGCTTCGCTCGCAGGACGAGACGGTGGGGGAGGTGGATCAGCCGCATATTCAACATCTAAGGGAGCGGTAATGACTTTTACGCGTTCTATGGCCAAAGAATTGGGTCCCCAAGGCATTCGTGTAAATGCAGTTTGTCCAGGACTGATTGCAACGACGTTCCATGATACTTTTACCGCGGACAATGTGCGCGAAATGGTTGCTGGAAAGACTCCGCTTCGAAAGGAAGGTTCAGCAAGTGAAGTAGCGGACTTAGTTGCTTATCTTGCTACTGACGAAAGCTCCTTTATCGCCGGAGCGAATATTGACATTAATGGAGGCTTAGGGTTTTCATAAAAATCAATATCAAGGGAATTATTGAAAAGTCCCTTCATTGATTTTAAAGGTAATGGGCAGGTAATATGTTACTGGAATGGGTTCTCCGTTTCGCATGCCGGGGTGCCAAGGAGAGGAAAGTCGCACCAATCGCTCAACTTCTGTGGTGATAGAGGCACACAAGCCGTGCAATACTTCAATGTTCTCGATACTTCCATCCGCATCAACAAGAAACCTTACCAGTGCACGACCTTGTACTTTACGATTCAAGGCGACGGTGGGGTAACGCAGCCTCGTGTTTATAAATTTACTCCACGCATGTTTTGGAGTTTCACGTCTTTTCGTTCCGCACAAGTGTTTTCCATTTGCATTGCAATATTCGGGTTTGCTATCCAGAATTTGACTGGGATCAACTGATTGAGCATTTACTTGGCTAAGTATTGTATCGGCTTTATAGACACCTTCATTACGTATATTTCCAAAAGAATCGTATTCAATAAAAGGCCCTTCTTTCACTCCACTTACATAAGTCTCCTGCCTTCTTAACGTTCCATCAGAATAATAAAACTCCCAGATGCCGTGAGGTATTCCTTGATCATAGTTGCTTTTTAATTCAGGCAATCCTCCATCATAAGAAAACAGCTCACACTTCCCAGTTAGTTTATTGTCTTGATATTGTCCAGATTCCTTAAGCAAACCATTGTCGAACCAAACGAAATAAGGACCATCCCTATTTTTTAATTCTCGATCTGAAAAATGAGCTTCAAGAGTAATGGTTCTAGTCTCTGGAAAAAACTCGCGATACACAAATCCACCCTCGGCTTTTTCACTAACGGTATACTGATATCTCGTATAAATTTCAGTTTCTCCTTCACCCAGAAACTCTTTATAGTTTGAATCGTTTTTGTTATAGAAGCCCATAAGGCCTGTTGAAGAACACCCCGTAAACAAGAGCGAAAAAAATAGGATATAAAACAATATATAACGCATACCTACAAAATATAAAGAAATAGGAATCATTTCAAAAAATCCTTCAAACTTTCAACTTTAGAAACCCTGAATATCAAAGTCATGACTAATTAGCGCTAATCCAGAATAATAAATCCAAAATATTAGGAGAAAGCTGAATTCAATAACCGTTTCGATAGTTCAATACGACTGTACCCTTTGGAAATGTTATAATTTGAAATTGGTACTTTGTATTAAGAAATTAGTCGAAAGTTTTAGACTTGAAAAAAGGTTGTGTATACTATATAATGGGCGTTTCGGGTGCTGGTAAAAGTACCATTGGTAGGCAGCTCGCTAAAGTCTTAGGAATGCCATTCTACGACGGAGACGATTTCCATCCGCAAGCGAATATTGATAAGATGTCTAAAGGCGTTCCTTTGGAGGATACTGACAGACTACCTTGGTTAAAGTCTATTCATACACATGTCAGAAAGCAGCTCAACTCTAGCGACTGTGTAGTGGCTTGTTCGGCATTGAAGCAACATTACCGCGATATTCTTGATCAAAACCTCGGTGATAATTGTTCTTGGATTTTCTTAAAAGGAGATTATGCCTTGGTTTCTAAGAGGCTGCTGGAGAGAGAAAATCACTTTATGCCTGCTGATCTATTGCAAACTCAATTTGACACCCTCGAAATACCATCGAATGCTTTTGAGGTGGACATAGAAAAGTCGCCAAAAGAAATCGTAGAAGAAATATTGAATAAGCTTCAGTCAAAAACGGAATTCGGAATTCTTGGACTGGGCGTAATGGGCAAAAGCCTGGCAAGAAACTTGGGTAGAAACGGCTTTCGTATTTCTATGTACAATAGGGAAGTGGCAGCTAAGGAAGAACAGGTCGCAAGAAAAATTAAGGATGCACATCAGGAGCTCGAGAATGCCTTAGCCTTTAGCGATCTCTCAAAATTTGTGTCGTCTATCCAAACCCCCAGAAAAATTCTGTTGATGGTCAATGCGGGAGGCGCAGTGGATTCGGTTATCGAATCTTTGCTGCCTCACCTTAGCCCGGGTGACGTATTGATCGATGGTGGGAATTCGCATTATCAAAAAACCAACGAGCGAGTGCAAAAACTACGGGAGAGCAATATTCATTTCATAGGTATTGGTGTTTCCGGGGGTGAAGATGGTGCTTTGAAAGGTCCTTCTATTATGCCCGGAGGAAACAA
>CAZZIZ010000030.1:0-22763 GCA_964654535.1 uncultured Chitinophagales bacterium
AGAATAAAAAATTAAAATGGACTGTCGTCCGTAGGAGTAGGGCCGTCGCTTTCAAAACCACTTTCATTTGGCTCATTCATTTTCGACTGCATGGTAACCTCGCTGAGAGGAGAAAAGTTGTTTTCAATATTTGCATCGAACTGTGTCGCAAATTCATAATCAATGAACTTGGCAAACTTGTGAATGAACTGCAACTGAACCGTGCCCGTTGCTCCATTTCTGTGCTTGGATATAATTACTTCGGTTACGCCGGGAACAATAGGGTTGCCATCTTTGTCTTTATCCATTTGATAGTAGTCCGGACGATAAAGGAAAATAACCATATCCGCATCTTGCTCAATCGCACCAGACTCACGAAGATCGGAGAGCATAGGGCGCTTATCACCGCCACGAGTTTCAACCGATCTATTTAACTGTGAAAGCGCAATGACAGGAACTTGCAGCTCCTTGGCAATGGTTTTTAGGTTGCGCGAAATATTACTGATTTCCTGCTCACGATTGCTTCCGCCTCCTTTACCCGGAACGGCACCACTCATCAGTTGCAAATAATCGATGATGATCATTTGGATATCGTGCTGTTGCTTCAAACGACGACACTTGGCTCTAAGCTCGTAGATATTGATAGCCGGTGTATCGTCAATGAATAGGGCTGATTCGCCTAATTGAGTAACCTTGGTGTTTAGCTGAGTCCATTCGTGTGGCTTTAAATCGCCACGCTTGAGTTTTTCATTGGACAACTCAGTCTCCGCAGAAATAAGACGAGTAACCAGCTGTACCGACGACATCTCTAGTGAGAACATCGCGACAGGTTTTTTGAATTGCACGGCTGCATTACGAGCCATAGAGAGTACAAAGGATGTTTTACCCACACCAGGTCTTGCGGCTATAATTACTAGATCAGACTTTTGCCATCCGGCAGTAATTCTATCTAAGGCTCCGAATCCGCTTGGTATACCAGTAAGTTCACCATCTGCAGACTTTTCGGAGATGGTTTCAATCTGCTCAACGGCTTTTCTTACTAGGTCGTTTACCTTTTCGGTTCCTCGACGCAGGTTCTTGTCCGATATTTCTAGAAGTCTTTGTTCTGTGTCGTCCAATAACTGAAATACATCGGTCGTATCCTCATAGGCATCTTTCATAATGACCGTAGAAGTGCTTATTAGCTCTCGGAGAATAAATTTCTCCTGGACTATTCTGGCGTGATGCTCAATATTTGCAGACGATCCTACTCGGTTCGTTAGTTGCGAAATGTAGAAAGGCCCACCAACGATTTCCAGTTTTCCATTTTTACGTAACTGCTCTGTAACAGTGAGTATATCTATAGGCTTTGAGGCCACGTACAAGTCCATTATGCCCTGAAAGATCTCAGCATTTGCTGGGACGTAAAACATTTCTGGCTTGAGAATATCAATAGTCTCGGCGACGGCATTTTTGTCAATCATTAAAGCACCGAGTACGGCTTCTTCAAGTGCTTTTGCCTGAGGTTGTAATTTGTCGAATAAGTAGGTGGAAAGATCTGTCTGCGTCTTTTTACCAGGTCGATTGAAGCTGCTGGCGAGCTTTTTTACATTTTCAGTTATTTCAGACATTCGATTCCTTATTCGTTTCAGTCAGACGGGCCTCTAAAGTAAGGAACACAATAGGTTTGAACGTGTATCAATGTCAACACAACTAGAGTAATGTCCTTCAAGCACTTAGCTCAAGCTATTCGTATTAATGCTCACTTGCAAACACTTCGTTTTATTTGTTGGTAAACCTGCCTTTTCGGTGTACATCCTGTTAATATGTGTAATGCTCTATGCCTTAAAGCTTGAGCAATGGTCTTGTAGCAGACTGAAACAAAAAAAGCAACAGAGATAAACAAATAATAAAACAGTGAATGTTTAGTTTACAAGTTTGTTGAGAACTCTTTCAAGAGTTGATGGGGAAGCGTGCTTTGGGAACGCAGTCCATTTCCGCAAAGTCGTCTTGCAAATATTGAAAGTAGGCTGTCGTCGCAATCATAGCCGCATTATCGGTGCAGTATTCGAATTTCGGAATGAAAATTTGCCAGTTATTCTTTTCACCCATTTGTTTGACTTTCTCGCGCAATCCAGAATTGGCGGAAACACCTCCAGCAATGGCGAGAGAAGTAATGCCTTGCTCCTTCATTATCTTTTCGAGGGGCTTAACTAATATTTCGATAATGGTATACTGAATAGAGGCGCAAAGGTCCTTGAGGTTTTGTTCAATAAAATCGGGATTATCCTTAACCTGCTTTTGCAGGAAGTAGAGGATCGAGGTTTTCAACCCACTAAAACTGTAGTTCCACTTAGGAACGGAAGGCTGAGCAAATTTGAATTTGAGTGGATCTCCCTCTTTAGCCAGTTTATCGACTAAAGGACCACCTGGATATTGAAGACCGAGCATTTTGGCCGCCTTGTCGAAGGCCTCGCCAGCGGCATCATCAATAGTAGATCCCAAAACTTCCATTTTGAGATGATCTTTCACCAGGACTATCTGGGTGTGACCTCCTGAGACGGTCAAGCAGATAAATGGAAACTCAGGCTTTGGCTCATCTATGAAATGTGATAAAACGTGCCCTTTCATATGATTAACGGTAATGATCGGAATATCGAGTCCCAGCGCCATAGCCTTGGCAAAAGAGCTTCCAACCAATAAAGAACCCAATAAACCAGGACCCAATGTAAAAGCGATAGCGCTCAGGTCTTTTTTTGCTATTCCCGCCTTTTTGAGTGCCATCTCAACGACAGGCACGATTTGTTGCTGATGAGCCCTGCTGGCCAACTCGGGCACAACCCCTCCAAATTCCTCGTGAACCTTCTGATTTGCTATGACATTACTCAAGATCTTACCGTCTTGACACACAGCTGCAGAAGTATCATCACAAGATGATTCTATGCCTAAAATGTTTATCATCAAACTTCGTTATCATATAGTCCTTAAAATTAATCACATAACGCTCAAAATGAGCAGCTTGGAATGCTTTTAGTGACAATTTTGGTGCAAATTATGGCCGCAATTATATAAACCGAGGCCGTACTTTTGAGTCTAACATCTTCTTAGCCCATAGAGACATTAATTGAAAAGCATTAAGCTACATAAAGTCCTTATTTACATTGTAATAGCCTTGCTGCTATTGCTTCTCTTGGGCTTCTTACTGCTTCAAATTCCGGCCGTTCAATCCTATGCCGGAAAACAGGTCAAAAACTACATCGCCAGCAGAATAGACACACCATTTGAGATTGAGGATATTGAGATAAATATCTACGATCGGGTTAAGCTGAGTGGAGTATATATCGAGGATGAAAAAGGGGACACCTTACTTTATGCCTCTGAGCTATTTGTAAACTTAGATGCAGTGAGCCTTCTTAATCGACAGGTCACGGCTCAGGACATTAGAATCAGCGACGGTAAAATCAGACTCAAAAAAGATGAGTCTGGTTCAAACTTTGACTTTCTTTTAAAAGAGTTTGTTTCTGCAGATTCAACCGATGAGAAAGAAAATGAACCCACCGGCGAAACTGCCGAGGATGCAAATGAAAATCCCTGGGATATTGCCTTCGGGAACCTCAACATTATTAATACCGATATCATTTATGAAGACGCTACCAAAGGTGAGTCGCTTCATTTGTATGCAGGTAACATAGATATAGATGCTCGAGAGACCAATCTTAACGAAAAACTCATTGCAGTTGATCGAGCGACTTTGGCCGATTTGAAAATAGACTACGTACAAGGAGGTTCTGATGAAGAAGATGAAACTGATGCGCCGCCTTTTCGAATTGAAGACATAGGTTGGGACATTAATGTAAATACGTTCGAAATAAAGAATAGTGAAATTGCTTACGCCGACCAGAAAGGTAGAGAGCTCATCTCTGGTCAAATGAACTTCAAAAAACTTTCTTTCAACCAGGTTAATGTTCTTGTAAAGGACATTAAGGTTCAAGGCGATTCATTGTTTGCAGACTTAGCTGGTGTAAGTGCAATGGAACATTCGGGCTTTGAGTTGAAGAATTTAAGCACGGATATTTCTATGACCAGCAAAAATATGAAGTTGGACGATTTACTTGTTCAATCTAGTAATAGTGAAATAGGAAATTCGGCTACCCTCAAGTACAAGAGCTTCGAGGACTTCAGGGATTTTGGAAACAAGGTGTTTTTCACTTTGAATGCTGATAAAAATAGACTGCGATTACAAGACCTCAAGTACTTCCTTCCTGCAGATGTAATGACCAGAGTAGGTGGTATCGTCTCTACGGATGAGGAGATTCTACTAGATGGAAAGTTCAAGGGTAGAGTCGCGAACTTTCGTGCAACAGACTTGGTCATTCGTGCAGGACAGAACACATACTACGAGGGCTCGGTGAAATGGAGAGGCCTACCAGATTTTCAAAACAGTTTTATTGACTTTAGGGTAAATGAATTGCGTACTCGAGCCGAAGACATTCAGTCGCTGATGGTCGATTTTGATATGCCTCAAGAGTTTAAAAACCTCGGTGACGTATCCTTTAAAGGGACCTTTACGGGTTTTCCAAAGGATTTTGTTGCCGACGGAAAACTGGTGACCGTTCTAGGAACCGTGGACGGCGATATTAATATGAAAGCCAAAGGAGCCATTCCGAAATACTCTGGATATATAGGAACCGAGAGCTTTGAACTGGGCAAGTTCTTAAACCGCGAAGATGAGTTTGGTGCTATAACATTGCATAGTAGAGTTCGTGGTCAAGGATTCAAACTTGACGAATTAGATGCACATCTAGATGGAGTTGTTGACCATATTTCAATTAGAGGAACCGACTATAGTAATATTACCCTCGACGGTCGTTTTGAGCAGAGGTTGTTTACTGGAAACGTCGACGTAAATGATGAGAACCTTACCTTAGATTTTGCAGGAGCTGTAGATTTTAATGAAGAGGAACCAGTATTTACTTTCGACTCTCAGATTAGTGATGCAAATTTGAAAAAATGGAATTGGTCTAAGGATGATTTGTACGTTAGTACCCTTGCGAACCTGGCCTTGACAGGTAGTAATATTGACAACATAAAAGGAACCGCATCTTTCCAGAATATTTCAATAAGACGCGGTGATCGTGAAGAGCTAATAGACGAAGTAAAACTCTATTCTGTAATTGACGAATCTACCAATGAAAGACTACTTCAATTAGACTCTGAATATTTTATAGCACTCGTTGAAGGAAAATTTGACCTACGTGGATTGGCGGCAGCTTTTCAAAATTATATCAACCACTATTTCCCAATGGAATTTCGCGATGGCCAAATTACCGAAGAGCAAGACATTGATTTCGAAATAGAAATATTGAAGCCTATAACCTTTGCCGATCTACTCGTACCGAAAGTAAATTACGTTAGCGAAGGCCTACTGGATGGCCAATTCAATAGTATAGAAAAGAAAATAGACCTAGATTTTTCACTAGACAGTTTGGTATACGATACATATCGCATTGATGAGTTTGCACTTCAAGCAAATTCCAATGCTGATAAAATCACCTTTGAAAGCCACTTGAACGAAGTTGATATTGGCGATCAGTTAACGCTCCCCGATGTTAAGTTGACGGGTGATCTAAAGGATTACAAACTCGATTTCGATCTAACAGTCTCAGAAGATGATCCAGAAAATGGAGTTGATATTGCCGGGGTAATTGAGTCCAATTTTAAAAGCGCCAATTTAACCCTCGATAAAATGGACGTGCGAACCAGAGGGCTGCTATGGAAAGGTCAGCTTGAAGAAGCGTATTTTAATAATCGCGAAGATTACTTCATTAAGAACTTTGTGCTAGCTCACAACGATCAGTCCCTAAGGGCCAACAGTGTTGAGGTAAAAGGCTCAGGCGGTCCAGTGCAAATATTACTCAATGATTTTAAGCTCGATGAGTTTGCCAGTATCGCCAAAAAAGATCACCTGCTCTTAAAGGGAACCAGCAATGGTGAAATTAGTATTGAGCAGTTGTTTCTAAATCCTGTCTTAACTGGAGACCTGAACGTAGAGGGATTTGAGTTTCTTGGAAAACCGCTGGGAAATCTAGATATACATTCCAAAAAACTTCCCGGCGTACCGGAAATTGAAGTTAATGGCACCCTTTCTGAATATGGCAACGACGTGGTCATAAGCGGAAAGTACTATACCGTCTTAAATCCAGATGTCGTCATTCAGGGTAAGCCAAGTCAAGTAGATTTAAATGTGCAGGTCAAAGCCTTACAACTCGAATGGTTAGAAGCACTTATGGGAACCATAATAACCGATACCAAGGGCTTTGCATCTGGAAGTGTTAAACTATATGGAGATATTAAGCAGCCAAGCCTTCACGGAACCATGCGCTTAGAAAATGCTGAGGCACGAGTTATTTTCCTGAACAATGTTCTGTCTCTAGACAAGCAAGTGCTCACATTGAGAGATAAGAAAATTCTTTTCGAGAATACGAGCATAGCCGATCGATTGGGTAACGAAGCAATTGCCGAAGGCTATTTAGATATCAATGACTACAAGAACCCAGCGATTGACGTCAGTGTTATTAGCGATCACTTTCTCTTCTTAGAAACGTCCAAGGGTGATAACAGTACTTTTTACGGAACCGCTTTCGGTGACGGGTCGGTATCCTTCAGTGGGCCACTACGCGATTTGAATATGAATATAAAAGCGAGGTCGCACCCTGGGACTAAAATTAGTTTTCCATTAGAAGACGAAGAACAGATTATTGAGAATCAACACGTCTTTACCTTTATTGAAAATATAACTGAAGCCGATGAAGTCGAAGAAGCGGTTGCTCCAGATGTAGAGCGAAACTTAGAAGTTGATCTAGAATTAGAAGTAACTGAGGACGCAGAACTGGAAATAATTTTTGACCAAGCCGCGGGAGATATCATTCGTTCCAAAGGCACTGGTGATATCAGCGTAAACTATCACAGTCGTGGCGACTTCAATGTTTATGGTACCTACACCATTACGGAAGGAGACTATCTCTTCACATTAAAAGATTTTGTCAAAAAAGAGTTTAGCGTGAAGCCCAATGGAACCGTGTCTTTCTTCGGTTCTCCCTATGATGCAAAGCTAGATGTCAATGCAGTCTATAGTTTGAAAACCACTCTCAGTGGCATTTTTAGCGATGGAACTGGAGAAGGAAATACAACCTCCCAACGAGTTCCTGTTGATGTTAACTTGCTTCTTGGCGGTACGCTTGCCGATACAGACGTTCGCTTTGCCATAGAGTTGCCGGACCTTAGTTCTGTAGGGAACAGCTCCACGGATGTTCAAGCTGTCATTGATGGGATCAATAATGATGCAGACACTAATGAGCTAAATAGTCAAGTCTTTGGCCTTTTGGTTTTAAATAATTTCATGCCGAGTAATGTATTGGAAAGTAATGAACTTATTGAAGGTGGGGTAAATGCTACGGTGAGTGAATTCGTATCGGATCAGTTCAGTAAACTGCTTAACGAGACCCTCAACGAGTTTATTCCAGATAGCGACTTTAGTATCAAGTGGAGAAGGTACAATGGTGAAAACGCAGACGACGTACAAAACCTCGCGAGTGGTAATGAGTTCGAATTATTGTATAACCAAAGACTATTCAACAATCGTGTTTCTATAGACATAGGCGGAAATGTCGATGTCGGTAAAAATATCGGAGAAGCTGGGACGAGTAATATTGCCGTGGCTGGTGACTTTATATTCCAATATTTGATCACACCAGAAGGAAATATTCGCTTAAAAGTCTACGGAAAGAACACGCAGGACACTTTTACAGATGGAAATACCGGAATAGGCGGAATTTCTTTGTTTGCGAGCGAAGAATTTGATGATATCGAAGATTTGCGCCGTAACTTTAAGAAAAGACGTGCACAGAGAAAGTTGAGGCAAAGAAAAAGAGCCCAAGAAAAAGCTGAAGCATTGTCTACAACACAAAATGGCAACAACTAACCAATACGAATTAGAAGTTTTTATAGGCGGTTACGGCGATCACAACTATAGACTCTTGCTTAATGCAGGAAAACTAATTCACTGGAAAGAATCTGCCTTGTCTACCGAATCAAAACAAGCTTCCGTAGTTCACCCAACTGCCAAACAATGGGAACGCTTCTGGAAATTCATAGGCTCTTGTCGAGATTGGAAAAAAACATACAAAAACGACCTAGAGGTTTATGGAATAGAATGGGAAGTAATAGCACAAAAGAAGTTCGTAGATATCAAAAGTTCAGGTCAAGACCTCTATCCTCAAAACTTTGAAACCTTCCTCGAAGAATTACGTTTGCTAATGCCAGGTAAAACCTTCGGATACAACTTGCAGTATGATCCAGAGTGGTTCGAGTCTTTCTAGAAAACAAATCCTACACGTACCGCAACCCTATTGTTCGTAAAGCTTTCTTCGATTGTAAGCCTCCCGTTTGTAACAGGTTCGGTAAATGTACGAATGCGCGAACTAGATTGGTTAACGTAAGACAGAGATATAATCCAACTTAAATTGTCTTTGGTTCGAATCATCAAACCGCCGCCAAGTTGGAAGTACGTGCCACCACCAAATTCAAAAGACTCATTCAGAAACTCATTAGTTTCATCCGCAGAAATAGAAACACCGTAACCACCTTGCCCGCTTAAAAATGGACTGTACTTTTTATTCGGAATTAGGTCGGCCTTCAGCTGAATAAATGCCGGAAGAATATTTTGCGTATCGTATTGATCATATCCAAGACCAACACCCAGACCGATCAAACCGCCCAGGTTTTTCGAGGCAGTTTGGCGTATGCTCAACCCGCGTTCTTCGTCCAGCTTTTCAGCCGTAATCAAAAAACCAAGCTCAGTTTGAAAACCTATGCCCGAAACCGTCGAGTGGTAGGCAACCGAATTAGCGCTAACATCGTTTTGAGCTTGTAAGTGGCTGAAACAGCAAATCAGTGCAAGGAGAATCGCGGCGGAAAATGTCTTCATTTTTTTGACTTTAAATCTTGTTCAACAAATATACGTCCAAAGCCTGCGGATGGTTGCCTTAAGATTTAGACTGATGATTTGTAAGGCGCTGTAAATCAGCTGATTAATTAAATAAATTTGTTCTTTAAATTGATCTTTATTATTTGGGCGTGCCCCACTCACATCTGTGCTGCGCACAAGATCGGGGTCGGGCTGTCGGCAGTCGCTCTGTTCTGCTTCAGGCAAAAAGCCCCTCCAGCTCTTTAAGGAGCTGAGGTCTTTACTTGCCTTCAGCAACAGGAGCTTCAACAAGACCAGCAGAAATATTAAGTCGTGCAGATTATTCAGAAGCAAAAATTTTCATAGTTCAAGGCAAAAAACACAGGCATAGCCATAGCTAAGACGAGTATTTTTAACGAAGAAATATGGAATTTTTGCTTGAAGAATCTGTGCTACTTGATGTTTCTGCTGGTCTAAGCCTCTATCCCTCACGCAAAGGGCTAACAGCACGACTAATTCAAAAAACACTCAGAGCATAAAAAATTAAAATAAGCGATATTTGAAACGAGGATTCAACGATTGCTTCATACATAAATTGAAAACGATGAAAACAAAAAATTACTTTCTACTATTTACTTGTTTCCTACTAGTGTTGGCATCAGCTTGTAAAAAAGATGCCTGTGAAAAAGGTGTTACGTTCAATGTCTACGAGCCACAATACATAACCGTAAACGAATTGCGCAATGCCATCGCATTCGAAGAAGCAAGAGAAATCGAATCGCCAGGAAAAATTTACATCTTCCAGGACTATTTGTTCATCAACGAGTTCGCAAAAGGCGTGCACGTATATGACAATAGCGATAAAAGCAATCCAACCAATCTTGGATTTATCAATATTCCAGGAAACGTTGACATTGGAGTACGCAACGGCATCATGTATGCTGACAGCTACATGGATCTCGTGGCCATTGAACTCAATGGCATCAGCGATCTCAAAGAAGTAGATCGCGATACCGACGTATTCCCAGGATCTAACTGGGCAACTGGTTTGCCTATCGATCAAAATGGAATCCTAACGGAATACGTACTCAAATCGGAGACGCAATCTTTTGATTGTAGCCAACCAGATCCTGCTGCGATCAACTACTACAATTCCAATGGAGACCTCATTCCAGGCGAGCCTCCGTTAATCAACAACGGTAATATTTTCGTCGACGACGCCATAGACTTCGATACGGGTGGAGGATTTGGTGGACCAGAAGGAGCGCCGGCCGCGGGAGGAGCAAATGCACCTGCTGTCGGAGTAGGAGGATCAACTGCTCGTTTTACCATAATCAATACCAAGCTGTACGCAGTAAGCAACAGCGAAATTCGTGTATTCAATATTGAAGAAGAGGACAACCCAAACCAATTGAACTCTGTTTGGGTTGCTTGGGGTACGGAGACTATTTTCCCGTTCAATAGAGATGGTATTGATTACCTGTTCCTGGGCGGTCAAAATGGAATGGAAATTTACGAGCTCGTCGAAGATGGTGAATTCATAGAATGGAGAGGTCAGTTTACCCACGCCAGAGCCTGCGACCCAGTTGTTGTAGAAGGAAACCACGCGTACGTAACCTTAAGAGACGGATCATTCTGCGACGGTTTTTCCAATGAGCTCAACGTGGTGGACGTAACCGAATTTTCTAACCCATTCCTAATTGCCGATTACCCGATGCACAACCCCTTTGGACTGGGTATAGACGACAACACACTTTTTATTTGCGATGGTGACGAAGGCCTGAAAATATTTGATGCGACCAACAAATTTGAAATAGATCAGAACTTGATTAAGCAATACGAGGATATTAATGCTGCGGATGTAATTCCATTAAACGACGTACTTTTAATGATTGGATCAGATGGATTCTATCAGTACAACTACAATGATCTGGACAACATCACGCTAATGAGCAGAATACCAGTTAACTAAACAAACGTACAAGAAAATTAAGAAGCCTCGCTATTCAGCGGGGCTTTTTTATTGGCGGACTATTTTACGATTAGATATTTTCCCGTTCTGATCTTCGACCTCGAGTAAATAAATACCTGGTAAAATGTCAGCAAAGGATATAGCTTCGAACGTATTGGTTTTGGCAACAAGCAATTTGCCACTAGCATCATATACGCGATAAGAAATAGCCTCGTTTCCCTCAAAAAATAGTTTGTCGCTCACAGGATTTGGATAGAACAAAATGTTTGACTCAGTTAATACATCAGTACTGCTAGACCCTACAAAAAAATCGGTTTCGAAAATTCCCAGCCCGCCTCTCTGATTCCCGATAATCATTTCTAAGAAATTGTCATCGTCGATATCGGCCAAATCCAGACGAATAAATTGACCTTCAGCGGTCAAGCCATAATTTTCATCACTTAAAGTCAATACGCTTGGAATAGCGTCTTCAGGAAAAGCATCATAGCGAAGTACAGAGCCATATTCAGATCCAGTCATAAAATGTAGGCCTTCATTATCAGAAACCAGTACCGGAGAGGAGTAGCTTTTTTCCACGCCTGGTATCTGCAAAGAGACATCACCCCAGAATTCCACGTTTGGTGCTATGCTTGGGTCGGGATCAAAGAAAGCCTCATTGCCCGTTCCCTGATTTTCGAAGTAGCGAATTTGACCGCGGTCATTACCCATGAGAATGTCTCCTAAACCATCTTGATTCAAGTCATAAATAATCGGCGTGGCATTCTGCCCAATAGATACCGTAGTATCAATGCCCATATAAGGGTAGACACCAGGTTCAAAAGTCAAAGGTTGATTTGGTCCTGCATTGTTTTCTAAAAAGTGTAAGGCGCCATTAAAATCGCCGATTAAACAATCTAAGTCGCCATCGGCATCTAAATCACCGAAAGCAGGCGAGAAACCCCAACTGTCATTTCCAAAGGCACTAAAACCAAACAAATCATCATCTACTAGTTCGTAGGCAGGATTGGTAGAACTTCCCGTATTTAGAAATAGAAACAGGTGTGGCTCGGTTCCTCCCTCAGGCACAAAGAATCCAGTTGTGCCCACCACTAAATCCAATAAACCATCTTGATCATAATCGACGAAGCAGGGATCGCTACCTTTCCCTAGGTCGACCATATCCTTCACTAACCATTCTTTTTCAATCAGCTCAAACTCAAAAGGGTCAGCGCTTCCGTTGTTTTCATAATACCAGCACACTTCTACATTTTCGGAACTGAAAAAAGCTGGACTGACAATCATATCCTCGCGTCCATCAAGATTAATATCTGCAAAAGAAGGGTAGGGCATAAGCGGTATATCTGCCGCTACCGACTCCGCTGGGAAATCAGTTTCTTGCGAAACGACATCCCCATATTCTGGAGTTCCTCCATTTTCCAAATACACAATTCCTTCTCTGGTTACATCACTTAACAAAACATCTAAATCTCCATCGGCATCTCTATCGAAGGCTGTGAGGGCAGCAGAGCCGTGTGCTTTTAATTCAAAACCGTTTAAGGGTAGGTCTTGTCCCTCGCAGGGTTCGTTTAGTAATACGCCGTCGGCATTACCCGTTTCGAAAAAGTTGCCCCAGCAAGCGCTGCCTTGTTCCATTGGCCATGTAGATGGATCTAAGCCATCTTCGAAGGATCTGTTTTCATAGAACTCTCCAAAAAAACCGCCGGCATTAAAAGTCAACACATCCAAATCGCCATCACCATCAAAATCTTCTATGGCTGGAAGGTTGGTTGGAGTTACGGGTAGGTAGCGTTTATTTAGAAAACTATCGAAGTAAAATAATAAGTTCTTATCATCGTCTTCAAGCTCTACCAGATTGAAATGAAGAACGTCGCCATCCAAAAACCCTTCATAAACCTGAATGCCAAATGTGAACTGGCCACCACCTTGCGTGAAAATATCTGTAATACCGTCATTATTATAGTCGCGGAAAAAGACCCAGTCATACAGCTCTGGAAATCCTTGAGACAGGGACTTGTTGAGAGACCATTCATCTGCAATTCGGTCAAAGGTCAAAACGACCGAACCGTCAATATCAAACACCACTAACTCTAAGTCTTCATCTGAGTCCAGGTTGACGACATCAACCATAGGACGGTTTAATCCACCCAAGAGCCCGCGCTCTTTCTCTATTCCATCGATACTCACTGATATGTCGGCGCGCTCAAATTCCTGTGCACTTATCGTAACACATGACAGTAGTAAGAAAATGACAAGACAGCTGTATTTAATCCTTCAATACTTTTTGGGTAATAAAATCGCCTTCTTTGAATATACTAAGGAAGTATATCCCTTGAACGAAATTTGTCATATTAATCTCAAAGTTTGAAAGTCCGTCGATATTTCCCGACAATAAAACCTGACCATTAATATTGTTTAAGACAAAACGGTCAATCCCTATTTCGGATTGGATCAATAAATAATCCTGAACTGGATTTGGAAACACTACTAAACTCTCTTGAACATCTTCAATCCCGAGCGACAGTCCAGAACAAATGCAATCATCATCCCAAACATCTCCAGTGGTGTTTGGGTCACCATCATCGCAAGGTGTAGTAGGAAATGCAGTGCCATTCATTGTCCCTTCGCAGTCTATAGCACTACCCGAACAAATGCAAGTCTCTTGAACCACGTCATTTATGGTTAATGGATTGAAATCATTACACGGGTCTCCTGGGTTTAGATTTAGGAAATCGCATTCGAAAAGTGAACCAACGCAATTGCAATCGAACAGCCAGATATCATTAAAAGTATTGGAATCATAATCATCGCAGGGAGTTCCTGGAATGGCGAAGCCTCCAATTTCACCTTCGCAGTCTTCTACTGTGCCGACTGCACAAGAACAGTCTAACTGATAAACCTCTGTTAAGGTAGCAGGGTCATTATCGTCACAAGGAGTTCCAGGAATTGCAGGCCCTCCAGAGACTCCTTCGCAGTCGGGAGGAAGAGGTGCTGTACCAGCACAAGTACAATCTACTTGATAGACATCGTCTTCGGTTTCAGTATCACCATCGTCACAGCTAGAGCCGGGAACCGCGGGACCGTTTAGCACTCCTTCGCAGTCAGTACAGACATCGCTGGGTATGCTAATTGCAACGATTTCCGAACAGCAATTTCCATCTCCTAACTCGAAGGAAACCATTTCTCCTGCAGCAGTTAGCGGAACAAAGAGGGTGGAACCATCGATGAGACTAACATTTGGGTCGCAGGCATCTGCAATGGAGATTTCGGTTTCTATTTCAACTACAATTAAATCTCCCTCACAACTAAGAGTCGAAGGGTCAAACTCCCAAATAAGGTTACAAGTATTCTCGAACGTTGCGGCCTCTTCAGGAATTGAGCTGTCCGTTCCTTGTCCAATAGTGAAATTTGAGTCCTCAACAAGGCCAAAATATGTTGGACCGATAAAGAAAGGATATGCGGCTCTTCCCATAGCGTCTTGGGTCGCAAAATAGGCGTAGGTGCCACAAGGATATTCTGGGGTTACGCACCACCGTCCATTGTGCTCATCCAAATCTCCATCTCCGAAAAAATCAAAGTCCTCTTTAAAAGCCCCCAATTCAAAACTTTCAATTGGTGGACCTGCCTCAACTTCGGTACCGTCGGCTAGCGTTGTGCGCTCCGTAATATCACGTAGACCGTAGCTGCTTCTCATACGGGTTAAGCCACTAGTATTATCCATGGGATCGGCGTAGCCGTAAGGTCCGTATAAAGGAAAGCCATCAAATGAATATCCGATTAAAGGTGAGTGCATCGTTGGGTCTACAGTATACAATCCATCCGATGGAAACAAACTACAAATTTGGGATTCAGGATTATTGATATTGTTAAAAGGCGCAGGATTTTGGTGGTGGTGATATGCCGTTCCTCGCGTATGGCCGCGCGAACAGTCAAAACCATCGAGGTCCCAAAAATTGGTGTTACGGTTCCAAACGCCCGCGTCGTCAAAACTCATTCCGTCGGAGAAGTTCTCGAAGATTGTCCCATTTATCAACACTCCGATTGCACCCAGCGGTACTTCGGTTTTGGTTCCCATTTCTTCAACTGGGTTACGACTTATTCTAAACAACCAGTTTTGATTATCTGGCAGTCCCATATTGCCATCTAAAAATGGTCCAGTTGTGTATGCCGGAACACCAGTTGCGGATATCCAAATAGAGTCGCAGGTATAATGAATCGACTGTACATCTGCTTCGACGCCTGAGTCTATTATCTCACCTGCTTGATTATAGTATTGACCAGTGCTGCCGTCAGCCATCAACCAGGAGGATAACTCGGGCGCTATTTTTTGCGCGAACAGATTATTGGCTAGTAACAAGACTACAAGGCAACACAGTTTTTTCATGGTTCAAATTTAGAAAAATCAATTTCATCAAGTGTGTCTCTTCGCCATAAATCCCAGCGATTTGGCTCTAAGCTGCACCAGGGATAGTAAGGATGTGACCGCAGGGATCAGTCGCCTTTGTCTTGCTAGTAAATACTTACCGCTTGCGGTAGAAGGATTTGCTTTGGCAAGACAAGATGGGGACCGGAGCGAACGCGGAGTCCTGGATAGCCCGACCCTTTTGCATTCTAGAAAGCTTTCCGCTTTGCGGAAGAAGCTTGCTAGATTGCAAGAAGGGTGGTGCCCAAACTATTATAACAACTTTTTAAAATTTACGATTTGTCTTCTGTGTCGGTGTACGTGCATTACGGCGTGCTCTAGCAGTTGGTCTACGTCAAAGCTCTGTCCCCAGCGAGTCAATAGTTTTTTGTCGTTGTCCTTTTCGTATAGTGGTATTTGCGGATTGTCTGCAAAGAACTGCTGGTTGTGCTTCTGCATTTTTTTGAGCTCGGCAATGAACTTTTCGCTGCTCCCGTAAATCGGATATTCGGCTCGCTTGCTGCTTCCGCCAGCATAGTTGTCTATCTCGACAACATACCCATAACCAGATTGCAGGACATGCTGTAATATTGTTTGAATGGAACGGCAATCTGGATCTTCAGTTTTGTCGTCTAGTACTTTGGAGAGCTGTTCTGGAGAAAGTGCTTTTATCTCAGCATATAGCATATCTAGCGCTATGGCGTACTCGTCCATCAAGGCATTAATGGCTCTTTGATCTCCTTCACTTCTCATAGCTGCAAGCTATACTTTTTTGCGAACTTCGCGCTGTGCCTGCATATTTTGAAATAGAAACTCCGAAGCATTTCGACTATGAGAAAAGTCGAGATGCCAGTACTAAAGAGGTCGCACAACAAATTGATGGGGCCTCGTTTTATAAAGCATTGCGATTTGGGGAGGAGTTGCTCGCGGTAAAAGTTGGCCCCAGCAAAAATGGTTTGACAATTGAATTGTTAAATGAAAAGTTATCTGCAAAGCGTCGCACTTTTCTGCACTGGTACTTTTCGGAGAGCTTTGATTTGAATACGGACTTAATTGGGTTTTACAAGCTCGCACGAAAAGACGATATCCTTGCTCCGCTCGCAAAGGCGTATAAAGGCAAGCATTTACATCGTGTCCCAGATTTGTTTGAAACTTTGTGTTGGGCAATAATTGGTCAGCAAATAAACTTGTCTTTTGCGCATGCCGTGAAAACAGACTTTGTAAAAAAGTACGGAGACAAGGTGAAAGTGGAAGGACGAATGCTTTATGTTTTTCCTAAGTGGCAAAAGGTCTTGCGCATAAAAGAAAGCTCATTGCAGGCCTTGCGATTTTCTAGACAGAAAGCTCGGTACGTTAAAGAGGTAGCAGTCGCAATGAAAAATGGTTTGAACCGAGCCGACTTACAGGAGCTCTCTTATGAAGCTGCCATGGAGGAGTTGATAAAAATAAAAGGCGTAGGAACTTGGACGGCTAACTATGTGCTCTTGCGTTGCTTAGGTCTAGGGGATGCCTTTCCAGTAAAGGATGTTGCGCTACAAAAAGCCTTTCAAGTACAATTGGGCCTAGACAAGAAACCAAAAGCGGAGGACTTGTTGACTTATCAGTTGGGTTGGAAGCCTTATTGTCATTACGCCACCTTATATTTATGGCGAAGCCTAGCTGACGCTTAATGCAATACCGGAAATACATAGACTCGCCCATTGGATGTTTGGAAGTGCTTACTTCCAAGGACGCTTTGTTGGCGATAACTTATGTGGAAGCGAAAAATGAAGACAGTAAAGAAGCACCTGCAGTTTTGGAAAAAGCCTGCGATCAGTTAAACGAGTACTTCGCTGGTGAACGTCAGCAATTTGAATTGCCCTTATCACCCGACGGAACCGATTTTCAAAAACAAGTTTGGGACGCCTTGTTAACCGTTCCTTTTGGTCGTACCAGTACTTACAAGAAGCAGTCACAATCAATAGGCAATCCGAAGGCGATACGCGCGGTTGGAACGGCCAACGGCAAAAACCCGATTTCTGTGGTTATTCCCTGTCACCGTATTGTTGGCAGCGATGGCAGCTTAACTGGCTATGCCGGTGGTTTGTCCCGCAAGGATTGGTTACTAAAACACGAACAGAAGCAGACGGAAGGATTTCAGCAAGATTTATTTTAAATCTCGGTCTTGTCTAAGGTTCTTAATTTTGTTTTCCAGTTCGTTTTTTTTCTACTCTTACCCTTTTTCGTTTTAATGCGTCTTGGTTTGTACCTCAACCAATCCATAGGTTTGGCAGCTTACCCTGCTTTAATGATTGCCGGTATTGTCTCCGCAATCTTGCTTTTTTTATACTTCACTTATTGGTATGGACTAATTACTGGTCGCACTGGACGTGGAGTGGTTTTAATGCGCCGGATGTTTTTAGTGGTGATTACAATTTTAGGTTTTGGTGCACATATGTTGTTTTTCGGAGCGCAGAAGAATTTTAAAACCCAGCAAGTAAAAAGCGAGTTTACCGCTCTGCATCCTTTGCTTCGCGTAGGAGTGAGTAGCTTAATCTACTTCGATCCTGACGCTATGATAACCGACGCAGAACGCAAGCCAGAAGATTATGGAAAAATGGGATTAAAAGTGAATCAGTCCTCGTTGCATTACCCGCAAGAAGATGGATATGTGTATGCCATTGATTTGCGAACGAACGGTCGCTCTGGAGTACGCAACTTTTTTATGAAGGGCTATTTTTGGTTAATGGGTTTTCGCACGCTCCGGCACGTTGGGACAGCCGACCATTTGCACGTGGCTATTAAGAAACGCTGATTCCTTCGTTTTCCGTACCGCCTTGTTTCAGTCGTTTTATTTCGTCCTTCAATGCCTCAATTTGTCTGCTTGGGTCATCGGTACTTAAGTCGGCAGCATGGAGCCTTAAAATATCCTTATCGAGAGAGGTGACGATGTACTCCAAGTTTTTGACCCTTTCAGCTAGGGCTTCGTTTTCGTTATAGGCTTTTTCAAGCTTCTTTAGCAGTTGTCTGTCCCGCTTGTTTCCTTTGCCTGGGTTTAATATTATCCAGGCTAAAGCGACCAAACAACCGCCGCCAACAGCTATGATGGGAATTAGAGCATGTAAGGAGGCTGGATTCATAGGTTTTTTCTTTCAAAATAATACAAATCCGGGGTTTACGATTACTACTTAGAAGTGTATATTTGCCCTCCCTTAAAGGGTGATTAGCTCAGTTGGTTCAGAGCACCTCGTTTACACCGAGGGGGTCGGGAGTTCGAGTCTCTCATCGCCCACTTTAGAAAAGGTCGTTCGAAAGAGCGACCTTTTCTTGTTTTGGGTATAATTGAGCCTGCTTTTAAGCTTAAAATCAATTAATTCTGGATTCAGAACGACGATTGTACTTAATTTGCCTTAATGACGTTTCAACTTATAGCTAGCTAGGATCAATGAATATTTATCGTCGGAAGTATTGGTGGAAAGTCATCCTAATGGTCCTTGCCTTGATCATTGTGGGTCTTACGCTATTATACAATAACCAGTTGGCGAAAAAGCTCGCCACCGAGGAACGCAAGAAAGTTGAAGTGCTGGCTATGTCCTACAGTGAGTTTCTAAAGGCGGACCCAACCGCCGAGCTAAATTTAGAACGTACCCTCATAGTTGGCAACAACACCATCCCGGTTATTATTACCGATGGAGAGGGTAGAATCAGTTTTCAGCGAAACCTCAGCAAAGAAATCGACGAGAAAATAAAGCTTGATGATGATGACAATGACTTTATTCAAAAACGACTGGATAAAATTAAAGCCAGCGGACAAGAGCCAATTGAAATTGTCATTAACGAAGAGAAGAAACAGTACCTCTATTACGACACGTCAAATTTACTCGCGCAACTTATTCGCTATCCATTTATTCAGCTAGGAATTATTGGACTGTTCTTAGGTATTTCTTATTTAGCTTTTAGCTCTTCTCGACGTGCGGAGCAAGATCAAGTCTGGGTAGGTATGGCCCGCGAAACAGCGCATCAGTTAGGTACACCGCTTTCTTCTTTGGTGGGATGGATCGAAATGTTAAAGGGCAGAGAAGAGGAGCAAAGTTTTACGCAGCAGGGTAGCGGCAAGATGAAACTGGGTCCAGAAATGGAAAAAGACGTTGCTCGTTTAGAACTTATTGCTGAACGCTTTTCTAAGATAGGATCAACCCCAAAACTAGAAGACCACGAGCTAAGCCCATTGCTAAGGAAAGCATTTGAATATATGCGAAGACGAGCTGGCGCGCACGTATACGTAACTTATGATGACAAGTTGCCGGAAGGTACGCAAGCCAAACTTAGCCCGCCCTTGTTTGATTGGGTCATCGAAAATCTTATGAAAAATGGGCTCGATGCAATGGATGGTCAAGGAGAAATCATCTTGCGCGCGTACAAAAAAGACAACAAGGTCTTTATAGAAGTTGAAGACTCGGGTAAAGGAATTCCGAAATCAGAATTTCAGAATGTCTTTCAACCCGGCTACAGTACAAAAAAACGAGGTTGGGGATTAGGCTTGTCTTTGTCTAAAAGAATCATAGAAGAATTTCAAAAAGGCAAAATAACAGTCGCCCAAAGTGTAATTGATAAGGGCACGACATTTAGAATTGTCTTACCGAAGTAAAAAACGCCAGGAGCAAATTGCACTATCTTTAGAGTCTCTTTTTAAATGAACGCCTCATTCAAATATTTCACCCTTATAACGCTACTGTGTTTTGGTGCCGCGCTCCCGGCGCAGAACGTGCTAGTAACCGTTATTGAGTTTGGTTCGAACAAACCAATAGAAGGAGTTTATGTAGTTACCAGCGATGGAGAAATGGCTGCTACAACCGACGTAAATGGGCAGGCTGCTTTTACTGATTTGGAAAAGCCATTTGAGCTTATCGTGCAGCATCCGTCATATGACAACATAACTGTCACTGACAAGGAGCTAACGAGCTTGTACGAACACGTTTACTTAAGTAAGACCGAAACCAATCTACCAACCTACACCATCAGAGCAAATAGACTGCGCGAAGCCTATGACGAAGTTTCCAATGACGTAGATATAATTAAACCCAAAACAGTGCAGTTGCAGCAACCCGCAAATTCGGGAGAACTACTAACCAGCAGCCCGAAAGTCTATTTGCAGAAAAGCCAACTCGGTGGTGGTAGTCCAGTACTTAGAGGTTTAGAAGCAAGTCGAGTACTTTTAGTTGTCGATGGGGTGCGTTTGAACAATGCCATCTATCGTTCGGGACATTTACAAAATGTATTGACCATAGACCACGATATCGTTGATCAAGTAGAAGTTGTTCTCGGCCCAGGTTCACTGGTTTATGGAAGCGATGCCTTGGGAGGGGTTATGCATTTCCATACCCGCGACCCAAAGTTCGGCTTGCAGAATGAGTTGCTCTGGAAAGTCAATGCCAGCAGTCGCTTCGCCTCTGCCTATAATGGTTTTGACAACCACGTTGACTTAGCAGTCGGTAGCGACCGCATAGCTTATTTGGCTTCCTTCTCTTCACATCGTTATGGAGACTTACGTATAGGAACCAGACGAAGCCACGGCGATCCTGTGTGGGGTAGCCGCCCACAATACATCGAGCGCATAGATGGCGAAGACGTAGTTGTAGATTCTGATGATCCAAACGTGTTGCGTTTTACAGGATTCGATCAGTATGATCTTTTACAAAAGTTGAGAGTGCGTGTGGGAGAAGACCAAGAGTGGTATACCAATTTTCAGTACAGCACGTCAACAGATGTACCGCGCTACGATAGGCTCAATGACCTAGACAACGATGGGATACCAAGATTTGCCGAATGGAGCTACGGTCCGCAACGTCGATTATTATTATCCAGTGGATACCGAAACGAAAAACCGTCTCTGATTCACAACGAGTTCAACATAGGCGCATCGTACCAACAAATTGAAGAGTCACGTCTTACACGTCGAAGAGACAGTAACTTTCGCAATGAAAGAGTCGAAGACTTAGACATTTATATAGTAAACGCCGACGCCCTAAAAAAGTTTAACGCAAAACATACCTTGCAATACGGACTCGAATACAGTTACAACGACCTTACTTCCACAGCAGTGGAGCGCGATATAGAAAGTGAGACAGTTACAAATCCCATTCAGACGCGTTATCCCGACGGCGAGAATTATATGACCGCCTTTGGATTTTATCTGCGTCATAAAATCAAGCTAAATGAGCAAACCATATTAACTGGAGGTGCTCGACTAACGCGAAACAAATTGAGGTCAACTTTTATTGACGATACCTTCGCTGTATTGCCTTTTGACGAAATTAGCTACGACAATTGGGGAGCGAACTGGAATATCGGTTTGAATTATCGTCTTAACGAAAAACATCTTTTCACTTCGTCGATAGGATCGGGCTATCGCAATCCAAACATAGACGACGTAGGGAAAACCTTCGACTTTGAACCTGGTAGAGTTGTTATTCCTAGTGGGAATGTGCGTCCGGAGTACGCCTACAGTTTTGATGTGACTTACAACTATAGCTTACCAGAAAAACTAGATGTAGAAGTCTCGGCCTATTACACATTTCTGGACAACTTGATCCAACGCACATTAGCTGGCCTCAGTACAGACTCAATAATCTACGAAGGCGAACTCAATCAAGCTTGGAGAAACGAAACCGATGCGGCTGCCAGAATATTTGGTGGGACCGTTTTTGCGGATTGGCAATTCAAACCCAGTTTTGGTTTGACTGGCCAACTCACTTTTACCAATGGACAAACAATCGCTTTCGAGGATAGGCCCCTTGGACACATCCCTCCCACTTTTGGCAAGCTCCGCGCTTATTACGATAACGACAAATGGCTTTTTGCCTTGGCTGCAGAATGGAATGCCGAAAAACCCATTGACCAATTCAGCGATGGGGGAGAAGATAGGGCAGTCGAAGCTTTGCCTAGCGGTTCACCAACTTGGACCATCTTTAATTTCAATAGCCGCTATCAAGTCAACGAAACTTGGCGTATTACCGCCGCGGTCGAGAACATTCTTGATGAGCATTATATTCCCTTTTCTTCTGGCATTAGTGGTGCGGGTAGAAACTTCAAGTTGGGAGTCGCGGTTTCTTTTTAAGATTTAGTAAAAATATTTTGGGCGTGCCCCTTCTGCAGCAAGCTGCAAGGGTCGGGCTTTCGGCAGTCGCTCTGTTCTGCTGTCTACACGCATCGCCCCTCCAGCACTAGGGTGCTGAGGGCTCGGCGTTTGCCAGCAACAGGAGCTTCGACAATGCCTCTATCCCTCACGCGAGAACAACCTTCTCGTCTTGTTGGTCGCTGACCAACAAGTTTGTTAGACTGGTCGCCTGACCAGACGAATGCAGATTGTAAATGATGGTTAGACCGTATTGCTCACATCTGGTCAGGCGAACAGATTGTTTGCTTGTTGGTCAGCGCCTCAAATCCGCAGGTCTATTCTTTGTTGGTCAAAAAATGCAGGATAACTCGCA
>CAZZIZ010000031.1:0-22337 GCA_964654535.1 uncultured Chitinophagales bacterium
CTTCCTATCCCTCACACGTTTAAACTCGCAAGCACAGCATTAGCAAACTCTTGCGTGAGGGATGGAGGCCTTGTGGAGCTCCTGTTGCTGAAGGCAAGAGAGATGCTTAGCTCCTTAAGAGCTAGAAGCGGCTTTTGACTTCGGCAGAAAAGAGCGACGGCCGAGAGCCCGACCCAAGAATTTTTCTTGCCCCATCGGGCAGAAGAAAAAATCGCAGGGGCACGCCCAATATTATAACGCAATGATCATTCAGAATTTGAATCGTTTAAAATATTTAGCGCTTATAGCTTATGTTTATGTAAAGGAATTTTTAATGCTCTTAGTTGCTGACAGCGGTTCTACAAAATGCGATTGGCTCTTCCTAGACGGATTGGAGCGTAGCAGCTTTGAAACCGTTGGCCTTAATCCTTTACTTATGAGCCTTGATGAAATGTCCGCTGTTTTGGAGGCTAGTGAAATGGGAGCGATTGCGCAACAGGTTCGAGCACTTTTTTTTTATGGTACAGCTTGTTCTAGCCCAGAACGTCAGGCGTTCTTAAAGTCGATCCTAGAAAATTACTTTCCCGAGGCAAAGGTATCTGTGGACCACGATATGATGGCAGCCGCTCGCGCTACTTGTGGTCAAGGCGCTGGTATCGTTTGTATTTTAGGAACTGGATCCAACGCTGCTTTTTACGATGGGGAACAATTGTACCCAGCGCGGGCCTCTTTGGGTTATTTGTTAGGCGACCAAGGCAGCGGAATGCATATTGGCAAAACGCTTTTGCATGATTATTTTTATGGTAGAATGCCCAAGGAAACTGCCTTGTTGTTTGAGGAGCGCTACGATTTGAAACGCGAGAAGGTATTACAGCACTTATATAAAGAAGCCCGACCTAATGCTTACCTAGCGAGCTTTGCTAAATTCGTCACGGCTAATGAACAAGAGTACACTGTCGATCTGGTTAAAAGCTGCCTTCGCGAATTTGTAGAGACTCATATCCTTGCTATACCTGATTACAAAAGCTTGCCAGTACACTTTGTAGGTTCTATCGCCTACAATTTTGACTATCTATTGGCAGAATTGAGCCCAGAATATGGATTTAAGATGGGAATGCCCATTCAAAAACCTATTTTCAATCTCGGAGAATATCATTCTAAACAATCTGCTTCCTAGTGATTATTGGTAAGAACATTTTTAAGTCTTTTGGCTCTTTAGAAGTCCTGCGTGATGTTAGTATTGAGATCCAGAAAGGTGAGGTTGTTTCTATTGTCGGTGCTTCGGGCGCTGGAAAAAGTACGCTGTTGCACATACTAGGCTCGCTCGATTCGCCCGACAAAGGCATTGTAGAAATTGACAACTCACGTATTGACTCGATGGACGAAAAGGAGTTGGCGCGTTTTCGAAATAAAAATATCGGTTTTGTATTTCAGTTTCATCATTTATTACCTGAGTTCACGGCGGTCGAAAATGTTTGCATTCCAGCTTACATAAATGGCAGCAATGGAAAAGCCACGACTTCTCGCGCAAAAGAGCTTTTGGATTTTTTGTCGCTCTCACACAGATTAGACCATAAGCCGAGTGAGCTGTCCGGCGGAGAACAACAACGAGTGGCAGTAGCTCGTGCATTGATGAACGAACCTAAAGTTATTTTTGCCGACGAGCCGTCTGGTAATCTGGATTCCGATAGTTCCGAAATGTTACACAATCTATTTTTCGAATTGAGAGACAAGCTTTCGCAAACATTTGTAATTGTAACCCACAACGATGTCTTGGCCGATTTGGCGGACAGAAAATTGGTTATGAAAGACGGACAAATGCTGTCCTAATTATGATAAATGCTGCAGTAGAAATTCTTCGCAAGCATTGGGGCTATGATCAATTTCGATCGCTTCAAGAAAATGTAGTACAATCCGTCCTGAACAAAGAGGACGCCTTGGTCTTAATGCCTACTGGCGGCGGCAAGTCTATTTGCTACCAAGTACCAGCATTGCAAATGGAAGGTTTTTGTTTGGTTATTTCTCCGCTGATTGCTTTAATGAAAGATCAGGTAGATCACTTGAAAAAAAGGGGCGTTGAAGCTTTGGCCATTTACTCTGGTATGAGCTACCGCGACATAGATCGCGAAATAGAAAACCTGATTTACGGTAAATATAAGTTCCTCTACATATCACCTGAGCGTTTAAAGTCGGACTTGTTTTTACAGCGTTTGGATAGAATGAACATTTCCTTTGTGGCCATTGATGAAGCGCATTGTATTTCACAATGGGGCTATGACTTTCGTCCGTCTTATATGGAAATAAATGAGCTACGTCGACTCAAGCCTGAAGTTCCTTTTCTGGCGCTCACCGCAACAGCAACGCCCGAGGTTCAAAAGGACATCGCCGATAAGTTGGAATTGGTGGAACCTGCCATTCATATTGACAGTTTTGCTCGTGCAAACTTGGCTTATCTCACTTGTCAAACGGATAACAAATCGGAGAAACTACTGGAGCTGGTTAAGGAAAATAAAGAGAGTGGTATTGTCTATACGCGTAGCCGAAAGAGCACCAAACGTGTAAGCGATTTTCTAAAACAAAAAGGAGTGAGTAGTTCCTTTTATCACGCCGGATTGAGTGCCAAGGAAAGAGTCAAGCGCCAAGGTGCTTGGATGAATGGCGATGTGCAATGGATGGTTTGTACCAACGCCTTTGGGATGGGTATTGATAAATCGAACGTAGGTATGGTGCTCCACCTGGAGTTACCAAATAGTTTGGAAGAGTATTTTCAAGAAGCTGGGCGTGCGGGACGTGATGGTGCTTACGCCAAAGCGATATTGCTTTACAACGAGGCAGATAAAACTAAGCTTAGAGTTCGTCACGAAAAAAGTCATCCAGAATTGGAAGAAGTGCGCAAGGTTTATCAAGCATTAGGAAATCATGTGAACATTCCTCTCGGAAGCGGCTTGTTACAAAGTTACGATTTCGATTTGTACGAGTTTTGTAACAGCTACAAGTTCAATATGGCCAGCGCCTATCATTCAACAAAAATTTTGGCGGAGGCAGACTATATTGCATTAAGTGATGGGTTTCACATACCGAGCAAGCTCCACATGCGCATTGACTCGGGGCTGATATACAAGTTTTATGTGATGAATCCTTATTACGAAGAGGTATTGAAAAAAGTGCTGCGCACATATGGCGGGAGTTTCGAAAACTATGTTGAGATTTACGAGCCGGCCGTTGCCCATGGAACAAATTTATCTGTAGCCCAAGTCATAGAACAGTTGCAAGAGTTGAAGAAACAGGAGGTGTTGGATTATGTTCCTCAAAAGGATAAACCGCAACTAAGCTTTTTAACGGAGCGCTTGCCTCAAACGCATTTGAACTTTGACGAAAAAATGATTGCTTTTAGAAAGGAACTTAAGCGCAAAAAGCTAGAAGCAATGATAGCCTATGTCGAAGCGCAGCGCTGTCGTAGCCAAGAACTGCTGAACTATTTCGGCGAGACTAAAAGCAACGCTTGCGGTCATTGCGATGTCTGCTTAGGAACGGACAATTTTAGGTTAACCGACGAGTCTTTTAGAAATGTTTGTAGGAAGATATTTTCCGTCGTGCGCAATGAAAAAGTAAGCAGCGAACTATTAGTGGCCAAGGTAGTTACGGAAGAAAAAGAAACCGTACTCGATGCACTACGCTGGTTGCTTGATAATGGCTACCTGAATGAAAAAGGAAAAGTACTGGTAGAGCCCAAATGACATTCAAGCCCAAAAATATCGTATTTACGGTTACCAATGACTTGAATTACGACCAGAGAATGCGCCGTATTTGTAGCTCGCTTCAGCGCGCCGGCCACCAGATTACACTCGTCGGTAGAATAAAACCAAAGTCAAAGCCACTCGACAAATTGGATTTTGCGCAACATAGATTGAGTATGTGGTTCTCCAAGGGGAAGCTGTTTTACGTAGAGTACAATATTCGCCTGTTTATTTACTTGCTGTTTGAAAAGTATGATGTCATTGGTGCTATAGATCTAGACTCAATTCTCGCTTGTAGCATCGCATCAAAATTGAAGGGCGTTCCTTTTACTTACGATGCGCACGAATATTTTGCAGAGCTCCCCGAAATAGTAGTTAGGCCGCGTATAAAAAAGTTTTGGAAAAGGCTAGAGCAGTTTGCGGTGCCCAAAGCCATTCGTTCTTATACCGTCTGTAATTCTTACGCGCAACTTTTTGAAAAGGAATACAAAAAACCATTTGAAATTATTCGTAACGCAACAGTGCTAGAAGAAAAAGCATTTCCTGTTATTGAGGAGCCCTATATACTTTATCAGGGTGCGGTAAACGTGGGTAGGGGTGTAGAGGAAATGATTCAAGCAATGCCCCAGATCAATTGCAAAATGATTGTTTGTGGCAAGGGCGATAATTACGAGACCTGTCGCCAATTGGTTCGCGATTTAAAACTGGAAGACAAAGTGTTTTTCAAAGGCTTCGTGCCACCGCAAGAGCTCAAAACCTATACGCTTAACGCCTACATCGGTTTCACTCTTTTTAGCGATGAAGGTGTGAGTTATAAATTGTCTTTGGCCAATCGCTTTTTCGATTATATACATAGCGCCGTACCACAAATCGCAATAGACTTTCCCGAATATCGTCGCATCAATGATCAATATGAAGTAGCGGTCTTGGTCGAAGATTTGACGATTGATAAATTAGCCGAAGCAGCTAACGCTATTTTGGAAAATCGCGATACTTACGATCGCTTAAGGAACAACTGTCTGAAGGCGCGCGAAAAATACAACTGGCAAGAAGAAGAGAAAAAACTCGTCGCCATCTACGAATCATTTTAATGGAAACTTTATCCAATCTAAAAGCGTATTTCGATCATGAGCTGAATCACTACGAAGAAGGTGAGCAACGCGCGATTTATGGAATCGTTCTCGAGTATTTCGATATCGATAAAATAAAAGCGATGATCGACCCAGATTTTGGTGTGGAGAATAGTCTTGCTGAAGAGTTTAAGCAAATAGTCCAGCGCTTAAAGAAAGATGAACCTATTCAGTACATCTTAAAAGAAGCGCCATTTTGTGGATTGAACTTTTATGTAGATGATAGGGTGCTGGTACCACGACCAGAAACAGAAGAATTAGTGCATTGGATTCTGGAAGAGCATGGGAAACAATTTGCGGGTTCCTTACTCGATATCGGAACTGGTAGTGGCTGCATTGCACTAGCCCTCGATCATCTGATGCCTGCGGCAAAAGTGAGCGCCACAGAAGTTTCCGAAGGGGCATTCGAAGTAGCGAAAAAGAATGCGACTCAGCTGAAGTCTAGAGCAGATATTAAACTCGACGACATAAGAGTGTGGCAAGAAAACGACTACCCCAATTTCGATATCATTATTAGCAATCCGCCCTACATCGATCTCAAGGAGAAAGAAAGCCTTTACAAAAACGTCTTAGACTTTGAACCGCACGTAGCCCTGTTCGCCCCCGAAGGAGATACGCTTTATTTCTACAAACTTATTGCGGACTTCGCGAATCGCTACTTAAACGAAAACGGCGTTTTGTATTTCGAGATGAGCGAGTTTTATGCCGGTGGGGTAGAGGAACTACTAATTGCCAAGGGCTTCCGAAACGTAGAACTAAAAAATGACTTAAGCGGCAAAGGCCGAATGATGCGTGCTACACGAAGTGTTGCTTAAACGATTCTGGAACCGGAACCACCTTCTTGGCGTCGTAGTCATAACAAACAATACCCGTTTCAATACGGGCTACTTCCTTGCCGCTTTCTTTATTAGACAGTAAATACATTAGCTCAAATCTAACACTGCTTAAATCACGCAATGCGATTTGCACCAGCAGTTGCTCCCCATATTTTACTTCGGCCAGGTAGTTTAAGTTAGCATAGGCCATTATAGTACCCGTTCCATCAAGGTTCAATTCCTCAAAGCCGTAATGTTTGTAAAATCTAAAACGTGCTTCAAAGGCAATGCTCAGGTATTTATCGTTGCTTAAATGATTGCCGTAGTTGATATCGTCGATACGAACTGGGACGATCGTTTCGAAATGAAATTTTTCTGGGGTCTTTATATTAACTTTTGCCATTGTTTGTTTTTTGGGCGTGCCCCGCTCTCTTCTAGTGCTGCGCACTAAGTTCGGGGTCGGGCTTTCAGGGCTCGCTCTGTTCTGCAAAAAGCAAAAAGCCCATCTAGCTCTTAGGAGCTAAGGTCTTTTCTTGCTTTTTCCAACAGGAGCTCAGACAACCCTTCTATCCCTCACGCAAATTAAGAACTCCAGTAAAAGAAATAGCGGCGGGTCCAGTCAGCCAAATGTTTTTGTATTGTTTCTCAGCAACTTTTTCCAACTGCACATCTAATTGCCCGCCTTTGTTTTCCGTTCCGATTCTATATTTACCCGTCGGCGCATTTTGTTTTTCCAGCATCGCAATAGCAACTGCGGTAACGCCGGTGCCACAGGACATAGTCAAATCTTCAACCCCTCTTTCGTAAGTGCTCACTTTGCACGAAGTAGTATCAACTATTTCTACAAAGTTTACATTAGTGCCTTTGCCCCTATATCGATCATTATAGCGAATACTTTTTCCTTTTGAAAAAGTATCCTCTTTATCGAGTTCCGTAACAAACTCAACGTGATGTGGCGAACCCGTATCAATATAGAAGTCAGCGTCTAGATTTTCAATAAGGTCTACGTCAATCATCTTCAATTCGATTGTGTCTTCCTTGATGTTTGCCTCATGTAATCCGTCTACAGCGAGGAATTTTGCCTCGCTTTTTATTATACCCAAATGCCTTGCAAAGTGCACGGCGCATCTGCCACCATTTCCACACATGCTGCCTTCCTGGCCATTGGCGTTGAAGTAAACCATTCGGAAATCTACTTCAAGAGCAGATTCAATTAAGATGAGCCCATCCGCGCCAACTCCAAATCGGCGGTCGCACCACTTTGCATACGTTGTATGATTGTCGTGGGCCAAGGCCAATTCCCTATTGTCAATTAGAATAAAGTCGTTGCCAGTACCCTGGTACTTGTGAAATGAGATATTCATATTAGTTCCTAACCTTTTCAATTACGATTGGAAATACCGCACCGGTCTCCTGGTAATTTTGGATCAGCACTGCGATTAGTGAAAACACAATGATGGCCAAGCCAACCAATGACCATTTCCAGCCAAATACATTTCCGCTTCGTCGCTTATCTTCCTCTTTTTGCAATTATTTTCGGTCTTTCTTGTTAGTAATAAAGGTACTGTATCTATAAATAGGCCTTATTTTTGAGCTTATTCCATCGACCTCAATACCCCGATAAAAGTAACTTAATGAGGAATATTCTACTAATCGCCGTTTTTTCATTTCTGAGTGCCATACTCGGCGTTTTTACCTATACCCAGTTTTTTGAGCAACCAGTCAAAACCATCGTTTATGAGGCAGGAGGCGAAGAGCATAGCATCCATTTAGCGGGTAAATATCTTGACGGTTCTGCCCAACCCGTGGACTTTACATCTGCAGCACGGACATCTACTACTTCAGTGGTGCACATCAGTACTACACAGAGAACCAAAGCTACTCCAGGAGACTCGCAAAGTAAGATATATGAATACTTCGACAAGTATTACAATAGCGCGAATACGCAAAGAACGAATAGCGGCTCTGGTGTTCTTATTTCCTCCGATGGTTATATCGTAACCAACAATCATGTAGTACAAGATGTAAAGTCATTGAGAGTTACACTCTACAATAAAAAAACTTATGAAGCCAAGTTAGTTGGTAGGGATGCCAATACAGATTTGGCAGTCCTTAAAATCAACGGAATTGATTTACCTTTTATCGAATTCGCGAATAGCGATGAAGTGAAAGTGGGTGAATGGGTTTTGGCAGTTGGTAATCCTTTTAATTTAGCAAGTACAGTTACTGCCGGAATTATAAGTGCAAAAGGCCGAGATATAGATATCCTAGACGAGCAAAATGCTATAGAATCTTTTCTTCAAACCGATGCTGCAGTCAATGAAGGTAATAGTGGGGGAGCGCTTGTTTCAATCGACGGAAAGCTTGTAGGCATAAATACGGCTATTGCTACTCGCGAGGGCGGTTTTTCGGGATACTCTTTTGCCGTGCCATCAAACATCGTTTACAAAACCGTTAACGACCTAAAGAAGTTTAATAAAGTCCAGCGCGCAAGCCTAGGAATTATGGTCAAAAATATAGACGATAGATTAGCTAAGACTTACAACATAAAAAGTTTACTCGGTGTTTACGTAACCGAAGTAATCACTAATGGCTCCGCTAGAAAAGCAGGTATAAAAAGAACAGACGTTATTACCGCCATGGATGGTGTGAAAATTGGAAACGTTTCGAAGTACAATGAGCGTATGTCTCAATACAGTCCCGGCGAAACGGTGGAAGTTACTTTCTTGCGCGGAGGCAAGGAACACATTGCTCGTGTTTTACTCCGTAATGAGAATAATCAAATGGAGATTGTCAAAGATTCGCAGATTGAAGTAGAGAACAAGTTGGGAGCGCGTTTTGAAGATTTATCGATGACAGACCTTAAGAACGAGAACTTACTTTTCGGAGTGCGAGTATTTGAATTGAATATGGGAATCCTCAAGGCCGTAACTACAATGCGCGAAGGTTTTATTATTCAAAAAGTGAACGGTAAGGAAATGAAAAGCACGAAAAGTATTTACGATATCTTTTCCAAAATATCTGGAGGGACGACCGTTAGAATTGAAGGGAGTTACTCTAGAGATCCAATGACCAGGACCTATACTTTTGCGATGCCTTAGTGAGATTGCTCTTGCCTGATTGTTTATCTTTTTTTAGGGCTTCTGTTGGGAAATTTCATTTTATATGAAATTTCTATTTCGCCTTTGGATATCTTTTCCAACTTCTTTTTCAGCATACGACGCTTCAGCGGTTTTAAATAATCTGTAAAGAGTTTACCATCTATGTGATCATATTCGTGTTGTATTACTCTAGCCGACACGCCAGTAAATGTTTTTTCGATGGTTTCAAACTTCTCATTTTGATAGCGCATAGTAATGTCGCTCTGACGCATTACATTCTCACGAATGCCTGGGATGCTCAAACACCCTTCAGTAAAAGACCAGGGCTCTCCTGCACTAGAAAGAATCTCTGCATTAATGAAGACTTCGTTCAAAGGCTCTTCTTTATTCTCTTCTTCCTCATCTTCAAGAAGCGGGCGAGTATCAACGATAAAAAGTCTAATGCTCATGCCAATCTGTGGTGCAGCTAATCCTACTCCGCTGGCACGATACATTGTTTCGTACATATTTTCTATAAGCTCCGTTAAGCCAGGAAATTCTGGGTCAATTTCTTTTCCGACTTTTTTTAATACGGAGTCGCCATATGCGTAAATGGGAAGTACCATTCTATATCTGATCTAAATAAGTTTGCAATATAATAGTCGCACTGATTTTATCCAGCAAAGATTTGTCTCTTCTTTTCTTCTTTTTGGTATTGGAAAGAATCAAAGTTTCCTGGGCCTGCTTAGACGTGTACCTCTCATCCACTCTGTCAATTTTTATTGCAGGATAAGCCTTAGTCAACACACTAACCAGACGATCAACTTTAGCAGAAACATCGTTGTCGCTGCCATCTAGCTGCTTAGGGTCACCAACGACTATTATGTCTACAGTTTCTTCAGCGATATACTTTTCTAAAAAGTCAAAAATATCCTTGGTAGATATAGTCGTTAAACCTGTCGCTATTATTCTTTCTGGATCAGTAACCGCTATACCACAGCGCTTAGTCCCAAAATCAATAGATAAAATCCGACCCATAGCTTAAAGATACTAATTGGTGTTTCAAACCCCTTTCTGATTGCTATTTTTACAGAAAGTTTAGTCATTGAAAAAGGTTTGTATAGTAGGCAGTGGTTTAGGTGGGCTGGCAACAGCTTTGAGGTTGAGTTCTAAAGGCTACGACGTTACTATCCTTGAAAAGTATCATCAAGCAGGTGGGCGCTTGAATCGTTTGGAGAAGGACGGGTTTACATTTGATATGGGCCCCTCATTTTTCAGTATGTCCTATGAGTTTGACGAGCTTTTCAAAGATTGCGGAATGGCCAACCCTTTAAAAATGCAAGAACTCGACCCTTGCTACGCGGTATACTTTGCTAATAGAAAAGAACCATTTCATATTTACAAGGATTTAGCTCGACTGGCCAAAGAGTTCAAAGCCATAGAACCGGACTTTGAAAAAAAGGCTGAGAAGTATCTGGCTCAAGCCGGAGGCATTTTCCATAGTACTGAGAACGTCGTTATAAAAAAGAACTTTTCAGGATTGCCATCTTACTTACTTTCATTAATGCAGGTTCCTTTAAAGTATAGCCCGATGCTGTTCCGTTCTATGTGGTCGGAACTGGAAAGACATTTTGAGAGCCATGAAGTAAAAGTAATTTTCTCACTCGTGGCTTTTTTCTTAGGTGCAACACCTTTCAATACTCCAGCAGTTTATAGTTTGCTCAACTATACCGAACTGAAACATGACGGCTACTGGAACATTGAGGGCGGGATGTACAATATCGTACGAGCTATAAAAGGTGCGTTAGAAGCAAAGGGTGTTAAATTTCATTTCAATACAGAAATTACTGAGGTCGAAAGTCTTTATGGCGAAGTCAAAGCTATGATAGACCAAAACGGTAAGCGTTATGAAGCGGATCTATTTGTAAGTAACGCAGATGCAGCATCCTTCCGCGGAAAAATCTTGAAAAGACCTGCTTATAGCGAAAAGAAGCTTGATAGTTTGGAATGGACTTTAGCGCCTTTCACTATTTACTTAGGTGTAAAAGGAAAGCTAGATAACTTACATCACCACACCTACTTTTTGGGCGAAGGCTTCGAAGCTTATGCCAAGAAAATATTTCGACAGTCAGTAAATCCCGAGAAGCCTTATTACTACGTAAATGTGACTTCTCGTTCCAATGATAATGCTGCACCGGAAGGATGCGAAAACTTGTTTATACTCTGCCCCGTACCAGATTTACGTTACAAACCTGATTGGGCAGACTCTGAACAACTAGCCGATACCATTATTGAGGATATGTCTAAGCGACTAAACTTTGACCTAAAGGCCAACACCTTGTCTAGGACTATTTATAATCCTATTGAATGGAGAGATAAATTCAACTTGTATAAAGGAAGCGGACTAGGTTTGGCACACGGACTGAAACAAGTCGGAGCGCTCCGTCCTGCAAACAAAGATGAAGAGCTAGGTAATTTGTATTACGTCGGAGCTTCTACAATTCCTGGAACGGGACTGCCTATTGTAGTTATTAGTTCTAAACTCGTTTGTGAACGAATCGAAAAAGATCATGCAAAAGTATCTGTCGACTAGTATTGCGCTGAGCAAAGCACTTACGAATGCGTACAGTACTTCGTTTTCCTTAGGAATAAAAGCCTTGGACAAACCCTTGCGTTCTCCCATTTATAGCATTTATGGCTTTGTTCGCCTGGCAGATGAAATCGTGGATACCTTTCACGAGCACGATAAACAACAATTGTTGGAAGACCTGAAACTTGAGACTACCGAATGTATTAAGCGAGGCTTAAGTTTAAATCCAGTAATGCACGCTTTTCAAGAAACTGTAAATAAGTATGATATTGATCAGGAATTGATTGATGCTTTTTTACGCAGTATGGAATTAGATCTTGTAAATAAGAAGTATCCCCGTCAATTGTATGACGATTATGTTTTTGGTTCGGCAGAAGCAGTAGGATTAATGTGCCTAAAAGTATTCACGAAAGGTGACGCTGAGCAGTACAATGAGCTGCGTGCTCCTGCCCAAAGCCTTGGTGCTGCTTTCCAAAAGGTGAACTTCTTAAGAGATATGCGCAGCGACTTTAAAGAACGTGGCCGGACTTACTTTCCCGATGTAGATTATAATGAGTTTTCGGAGGCGCAAAAAATTGAAATTGAAAATGAGATCGCAGAAGATTTTAAGAAAGCCTATCCAGGAATCAAAGCTCTGCCCAAGTCCGCACGGCTTGGTGTCTTTTCGGCTTATCTCTATTACCTAGCCTTGTTTGAAAAACTACGTGCGGCCCCTATTGATATGATAAAGACGGGTAGGCTTAGAATTAACAATGCCCGTAAACTCGCTATTCTGGCAAACTCGATCTTGAAAGACAGATTAAATCTAATCTAGTGAACGCCCTCTATCTTCTTGTAGATTTGGCAAGTCTAATGATTCCATTGTTGCTGAGTTTTGAGAAACGGATCAATTATGTTTCGAAATGGAAGTTCTTGTTTCCTGCTATCCTAATTGTTGGTATTGCTTTTATTATCTGGGACGTGCTGTTTCACAATCTAGGTATTTGGAGTTTTAATGATGAGTACTTAGTTGGCATTCGATTTTTTGGCTTGCCCTTAGAGGAGTATTTGTTCTTCTTGATAATCCCTTTTAGTTGCTTATTCATCTATGAGGTTTTGCGCTACTTCAAACCAATAGCAAGCTTTGATAAATATGGGAAACAAGTGCTTATGGCCTTGGCCACTGTTTGTGCAATACTCGGTGCGCTATATCTTGATCGCTGGTATAGCGGTGTTACCTACATTTTGAATGCGTTGGTGCTTTACCTTATTGCTATTCGAAATCCTAAGTGGTTGGGTTTGTTCCTCAGATCTTTTTTGATTGTGCTGCTTCCGTTTTTTATTGTCAATGGTATCCTGACTTACATGCCCGTAGTTAGCTATAACGACTTGGAGAATATAGGAGTAAGAATGGGAAGTATTCCAATAGAAGACCTGGCTTATGGTTTTTTGTTGCTAATATTGGTTACGTGGTTTTACGAATACTTCAAAAATGACCAGCTCGACGCAAAAGCCTAAAATAACTGTGGGTACTTATAAAGGAGCCATAATTGCGCTCTTTATAACTTTGCTTTGGTTTCTGAATCTATCCTTTAGTTTTCGAACAACAGTAGATTTCAGTGCTCCGCTGACCTACTTCTTTATTTTCGCGCAAGCTCATTTGTTTACTGGTTTGTTTATTACCGCACATGATTCAATGCACGGAACGATAAGCCGAAACTCAAATATCAATCGCTTCTTCGGTCAGCTCTGCTCATTTCTTTATGCCTGTTTTTATTTACCAAAGCTCAGTAAGCTTCATCACTTACATCATAGTGAAGTAGTAGGGGAGGAGGATCCGGATTATCACAATGGCAATTTCATTGCTTGGTACTTTAGGTTTTTTAGAAACTACGTCGGTTGGATAAACTTCTTGGGTTACGCCTTGGCATTTAATCTCTTAAAATTCTTCTTTCCGATTGAGAACTTATTGCTCTATTGGATCCTGCCAGCTTTTATCAGTACGTTTCAGTTGTTTTTCTTTGGGACTTACCAGCCGCACAAAAAAGAGCACCATCACCTTCCGCATGCCGCGGGAAGTCAGGACAAGAACCATTTCTTCGCCTTTTTCACTTGTTATTTCTTCGGTTATCACCACGAACATCACGAATACCCTTCTGTTCCTTGGTGGCAACTCTATAAAATGAAGTAAATCCGCGTGAGGGATAGAGGGGTTTGTTTGAGCTCCTGTTGCTACTGAACCGTAGCACTTAGCTCCTAAGAGCTAGAAGTGCTAAGCGTGAAAGGAGCAGAACAGAGCGAGCCCCGAAAGCCCGACCCTCATAAGTTTACACAAGAATTTTTAAAAATTCTTGTGTAAACTTATGAGGGACACGCCCAAATTGCAATGAACAAGATTTTTTGGTAGCATTTTTGGATGTCATCAGGACAGGCGGTGTCCGCAACTTCGAATTTCCGCCCAAATCGCCTTGACGACAATGCTTGCCGTGCTTTGTGGCATTTTGTTTGCAATAGACATCATTGCTAATTTATTATGGTAAGAAGATTTTTTTAACTATGGACCCTAGAGACATTAAAATTTTATTCAAGAGCGCGATTCCAAAGGAAATAACTATGGAAGAGGCTATTGAGATGAACTTAGTCAAACCTGATACAATGAGAAACTATCTCATAGTGTTGGACGTTTACGAAGAACTTCAAAAACGTGAGATTACGTTCTACAACATTTTGTTGGGATTGGAGTCGAAGTACGATTTATCTGTACGTCAACTCGCAAGAATCTACAACAACAACAGACATTTTCTTAAAAGTTTTAAGAGTGTTTAATTGCACTGAAATGTGTAAGAAATAAGGAAATTTTCCTACCGTTAAATGAGAAAATGGACCCCTGGGTCCATTTTTTTTATACCATTACTGAAATATTACTGAAATTTGTAATTGGATAATCGTAAAACGCTCGTAATCAGCTAAATAGATTTGGATCGTAGTGATGAATCTAACTAACAAATAGGTCAAATCTTCTAATTTTGATCTGTTTTTTTCTGTAACATCGTGCGTACGCACTTTTTGGCAGAAAAATTGCAATCTACGCTTCATGAAAGGTTCGTGGGCTTTCTATACCTACCTTCATAGGTTGGAATATCTGCGATATAAGAGTAAAAATAATTACGATGAAAAAAGTTTTTGGAGTTGCCGTCTTGTTACTAGGCTTTATTGTGTCGTTGCAGTCTCAGGATTGTAATAACCAATCGACCTGTACAACGCCCATAACGGCATTGCAGATTTGTCCTCAGTATTGTACCCTCGGTGCTGATTACGCGGTTAATGATATAGCGTCATTATTCGAATGTTCTCTTCAAATTGATAATGCCCAATGTATTTCCTATCTCCCCTTACCAGGGATGGAAAATGCCAATGCGCCTGATCAAGTCTCTATTACGGCCTGCGATTCAAGTGGGACATGTGAAACCGCTCTAGTATTTGTTACTACGGCTGTTGATTGTACTAATACTAATACCGGGGCTGGAACGGCTCCACCGACTCCACCAGCCAATCCACCAGCGGGTGGGGTAATTGCGCCGGATGCGGTTGATGATGTATTCACTCTTAACTGTGAAGCGGGAGGTATAATCAATGTATTGGTTAATGATACAGACAGCGAGGGCTCATTTAATATTTGTTCTTTTACGCAAACTGCCTTTGGAACGCTATTCCTTACTGGCGGTTCGTTTACTTATACTCCAGTAGCTGGATATACGGGAACTGATAGTTTTACCTACACCCTTTGTAATTCATCTGGTAGCGATACCGCTAATGTTTCAATTACGATTACTGCTGGTGCTAACACGCCACCTGTTGCAAGCCCTGATTTTGGCTTGACTAGTAGTGAAGCATTAACTATTGATGTAATTGCTAACGATTCTGACGCTGATGGTGATTTTATTTCAGTTTGCGGAAACACACAACCAAGTAATGGAACTGTGGTTCAAAGTGGAGTTAGTGGTTTCATTTATACTCCGAACCCTGGGTTTGAAGGTAATGATTCATTTTCCTACGATGTTTGTGACGATAGCCCTTGCGCTAACGGAACATCTTCTGGTACTGTAAATATTACAGTAGAAGGAGGAGAAGTTGTATGTGATAACCCTGAAGTATGTACTACACCATCGACTCCGGTTGAGTTTTGTCCTGTGTTTTGTGATTTAGTGGGTCCATTCACAATTACGGATGCTTCGACAACTTTCAACTGTTCTGTGGTTATTACTGGCGATTGTATTATTTATACGCCACTACCGGGTATTCCAGCTGGCTCACAAGATCAAGTAAGTGTTACAGCTTGTACAGCTGACGGAACTTGTCAAACGGTAGTTATACTAGTTAATATTCTTGCGACTTGTGATGATCTTCCAGAAGGTCCAGTTGCAGTAAACGATACGGTTACAACCGATGGTTCAACTGTATCTATTAGTCCATTGGATAATGATTTTAGTCCTGATGGCTTAACAATTTTCATCTGTGACTTTGACAATCCTTCAAACGGAACTGTTGAGCTAATAGGAGATGAGTTTTTCTATACGCCAAACCCTGGTTTTGTAGGTTGCGATACTTTCAACTATACTATCTGCGATAGTGAAGGGGGTATGGACGTAGCAACGATAACTGTATGTACTGAGGCCTGTGTTAATCAACCTTTGTTCAGCTGTACAAATCTCAATACAACGGTAACACTTTGCGCGGATGTTCTTTGCGGTATAGACGGTGCTTACGTAATAACTAGCGCAGTTTCTTCATTGAATCAAGGTCAGGCTGTAGCGGTTGTTTCTGATAACTGTATTAACTACACACCGGCTCCTGGTTTCTTGGGACAAGATCAAGTAAGCATTACTGCTTGCGCGACTGATGCGGCAGGCAATCCTACCGCTGTATGCGATGAGATTACAGCAAACATTAATGTACAAGAAGATTGTAGCAACAACTCACCTCCGGTGGCTGTTGACGATATGTCATCAAACTTTGTAAATACAGTTCAGATTATAGATGTATTGCCAAATGATTTCGATCCTGATGGTGACACATTTACTATTTGTGATTTCACTCAACCTATGAACGGCACAGTGGCTTTAGTAGATGGAATGTTTGTTTACACACCGAATCCTGATTTTGCTGGATTGGATTCATTTACCTACACTATTTGCGATGAGAACGGAAATATGAGCACGGCTACTGTAGACATTACGGTTCTTACAGGCCCACTTGCTAGTATCTTTGTTAATGACGATGCTTATGAAGTTGAGCCTGAAGTAGAATCTTTGATGTATGTTTTGGATAATGATGGTTTCCCTGGGGCTTGCGATTTCGGTATTGAAATTGTAAAAACCTCTGAAAATGGTGAGGCTTGGATCAATATTGATGGAAGTATTTCGTTTAAATCATACGAAGGCTTTAGAGGTGAAACTGAACTGACTTATATGCTTACTGCCTGTGGGTTTAGCGATGTAGCGACTGTAAATATTATCGTTAAGAGTGCAGAAGTAGAGCTTTATATACCCAACGGCTTTTCACCAAACGGTGATGGCGTTAATGACGAAATGAGAGCAACTGGACTAGACCAGTTTAGAGATGCTGATTACACAGCTCGATTTGTTGCTTTCAACCGTTGGGGGCAAACGATGTACGAAAATAACTACGTACTTGAAACACCAGGTATCTGGGATGGCAACACGCTTCCTGGAAAAGCTGCTGCTGATGGAACGTACTTTTACATACTTGAAATAACTAATGGTGTCGATGAATACCGCACAGCGGGATTTGTCGAACTAAGAAGATAAGGGGGGATAATCTCGGAACACAACCAAGTGTAGTTTCTTTTTCATATTTTCATCTATTGGGGCTTGAGGGAAAATCCGATTATACCTCCCTCTCTCTAGCCCTTTTTTCAAACCAGCTTATAAACTGGTTCTGTGAATAACTTAAAGAAACCCGATGCCCAGTCGGCGATTAGCAAAAATGGATATAAATGACTATTAACCAGTCGTTTATATCCATTTTTTGGTTTTGGGAACTTCTGTTGAGTCGGAGTTCGGACACAAAGTGCCACTTTTGGCACGCTATTTAGTCTCTTATGGTACGGGCATTGTATGTCCGTCTTTTAACTACTACTAATTGTCCAACATGATGAAAAGAGTTTTTGCCGCCCTCACGGTTGCCATGCTCACTTTTAGCAGCCTGAGCGCCCAACAAGATGCCGAGTATACTATGTATATGTTCAACGGCTTGGTACTTAATCCCGCATATGCCGGATCCAGAGATGGTCTCAGTATTACAACTATCGGTCGATATCAATGGGTTGATATAGAAGGCGCACCTCGAACTGCTGCCTTCGGTATTCATGGACCAGTAAGAGAAAAAGCTGGTTTAGGTGTATGGGGTGAGTATGATGAAATTGGTGTTCACACCAATGCACGATTAAACGTAGCTTACTCTTATACCTTTTTATTGAGTCCAAGAGCCAAATTGGCTGCAGGAATTCAAGCCGGTGTTCGATACTCGCAATCGAACTTTACCCGAGTTAATCCAGGTATAAGTGATCCAGTTTTTAGCACGGACCCAGATAGAATACTACCCAACTTTGGTGTAGGCCTTTATTTCTATACACCGAGTTTGTACTTAGGATTTTCGGTGCCTCACTTACTTGATAACGATCTCGAATCGCCAACTTCTTTGGCTGCCGAGTCTCGTCACTACTACTTAAACGGAGGACTGATATTGCCATTGGGCCCTAACGTAAAATTGAGACCTTCATTCTTAATTAGATCAATACCTGCCGTTGCGCCTATATCGGCAGACGTTACTTTAAGTTTCTTATTTGCTGAGCGCCTTTGGTTGGGTGCCACCTATAGAATAGAGGACTCAGTTGATGGAATTATCGAATTGCAGGTTTCTCAAAACCTTCGCTTAGGATATTCATACGATTATACGCTATCCGATCTGGCAGATTTCAATACTGGGTCGCACGAAATATTAATTGGTCTTGATTTCGGTGGAACCGATAAAAGAAAAGTGGTTACACCACGATACTTCTAATTTAATCGCCTAAGAGAAGAGATATGAAAAAGACTATTTTTTATGCAGTGATATTACTCTTAGCGATGTTTATCGATAGAGATGTGCAAGCGCAGGATGGAAGGATTTCGGGAACTGTGTTTCTAGATAACAATGCAGATGGCGTTTTTGACGCAACAGAGTCTGGTATGATGGGTATGCTTATTACACTCAGCGATGTAGCTGGGTCGCAAACAACTACAGTTTCAGATGCAAGTGGATTTTACTCCTTCAACGATTTAAACAATTCTACCTATTCGGTTTTTGTAACCCAATGGGTGGTAGGTATCGAACCATCGACTCCCGCTTCACAAGACGTAACCATTAGTGACGCCAACCAAGAAGTCAATGTAGACTTCGGTTTTATGGTATCGGGAGGTGCCGATTGTGCTGTAAATATTGATGATAACGATGTTACTGATGCTCTTTGCAACCTAGACAATGGCGCCATAACGGTTAGTGTCGAAGGTGGAATTGCTCCTTACCAAATATTGGTAAACGGGCAGGAGCAAGCCGAAAACAGTGAGTCAATAACCCTTACAGACTTAGCTCCGGGATCATACCAATTTGTTTTTATCGACGCACAACAATGTGAGGTTTCTATAACAAATAGTTTAACTCAAGTGGGCGAGCCCCAAATCACAGTGCAAACAGAAAATGCAGTATGTGGTTCCAGCAACGGGTCTGCGACTATTGTTATCGAAGACGATACGGGAAGCGGTGACTTTACCTTATTCTCCGAAAATGGAGTTGTAAACGGAGAAGACGGATTAGATATAGCAGGCTTGGAAGCAGGAACTTACGAAGCAACGCTAACAGATGCGCAATGCGGTGACTTCCCAGTAAGTTTTACCATTGAATGCGATCAAAATACGGGAGGATCTAATGCTCCTTGTACAGATACTTTCTTCTTTTGCACGCCTCCTCTAGCCTCAGTAGAGTATTGCTTTCCAATAGACTGCGATCCAGATGGTGACAACATTAGTATCAACGGTCATACAGGTTCTCTTTTTGGATGTAGTATTCAAATAGATACCGATTTGTGCTTTACTTACACACCACTGCCGGCATTCTTGGGACAAGATTTCTTAGAGGTTGAAGTTTGTGACGATAGTCCAGATCAACTATGTTCCTCTTCTCAGTTTTTCTTCACCGTAGGCCCCGACTGTGGCCCAATGGGAGAAGACGATGAGTTCAATATATTGGCCGACGCACCTTCCGATTTAATGGTTCTAGATAATGATGAACATCCTTTAGGATTGGACTTTAGTATCACCGAAGCGACCAATGGATTTAATGGTACTGTTCAATTGGATCCAACGGGTATGTTTCTAATCTACACTCCAGATAACGGATTTGCCGGAAGTGATAGTTTCAATTATACCATTTGTGATACTGAAAACAATTGTGTCAACGTGTTGGTTATCGTTAATGTAGATGGCGAAATAGTAGAAAATCCTTGCGAAGCTGACGCCGGAACAGTTTCTCCACCAGCAATGCTATGTATAGGACCAGACCAAAGTGTGGGTTCTCCTACAGTAAGTGGCGAAAACGATTCCAACGGCTTTGTATATATCTACGTACTTACCACGGACTTAGATCCTACCGACAACATTATTTACGACATCGTTTCTTTAAACACGACAGGTTCGTTTGATTTCGCCACCATTGACAATGGTGTTGGAACCTACAACATACACGGACTAAACTTTCAAGGAAACGTGCTCGACCTAGTAGACTTCAATCCATCAACTGGAGAAGAGGTGCTCAATGCCATTGCTGCAGAAACCATATGCGCCGATCTTATTATTCCTGGCTATCAATTATTGGTCTCCGATGACTGTAGCGGTGATGATGGTGTTTGCGAAGAAGTGCAAGAATTCTGCGGAGAACCTGCGGTTCCTCAAGATATTTGCTTTGAGTTTTGTGATATAGTTGGAACTGGAGCCGTCATCGATTCCTTGGTGTCAACTTTTACCAATTGTAGCGTGCATAGTCTCAACGATACTTGCGTTACCTACGCTGCAGTTCCGGGGTTTTTCGGACTCGACTCAGTTATAGCCTATGCAAGTAGCCCTACTGGTTTAGATACAGCATGGGCATTCATAAACGTAGGTTGTCAATCTCCTGTGGCATTAGACGATGAGGCAGAAACAGATGCTGGACTACCCATTTTTGTAAACGTACTTGCTAACGATTCGGAACCATGTAACGACGATAATTCAGGCCTAACTATTACACTAATAGAAGTACCAGAAAATGGAACAGCCACAAACACAGGCTTTGGATTCGATTACGAAAGTGACGCCGGATTCGAAGGTGTTGACGTGTTCACCTATGAGGTTTGCAACGATTGCGCCGAGATACTTTGTGCTACCGCTACCGTTACCATAGCGGTAGGCGACGCAGTCATACCACCCGATCCAACAACTGTTGAGGTTCAACCAGATATTGTTTCTACCCCGCAGAATACACCACTAGATGTCGATGTCTTGAGCAACGATGACGACGCGCTCACAGTTGCTTCAGTAGGAGATGCACAAAACGGTCTTGTTTTACTAGACAATGGAACAATTACTTACACTCCAAATGGCGGATATATCGGAGACGACTTTTTCGACTACACCGCTTGCGACGATGATGGAAATTGTGAAACCACATTCGTTCAAGTTACCGTTTTCGATGAAAGCGAAAACCAAGCGCCAGTAGCCTCAAACGATGTAATAGAAGTTGCTGGAGGTACGACTACCGAAATACCAGTCCTAGAAAACGATAGTGATTTAGAAAACAACGACTTTTCAATCACGGATCTTACTAATAATAGCGAATGTGGTGACGCAAGTATAAATGACGATGGTTCCGCCATTGTATTTGTTGCCGATGCCGATTGCGAAGAAAATGTTGTTGTCAACTACACCATTTGCGAAAATGGCCAGGCCGACAATTGCGACACGGCAGAATTGCTAATAGCCGTTGGTACTATGCTAGAAAATTCAGCACCAGTTGCTTTAAACGATACCGTTTTTATCAATGACTTCGATGGCCAATTGGTGAACGTATCAGAAAACGATTCCGATGCACAAGGTGACAACCTCATCTACACCGTAGGTTCAGGGCCGGAGTGCGCCGAAGGATTCGAAATGAACGAAGATGGATTAACTATTTACGACGCGACTGATATTGACGACTGCCCAGAAGACCTCGTACTTTACGTCGTTTGCGATGATGCGATTGTTTCACTTTGTGATACCGCATTTATCTATTTCGTTTTAGACAGCACTTTAATCGACATGCAAGACAGTGATGCCATTATTGCGTCAGACGATCAAGCGAGCGTGGCGATAAACGGCTCTGTTGATGCCGATGTTTTTGAGAACGATCAGGCGCCAGACAATTTTGCAATTACCATAACCGGCGAACCCGAAAACGGAACCGCGGCCGTATTTAACAATGGTACGGACGGTGTACTTATAAATTACCTACCAGATTTGGATTTCGAAGGAACCGATATGGTAGAATATGAACTTTGCTTTGACGGCGTGTGTGACACCGCTGTTCTTACAATAACTGTAGATGTAGCCTGCTCCTTTGATATACCAAATGGTATATCACCGAACAACGACGGCATCATGGATGAGTTTTCAATCCTAGGACTTGAAGACTGTTTCCCTGGTAATCGCGAGTTGATCATTTTTAATAGATGGGGCAGTGAAGTTTACCGAAAACAAGATTTCGGGGACAATGACGCGTGGGATGGCACCTTCGAAAACGAACCAGTGCCAGACGGAACCTACTTCTATATTTTAGTTGCAGAAGGGTCTGATGAATTGGAAAGTATCGATGTGGCTGGATACCTTGAAGTGTATCGCTAGCATCGAGTGAATTAGTAGTAAAGCCCATTGGTCCTTGGATCAATGGGTTTTTTT
>CAZZIZ010000032.1:0-19998 GCA_964654535.1 uncultured Chitinophagales bacterium
CCTTCGGAATTAATTCTTCGTTATACAAGCTGAAAATCCCAGGAGACTTTTTGTCCTTCAAGAGTTCCATCAACTTAGTAATTAGGATTCCTTTCAGTTGATCCTTTTCTTTATCGTGAATAGTCGCTAACTCCTCAAGCGCTTTTTTCTCTTTCGCTTTTGAGTCCTTGTCTTTCTTCGCGCGAGCAAAAAGTTGTTTACCAATAACAACACCCTTAACAGAAGGACGCACTTTCAAAGAAGCATCTTTTACATCACCCGCTTTGTCTCCAAAGATGGCGCGTAGTAACTTCTCTTCCGGTGTTGGGTCAGACTCTCCTTTAGGAGTGATCTTACCAATTAGAATATCGTTCTCGCTAATGTGCGCTCCTACTCTAATGATTCCATTCTCATCAAGATCCTTCGTTGCTTCCTCACTAACGTTTGGAATATCGTTGGTCAACTCTTCTTCTCCTAATTTGGTATCACGGACTTCAAGACTATACTCGTCAATGTGAACTGAAGTGAAAATATCTTCTTTCACTACACGCTCAGAGATTACGATGGCATCCTCAAAGTTGTAACCTTTCCAAGGCATAAATGAAACCAATAGGTTTGTACCTAAAGCCAACTCACCTCTATCTGTAGCGTAACCTTCGCAAAGGATTTGTCCTTTAACTAGCTTATCGCCTTTCTTAACAATCGGTTTCAAGTTTACACTTGTACCTTGATTGGTTCTCTTGAACTTAATAAGTGGATAGGTCTTAGTATCACCATCGAAACTAACGAGCTGCTGCTCTTTTGAACGGTTGTAGCGAATGACAATTTTTGTAGCATCGACATACTCGACAACTCCTTCGCCTTCGGCGTTCATAAGCATACGAGAATCGGTTGCCACTTTTGCTTCCAAGCCGGTACCAACGATAGGACTTTGTGGTCTTACCAATGGAACTGCTTGACGTTGCATATTCGAGCCCATCAAAGCACGGTTGGCATCATCATTTTCTAAGAATGGTATCAAGGAAGCAGATACACCAACAATCTGATTCGGAGCAACATCCATAAAATGTAATTCGCTTGGATCAGAAACTGGGAATTCACCTTGGTGACGTGCTTTTACTTTTTCGTTTTGGAAGTTTCCTTTTGGATCGAGTGGTGCATTGGCTTGACCAATAATTACTGTATCCTCTTCCTCCGCAGATAAATAGCGAACTGCTTGTTTTCCAAGATTCACTTTACCATTCTTCACCTCACGATAAGGTGTTTCGATAAAGCCCATCTTGTTAATCTTCGCGTGAACGCATAAGGTAGAGATCAAACCAATGTTTGGTCCTTCCGGTGTTTCAATAGTACAAAGGCGACCGTAGTGAGAGTAGTGAACATCGCGCACCTCGAAACCTGCACGCTCACGTGAAAGTCCTCCAGGTCCCAATGCAGAAATACGACGCTTGTGCGTGATTTCTGAAAGTGGATTCGTTTGATCTAAGAATTGTGACAATTGACTCGTTCCAAAGAAAGAGTTGATTACCGAAGAAAGTGTTCTTGCGTTAATCAAATCAATTGGCGTAAAGACCTCGTTGTCACGCACGTTCATACGTTCACGAATGGTTCTCGCCATTCTCGCTAGACCAACACCGAATTGAGCGTATAACTGCTCACCAACTGTACGTACACGACGATTACTTAGGTGATCAATATCATCAATCTCCGCTTGTTGGTTTACCAGGTGTACTAAGTAAGTTACCATCGTAATGATGTCTTCTTTAGTAAGCACTTGTGTATCTATTGGGATATCCAACTTCAACTTACGGTTGATTTTATAACGACCTACCTCGCCCAAGTTGTAACGACGATCCGAAAAGAACAACTTGTCGATAATACCACGTGCTGTTTCTTCATCAGGTGGATCAGATCCTCTCAGTTGACGATAGATGTGCTGAACAGCCTCTATTTCCGAATTCGATGTATCCTTTTGAAGGGTGTTATAAATGATGGCGTAGTCCGCAGACAACTCTTCTTTTTGAAGAATAATTTTCTTCGTTTCTGTTTCGAGAATTTTCTCTACGTTCTCCTCATCTAAGATGGTATCACGTTCAAGAATAACCTCGTTTCTTTCAATAGAAACAACCTCACCTGTATCCTCATCAACAAAATCCTCGATCCATGTTTTCAAAACACGAGCCGCTAATTTTCTTCCTAGGTTTTTCTTAAGGCTTGCCTTAGTTACTTTTACTTCATCTGCTAATCCAAAGAGGTCAAGAATCGCTTTATCCGATTCGTAACCAATTGAACGCAACAAAGTTGTCACTGGGAATTTTTTACGACGATCAATATACGCATACATCACGTTATTAATATCAGTCGCAAACTCAATCCAAGCTCCCTTGAAAGGGATAACTCTTGCTGAGAATATTTTTGTTCCGTTAGGGTGTGTACTTTGGGAAAAGAATACGCCCGGAGAGCGGTGCAATTGAGAAACAACTAATCTTTCTGCACCGTTAACAACGAAGGTTCCCTTCGGAGTCATGTACGGAATGTTTCCTAGGAAAACATCTTGGACTATCGTTTCAAAATCGATGTGTTCTTCATCATTACAAGAAAGACGGAGCTTCGCCTTGAGTGGCACACTATAAGTGAGCCCTCTGGCCATACACTCCTCAATCGAGTAACGTGGGGGATCTACGAAGTAGTCAAGGAACTCGAGAACGAAGATGTTTCGTGAATCAGAAATTGGAAAGTTTTCTTGAAACACTTTAAACAAGCCTTCATTGTGTCGGTTCTCTGGTGTCGTCTGTAGCTGAAAGAATTCTTGGAAAGATTGCAATTGCAATGCAAGCAAATCCGGGTACTTGTGCAGCGCCCGTGTCTTCCCAAAATTTATGCGTTTTTTAAAAGTGCTTTCTGTCGACATTAAGCGAATGAATTTGAGTTATATAAAAATCACAAAAGGCATGGTGGCTAAAAAGCCCCATGCCATCAATAAGGTATCTGCAAAGTGCAGTAAAATTGAATTACTTCAATTCTACTTCAGCACCTGCTTCTTCTAACTGAGTCTTAATAGCCTCAGCCTCGTCTTTACCTACACCTTCTTTTACAGCTTTAGGTGCACTGTCAACGATCTCCTTTGCTTCTTTCAAACCTAGTCCTGTGATTGATTTTACAACCTTCACAACACCTAATTTGCTTCCGCCTGGTGATTTTAGTATAACGTCAAATTCAGTTTGTTCAGCTCCGCCTCCGGCGTCGCCTCCGCCACCGCCTGCCATCATAACAGGTGCAGCTGCAGCAGCTGGCTCAATGCCATGCTCTTCTTTCAAGATGTCCGCCAATTCGTTTACCTCTTTTACTGTGAGGCCTACTAGTTGATCAGCGAATGCTTTCAAATCTGCCATTTTTAATTGCTTTTATAGTTTGTTTATTAAATATTCTATTCTGGTCTGTCAGCCAAAGTCTTAATAAGACCAGCCAACGTTGATTTACCTGATTGCAACGCGCTAATAACATTTTTAGCAGGCGATTGCAACAAGCCTATTATTTCTCCAACCAATTCTTCTTTCGATTTAAGGTCGGCTAATGTTCCTAACTGATCGTCTCCGATAAAAACATCAGAGTCGATGTAAGCGGCTTTCAATACCGGCTTTTCTTTTTTCTTTCTAAACTCTTTGATGAGTTTAGCTGGCGCATTCGATGTATCGGTAAACATCAAAGAGGTTGGCCCCTTCAATACTTCATACAGATCGTCGAATGATTTATCAGAAGCATCTAATGCTTTTTTAACCAAAGTGTTTTTGGTAACTCGGAGTTCAATTCCTTGCTCAAAGCACATTCTTCTCAATGCGTTAACGTCTTCTACATTCAACTCTGACGAGTCCGCTACGTAAAAGAAGTTCGAGTTGTTGAACTTCTCAGTAAGTTCCGCAACTATATTTGCTTTTTCTTCTCTTCTCATTTCTAGAAACTTAATGATTTCACATCAATGTTAACACTAGGGCTCATAGTTGAAACCATGTAGATGCTTTTCCAATAAACACCTTTCGCTGAAGACGGCTTTACCTTATTGATGATTTGTAAAAGCTCATTTGCATTGTCCTTTAACTTTTCAGCGCTAAAAGAAACGCGTCCAACCGAACAATGAATGATTCCAAACTTGTCGATACGGTAAGATATCTTTCCCTTCTTAACCTCTGCAACCGCATCTCCTACATTAGGAGTAATGGTTCCTGTCTTTGGATTCGGCATAAGATTACGTGGACCTAAAACACGACCCAAAGCACCGACCTTCGCCATTACGTTTGGGGTTGCAATAACAACATCGATATCGGTCCAACCACCTTTGATTTTATCTACGTATTCGTCTAGTCCAACATAGTCTGCTCCCGCTTCTTTCGCAGCATCTTCAAACTCTGGTGTACATAACACAAGTACTTTTTTTGACTTACCCGTTCCGTGTGGTAAAGACACAGTTCCACGAATGGCTTGATCAGCTTTACGTGGGTCTAGGCCCAAACGGATGTGTAAGTCAACCGAAGCATCAAACTTCGTGGTGTTTACTTCTTTTATAAGTGCGCAAGCATCTAATAAGTCATAGCTTTTTTCAGCGTCGACTTTTGACTCTGCTACTTTTCTTTTCTTAGTCAGTTTCACTTTCTTTCCTTTAAAAGGTTACTCTGATTCAGCTTCTGCACCCCAAGGAGGAGTTCCACTAATGGTTACACCCATACTTCGTGCTGTTCCGGCTACCATTTTCATAGCAGATTCAACTTTAAAAGCATTTAAATCGGCCATTTTTATCTCAGCGATTTCTTTTACGATATCCCAGGTCACAGAACCTATCTTTTGACGATTGGACTCTGGCGAGCCTTTTTTGAATTTGCCTTTTTCTAACAACAATACTGCCGCTGGTGGTGTCTTGATTATAAAGTCAAAAGATTTGTCTTTATAAACAGTAATAACTGCTGGTAGCACCTGTCCTTGCTTGTCTTGTGTACGAGCGTTGAACTGCTTACAGAAGTCCATTATATTGACTCCCTTGGCACCAAGTGCTGGACCTACCGGAGGAGCTGGGTTAGCTTGGCCTCCACGTATTTGCAGCTTAATTAAACCGCCTATCTCCTTTGCCATTTACGTTTGTTTTTCTACTTGCATAAAATTCAACTCAACTGGTGTTCTCCTGCCGAAGATTTTTACAATCACCTTGAGCTTTTTCTTTTCATCATAGATCTCCTCTATGTTACCGTTGAAGTCGTTGAATGGTCCGTCAACAATTTTTACGGTTTCACCGACTATGAATGGTTCGTTCATTACCTCTCCCGTTTCTTCCATTTCGTCCACCTTACCTAAAATACGGTTGGCTTCTGATTGGCGAATCGGTTGCGGAATTTTAGACGACTTGCTATCTCCCAAGAAACCGATTACTCCGGTTAGCTCACGAAGGGTTTGAACAATCTCATCAGTTAAGGCACCTTCCAAAGCTTCTATCATAATATACCCAGGGAAGAAGTTTCTCTCTTTGATAACCTTCTTTCCTTTCTTTATCTGATAAACCTTTTCGGTTGGTACTAGAACCTGCGTGATGATTTCTTTCAAACCTTCACGGTCCACCTCTTTCAAGATATAGCCCTGAAGTTTCTTCTCCTTGCCACTAATGACTCGCAGAACGTACCACTTTTTTTCTGGAACTTTCTTTTCAGATTTTATTTCAGTTACGGTGCTCATCCTAATTACGCGAAGATTTCATATAGGTAGTATAGAATACCTTTGAAAAACTGGTTTTCAGGATTAGCGCCAAAAAAGAAATCCATCAAGAAAATCAAGAATGCGATAATTAGAGAGGCAATGAGTACCACAACTACACTGCTCTGCAACTCTTCCCAAGTGGGCCACGAAACTTTGTACAATAATTCATTGTACACGTCTTTTAAGTACAAACTTATTCTGTCCATGAAAAGAACAATTTATTATGAAACACGGGCGGAAGGAATCGAACCCTCGACCTTTGGTTTTGGAGACCACTGCTCTACCAGCTGAGCTACACCCGTTTTTCTAATCTTTATTAACTAATAATTTCTGTTACCTGACCAGCTCCAACTGTTCTACCACCTTCACGAATTGCAAAACGCAATCCTTTTTCCATTGCGATAGGGTAAATCAACTCAACGGTAATTGTAACGTTATCACCAGGCATTACCATTTCAACACCATCAGGCAAACTAGTTTCACCAGTTACATCTGTAGTACGGAAATAGAATTGTGGACGGTACTTGTTGAAGAATGGTGTGTGACGACCACCTTCATCCTTGCTCAATACATAAACCTCAGCTTTGAACTTCGTGTGAGGAGTAATAGAGCCAGGCTTAACGATAACCATACCTCTCTTGATGTCATCTTTCTCAACACCACGAAGAAGAATACCTACGTTATCACCAGCTTCACCGCGATCTAAGATCTTACGGAACATCTCAACACCAGTACAAGTAGTTGTCATTGGCTTTTCTTCCACCGGACGAAGTCCAACGATCTCTAAAGGATCACCAGTGTTAACTACACCTCTTTCGATTCTACCTGTTGCCACGGTACCACGACCTGTGATTGAGAATACATCCTCAACAGACAATAAGAAATCAAGTTCAGTTGGACGCGGAGGAATTGGAATGAAGCTGTCAACAGCATCCATTAATTCTTTCACTTTTGCAACACCATCAGCGTCACCTTCCAAAGCTTTCAATGCAGAACCTGCTATGATAGGAATGTTGTCACCGTCGAATTCGTAAAAACTCAACAACTCACGCAATTCCATTTCAACTAGCTCTAACAACTCAGGATCGTCAACCAAATCAACTTTGTTCATGAATACAACGATCTGAGGTACCCCTACCTGACGTGCAAGCAGGATATGCTCACGTGTTTGAGGCATCGGACCGTCAGTTGCAGCACATACTAAGATAGCGCCGTCCATTTGGGCAGCTCCAGTTACCATGTTCTTTACGTAATCCGCGTGACCTGGACAGTCAACGTGTGCGTAGTGGCGAGTTTCAGTTTGATACTCAACGTGTGCTGTGTTGATGGTAATCCCTCTTTCTTTTTCTTCAGGTGCTGAATCAATGGTGTCATACGCCATTTTTTCTGCCATACCTGCATCAGCCAACACCGTAGTGATAGCAGCAGTCAAAGTTGTTTTACCGTGGTCAACGTGTCCGATCGTACCGATATTAACGTGCGGCTTCGATCGATCAAATTGTTCTTTAGCCATTTCTAATATTTATTTAAGTAATTAAATGATTTAAAACCGATTTCTATTCTAAAAGTTAAAAGCCAATGCGCGGAATTGAACCGCGGACCCCTTCCTTACCATGGAAGTGCTCTACCCCTGAGCTACATTGGCTTGTTAGAGCGGGAGACGAGACTCGAACCCGCGACCCTCAGCTTGGAAGGCTGATGCTCTACCAACTGAGCTACTCCCGCCTGTACTCAAACGTAGATGATCTAACAAGTAGAACATCACGTCCAATAATATTTTTCTATCGGCAAATCACCAAGGGAAGCTTGTGATGTGCGTCTAAATTATACAGTGTAAGTAGAACCCAAAATAGTGGGGGGAGAAGGATTCGAACCTTCGAAGTCGAAGACAACAGATTTACAGTCTGCCCCATTTGGCCGCTCTGGAATCCCCCCAGCAATTACTTAAAGTGTAACATTCTTCAAGTAAAAAAAAGCCGGTGGACGGATTCGAACCGCCGACCTGCTGATTACAAATCAGCTGCTCTGACCAACTGAGCTACACCGGCGCAAAAAGGTTAAATTCTACAGCTTACACTGATACTTATCAATAATTTAAGAACGTGCCTTTTCCACACTCGAAAAAGGTGTGCAAATTTACAACAATTCTTTCAAAATTGGTACCGAATTTCGGCGTATGAGGCGGGAAATTTTATCTGCGTTTCGCATCGCGGATTTGGCGGCGAATTTTACGGATGGAATGATCGAGAGCGTTCTCGAATCTTTTATCGACTTGGCTGCTAAATGCTTGAAAACCAGGCATATTTGCGCGAATCTCAACAACCTTGTCTTTTATATTGCTTCTTTTCGATTCCAATTTCAAGAAGACTGTAATATCAATTATTCCTTGAAATTTTCCTTCCAAGCGTTTGATTTTTGAATCAATCAATTCTAAGAGCTTGCGATCTGGGGTAAATTGGACGGTTTGGACATTTATTGTAGCCATAATTATTAGGTTTTAAGGGGTTAAGCTTTAGGATGTGTATCGTTATATATAACCTTCATTTTCTCGATTGAATTGTGTGTATAGACTTGAGTGGCTGCAAGGCTAGAATGGCCCAACAACTCCTTTATTGCGTTGAGGTCAGCACCATTATTCAATAGAGCGGTTGCGAAGGTGTGTCTTAATATATGTGGGTGGCGGTCCAAACTGGTACTAACCAGTGGTAAGTACTTCTTAAGTACTCTGTGGACCAAATTGGGATAAATAGGCTTTGCCTTGGGCGTAAGGAAAATCTGAGGAGCTGCCTCGGCTCCGGATATGCTCTTTCGAGCTTCTAGATAGCTCTTTAGATCATCTCTGAGTGAGGAGCTGAAGTGAACTAGGCGCTCTTTTTTGCGCTTGCCCAATACTTTTATTTGGCTTTCGCTCCAATTGATATCCTCAACCAGCATTCCAATTAGCTCGCTCAATCGAATGCCTGTCTCAAAGAGCAAGGCAAGAATAAGCTTGTCTCGGCGGCCGGTAAAGTCATCGCCAAAGAAGCGCTTCTCTAATAGTAGCTCGATCTTCTCTGGTGCAATAGTTTTGGGTAGACGCTCGGGTATTTTGGGAGCGCGTACTAAAGCAGCGGGGTTCTTTTTGATATCGCCTCGCTTCTGTAAGTACTTAAAGTATGATTTTAGGGTAGAGAGTTTGCGATTGATTGACTTGGCGGTCAATTTTTGATTGACCAAGGTTACAATCCAAGATCGGATATGAAATAGCTCTACTTTACTTTCTTTATTGAGTTGGTATTGGGCTTCTAGGTAAGCTGAAAACTGAAGCAAGTCTGTGGTATATGATTTCAGCGTGTGGGCTGAATATCGCTTCTCGTGTTCTAAATATCTTAAATAGCTTTCCGTACGCACAGGGTCTGTTGGGTTCTATCTTAAGATAGACCATTTGAGACCTAGGGTCAACAGAGAAAAAGGGAATTTGTTCGGGAGTGTCTCCCCGGATTATGTGTGAAACGGCTATTTAGCTGTTTCCGTACTTCTCAAGCTTGTAGATAGCTTTGAGGATTTCTGCACGACGACGCACGCAAGGCTTAACAAAGTGCTTGCGGGCACGGAGCTGCTTTAAAGTACCAGAACGCTCGAATTTACGCTTGTACTTCTTAAGTGCTTTGTCGATTGAATCAGAATCTCTACAGTCGATAATTAACATATCACCAAATTTTGGAGGGCAAATGTAGCTTATTTCTGGCAAAAGAATAGCAAATATCTAGCGGCAGTAGGCAATAATTGGCGCTATAACACAGAATTAGGCGATGTATACTTAATTCTGGAAGAGCTGGTCCTAGTAGTCTAATTTGGTTTGTCTTTTGAGAATACTACGCGTGAGGGATAGAGGGGTTTGTCTGAGCTCCTGTTGCCGACAAGCGCCGAGCCCTCAGCACCCTAGTGCTGGAAGGGCGATGCGTGCAGTAGGCAGAACAGAGCGAGCCCCGAAAGCCCGACCCAACAAAAAAGCCCCGCACGTTAGTGCAGGGCTTTTTTGTTGGGACACGCCCAAAATATATCTATCAGGATGAGCTATACCGATCTTCAATACAAAAACCCACCCTAGCTCTCCCTTAAAAGGGAGGGAACATTTTATCTAGTAACCAAATCTTGCAAAGAGCCCTTGAATGTCTTTGTCAGTCTCCTTGGATTTTGCCTCCTCCATATAGTCGGTTATCGTTGCAATGACGTTTCCAAACTGATCTTTCTCGGCTTGCTCGGTCGCCTCTTCTTGCTTGGCTCCTAAGCTGGCTTTCACGTTAGACATAGCGCGCATAGCGTTGAAACGCATCCACTTTACGTCATCGTTAATAGCCATATTGTGCAGTAGCTTGAGTCCGTTCTCTACTTTTGAGTTAGAAGAAACGCGACTGAGTAAATCGCCGTAGTCGGTAACCATACCGAACTTGGTGTTGAGTCCGAACTTATTAAAAGCGTTTTCAAAAAATGGGATATCGCTTTCGCTTCCGGCAACAGCATAAACCGAAGAGACTGCTTGTGCAACTTGGCCAATATCTGAACTAGCCAATTTTTTTGCCTCGGCATAAGCCTTTGGCTCGTCTACCTCAACCAAGGCTGACATAGCAGAACCCATAACGGCGTAAGAGCGATCGTCTAAGCCTTTGGAATAAAAGTCGCCTAGTGTTTTGTCACCTGACTCAGCCAGCTTGTCCAGCGCCATTGCTCTTACCGCTGACTTTTTATCGTTGAGGGCAAGGTCTTTTAGCTTTTCAATCTTCGGCGCTTTTTCGCCCATAGCGAAGTTTATTTCACTTGCGGCAAGTTCGCGGATCGCCCAAAAGTCATCGCTCAATGCAGATTCAACTACATCGCGCGCTGCACTATCGTTTGACTGGCCACCCAAATATTCAATAGCCTCATAGCGATCGAGGTATAATTTTCCCTGCTCGTATTGCTTAATATACTGCTCCGTTGTTTTGTTATCGGTCTTTTCGCAGGTCACGACTTTATCTCCATCTACGTTTATCCAATCTGGATTTCCGTTGGTAGCCCATTCGAAAACGCGCTCTTCTATAAATACTTTTTCGCGGGTCATCTCACCGTTGCGGTAAACATCGATGGCTATAGGAAGATCGAATACATCTTCTTCTTGGGTTTGCTCTATGGTCACGTAAGTCTTGTCCTCTGCTTCGTTGTAGTTGTAATCAATATTGAAAATCGGGTGACCTGCTCCCATAAACCACTGATTGAAAAACCAGTTCAGGTCTTCACCTACTACGTGCTCGAATGCAATACGCAACTGATGAATTTCAACGGGTTGATATTCGTTGTCTACTAAGTACTTGTTTAATGAAGTGTAGAATGCTTCGTCTCCCACATAGTTGCGCAACATATGTAGTATGGTTCCGCCTTTGGCATAGGAGTGCCCATCGAACATATCTTCTTTGTCTTCGTAGTTGAAACGGATGAGGTTTGATTTACCGTTTCTCGCTGCGTCGGCTAAGTAGGTTCTCACATCTCCTTGCAGTTTCTTGTCGGCCGCATCTTTTCCATACTTCTGCTCTTCCCATAAATACTCGCCGTAAGTTGCAAATGATTCGTTGAGTGGTAAGTTCGCCCAAGACTCGCAGGTAACGATATCGCCAAACCAATGGTGAAACAACTCGTGAGCGATAATGTCTTCGTGGGTTTCGTCGAGCAACTCGCGATCGGTTTTTTGCAATGCATCCATAAAGATTACGGCGCTTGAATTTTCCATAGCACCCGAAACGAACTCGCGCACTACTACTTGACTGTATTTGTCCCAAGGAAAAGGGTAGTTCAGTTTGTTCGAAAAGAAATCCATCATTTCTGGGGTGTTACCAAAAATCTGACGAGCATATTGTTCGTAGGCTGGTTCTACGTAGTAGTCTACCGTTTTACCATTCCAGGTATCGGTTACTACGGCAAACTCACCGATAGCCATCGCAAACAAATATGGTGCGTGATTTATTTCTTGTTTCCAATAATCGGTACGGGTGCCATCGGCGTTTTTGTTAGAACTAACCAGACGCCCGTTGGACAATGTTTTAAAACGATCTTGTACCGTTATGTAAATTTCTTGCGTAGTACGCTCATTCGGCGCATCGATGGTTGGGAACCAACAAGAGCTTGCTTCCGTCTCACCTTGCGTCCAAATTTGTTGCGGCTTTTCTTTATCGGTTCCGTCGGGATTAATAAAGTAAAGACCTTTGTCCGAGGTAATGGCTGCAGATCCGCCAGCCTCCAACTCGTCGGGCTTAGCTACGTAATCGATTTCTAGTTGAATAACTTCCTCACGTGTATAGGTGCGATCTAACTCTATGACTAGTTCCTTACCATCGTAATTGTATTTCAAACCTGACTTTGCACCGTTTTTCAAAAGGGCAACATTGTCAATGTCAAAACCCTTGGCATCCAATGTCACAGAAGAAATTGGGTAGAAGTGAGGCTTTAGATCTAAAACCGCGTTACCAATTAAGTGACGCTTTTCCCAATCGAAGCGCACGTCTAGTTGGGTGTGTTTTAAGTCTACAATTCGTTTTTCAGAAGCGCGGTACACTTCCTCTTCTTCTGGAATGACGACAATCTCTTCCAGCATTCGCTCTTCTGTTGCCTCTGCTACTTCCGGAATAGCTTCTTGAACGACTTGCTTTGACCCGGAGCAACTGGTTATGAAAGCCATTGACACGAGACCAAATATTAATACTATGTTTTTCATTTAGCTGATTATTTTAAACGCTGCAAATTTCTAAAATTTGAGCACTTCTTGTCGTAAGAATTGTCCAATATTGGCAAGCTTCTGCATAGAAAAATGTTGGCAATAAGCGCCTGGGCCAATTAAACCCAGTGCTTCACGATTCCATATGGCTTTTGACAGGACTTGCCAGTCGTTTAATTTGCTCTTAAATCGCCCATTTTCATACAAATCCCTGTATAAATGGGGAAATTGTCCCGTGGACATACTATTTCCGAATAGTCGCGAGTGGGTTTGCGTGGCATAGGGTTTGCATTAATGTCAGTGGTGCTTCAAAGTTTATTAGTTGAACCCTCTGAGTCTTCCTGATTCGAGGGTTCATTTTTTTTGGACACATCCGAAGTCCAATTCACTGAAATAAACCCTTTTCATCTATCCGAACGAGCTTTTGGCACAGTTTTAGAATACTTTATCATGTGTTTTTTTAATAGTGTTTTTTCATAATTAGTTTCCCTTCGATTTAGTCGAGGGGTTTTTTTTTGCCCATAATTGAGCTCGGCGAGAATACATTTTAAAGGCTTTGATAATTATTTGGGCGAGTCGGCCTCTTGTTCAGCGCTGCACAAATCTCTTCTTCCTGCGGAAAGAGATGTTGCTTGGCTTCACAAAGCCGTCGGGCTATCCGGCACTCCGCGTTCGCTTCGGTCTCCGTCTTGTTTCGCCAAAGCAAATCCTTCTACCGCTAAGGCGGTAAGTCTTTACTGGCTCAACAAAGGAGACTACTCCCTGCGGTCGCCTGCCTACTATCCCTCTCGCGAAAATTGTCTGAATCAGGATTTACGGGATTAGAGGATTAACCTGATGAGAGCTTACTTCAACACCTCTCTAGCAATAACCAACTTCTGAATCTCAGAAGTCCCCTCGCCAATAGTGCAAAGCTTGGAGTCTCGATAGAACTTCTCTACTGGAAACTCTTTGGTATAGCCATAACCACCATGAATTTGAACGGCGTCAGTAGAAATTTCAACTGCGGCTTCACTGGTATAATACTTAGCCATGGCGCCCATCTTGGTTACTTTTTCACCTCGGTTTTTCAGATCTGCCGCGTGCATCGTAAGCAGTTCACCCGCTTCTATTTTTGTAGCCATATCTGCAAGCTTAAACGAGATACCTTGGAATTTAGCAATCGGTTTTCCAAATTGCTCCCTTTCCTTCGCATACTTTACTGATGCATCGTAAGCGCCCTTAGCAATTCCTAAGCCCAGACTCGCAATCGAAATACGACCACCGTCCAATATTTTCATAGCCTGAATAAAACCCTCGCCTACTTCTCCGAGGACGTTTGCCTCTGGAATACGGCAATCTTCGAAAATAACTTCCGCAGTTTCCGAGGCGCGCATACCAAGCTTGTCTTCTTTCTTTCCCGCTTTCAATCCTGGGTTACCTCTTTCTACCACAAAAGCAGTTATACCTCGAGAGTCTAGCAAATCACCGTTACGAGCCAGCACCACCACTACATCGCCAGTAGCCCCGTGAGTGATCCAGTTTTTAGCACCGTTTATAACCCATTCGTTTCCATCTTTTTTCGCGACACACTTCATCCGCATGGCGTCGCTACCTGTTCCTGCTTCGGTCAGCGCCCAAGCACCTAGATGTTCGCCGGTCGCAAGTTTGGGTAAGTACTTTTGTTTTTGTTCCTCGTTGCCGAAAGTTAAAATATGTCCCGTGCAAAGTGAATTGTGCGCGGCAACACTTAGCCCAATACTGCCACATACTCTTGAAACTTCGGAGATAACGGTTACGTATTCAAAATAAGTTAGGCCTGCTCCTTTATATTTTTCAGGTACCAATACCCCAAGCATTCCAAGCTTGCCCATTTTTTTGAAGAGCTCGTGTGGGAATTCTTGAGACTCATCCCATTTCATAATGTTTGGGCGAATTTCTTTTTCAGCAAAGTCGCGCACCATCTGCGCGATCATTTTTTGACTTTCGCTTTGAGCAAAGTTTATTGAATCTGAGTTAGCTGCCATTAAATACGATTTGGCTCAAAGGTAATTTTTTGAATGAGGATTGAGCCTTTTTCTAAGTCTTTGACCCCAATCAGGCAGCGATTCCTAGTATTCAACTAGATGAATAAAGTTAGAAGCGTAGTTTTTCAGCTTATCCTCACCGTTGAGGAAGCTCAAATTCACTAAAAAGGAAAAACCAGCTACAACGGCCTTTTGGCTGTGCATCAGTTCTGCTGCCGCTGCTGCTGTACCCCCGGTAGCCAACAAGTCGTCGTGCACCATCACGCGCATTCCGGGCTCAACTACATCTTTATGTATTTCAACCGTTGCGCTACCATATTCTAAGTCGTAGGAGTAGCTCACCGTATCGCCAGGCAGTTTTCCTTTCTTGCGAATAGGTACGAATGGAATATTCAGCTTTTGGCAAATCATTGGCCCAAAGAAAAAGCCGCGACTTTCTATCGCGCAAAGCGCATCTAATTTAAGGTGTCCCATACTTTCGCAAAAGGAATCTGTAATCGCTTTACAAAGTTCTACGTCCTGCATTATGGGCATAATGTCTTTGAATAAAATACCTGGCTTGGGGAAGTCTGGGACTTCTCTTATCGCATCTTTAATGCGTGCTGCTAGCGTTATTGTTTCCACGCCGCAAGTTTAGTTAATAAGCTCGAATAAGGGGCGATGATTCTATACAAACGAGAAGCTTTATTTAAGATGGAGACCATAATACAAATGATCCAAACGATCATTTCCGATGCTGAGAACTTTAGGCATTCTACCCCACTCGGTAAAACCGTTTTTCTTGAGAAGTCCGACGCTTCCTTCGTTAGCATCCATCAGTATGGCCAGCAGCACTTCAAAGTCGTTTTCTCTGGCGAATGCAATAGTAGACTTCACTAGAGCATCGCCAATACCTTTTCTATGGTGATCGAAATGCACATAGTAGCTAATTTCTGCAGTTAAGCTCAGTGCCAATCGGCCACTGCGATATGGACTCAAGGAAGCGTAGGCTAGCACCTCTCCTTCAACCTCAGCAACAAAAATTGGATACTGATTCGGCGGGTGGCTTTCAAACCAAGGGCGCCTTTCTTCTGGACTGAACTCTTTTGTATGCGCAGTAATACGACCGGCGCGAATGGATTGGTTGTATATCGCTACCATTGATTTCAAGTCGGCTTCGGTGGCGATTCTAATTTTCATTGAGCATTTTTACTCTAAGCTAATAAAGGGCTGCATTTTAACGAAAGCCTCAGCAGAAATGACCTTTGACTTTTTTAGCTGATTCAAATCTGTATAAGAGCCGTGTTGTTTTCTTAAAGCAACTACTGACTTGGCAATTTTGTAAGAGATATAGGGATGCGCTTTTAGGGTAGCAACGTCAGCTTCATTAATATTCAATTTACTAATCGGCATTTCGCTTAAAGTGAATTGACTTTTGACCACCTGAAAAATAGAGTCGCGCATCATGGGAACATCTTTGATTTGTTCAATACTAGTGAAGGCTCCAATCTTTTCCCTGAACTCAACTATCTCCACGGCATAGACTTCACCTATGCCACGAATTTTCTGCAACTCTTCTTCATTAGCGGTGTTAATATCGATGTTAAGCTTGACGTACTCCTTAACCGCTTTCTTTTTCTCAACTACTGCGAACTCCTTTTCGTTTGCAATTTTGTCGGCAGCCTCGCGTTTTCTCTTTTCGTACTTGGCTTGTCTTTCGTTTTTCGCCAATTGATATTCAGCATCGGTAGGCAAATCAACGAAGGCGTACAGTTTTTTTTGATCGCCTTCTTCCAGACCATAGGTCGTTAAAAAACTCTCTTTGGTTTTATAAGTATAGCCCTTGCCGCGAAACCTTTCAATGTTGCCAATGACAAACTCAGAAAACCCAATTGCTCGTGCGTCGGCTTTGGTAAAGGTGTTGGGGTTAAAAGTCCGTAAGTTGAGCTGCCTCTTTTTAGGCGTCTGTTCAATCTTGTGATAGCCCTCAACCAAGAACTCACTTTCTTCCTCCTCAGTTTTCCGCTGCGCATAAAGCCGCTCTTGTTCGTCAATCCTAGCCATTGCTTCCTTTACCTCGGCGGAGAATTCACTAAAGTCGTACACCTTAGGTTCGTAGATGTAGTTTTCATAAACATATGGCACCACAAACAAGATGAACATTGAAGACATCAACATAAGGATGGCAGGTTTATCGGAAGGCCAGAAAGTAAGGAAGGCTTTTACGCCTGCTTTAATGCTCATAGAGAGATTTCATTTCAAAATAAAATCTATAGTCGGTCTACTAATATATAAATTAGCAACCACCTACTCCTTGGGCAAATTTGTTTTTTGGCTCTAAATCAGCGTTTCAGAAACTTTCTGACCGTAGAGTTACCGCTGCTGAGCAATTGAATCAAATACACGCCTTCGCTTAAGTTGCCAAAAGCCAAGTTCATTTGCAGTTGATTTTCAAACCTGTCTGCATAAACTAGCTTTCCAGAAATGTCGTAGACGTTTATGCTTCCACTGGTTACTGTTGGAAACTCAACGCTCATAAATTCTAAGACTGGGTTACTTATCGTAAAATCAGCAATCGAGGACGCGGCCTCTTCACGATTTACGTTGATAATATCTGAGCGCGTAAACGTATTGTTAAAATCTACTTGAGTGAGTCTGTAGTAAGATATTCCGATCGGCGCATTTGCGTGGAAATACTCATAATTATTTTCGACCAAAGAGGTGCCTGCTCCGTCAACTATTCTAAGTTCTGTAAAATCATTTCCGTTTGTAGAATATTCAACGCTGAAAAAGTCATTATCTAATTCGCTTTCGGTTGTCCAGCTAAGTAAGTTTCCACCTTCTCTAGCAAATCCCTCAAAAGCGCTAAGTACGATTGGCAGCTTGACGCAATCAACTGGATCGCTGGTAAATGTTGAGCTGCAACCATTGCTATCATTTGCCGTTGCCGCATATTGCTGACCATCAAAAGTTCCTAAGCTTATGAGTGCCTGAGCTCCGTAGTCTACGGTTATGGCATTCGTTCCAGGCAAGCCGCTAAAAGTATAAGCACCTGCTTGGTTAAAGCCTGGCAATCCGCCAGTTGCAGAAACTGTAAGCGATAACTCGCCAATAGAATTGTCGCATTGTTCAACGATTTGAATTTCAACGGGGCTTAAAAAGACCACTTCTGTTCCCGCGGCAACACTTAAGCAAGGGTCTCCCAAATCGACCGATCCATCTCCATTATCGTTTCCAACGATAGCTGAAATGTATAAGGCAGTATTTGTGGCAGCGTTGCCGATACTAAATTGACCCGTACTATTTACGTCCAAGATATCACCTGGTGTTGTCGTTGCACTTGTGTGAAGAGCATAATTAAGTACATCATCCGTGTCCAGGATTTGACCCGATGTTACAGAAGATACCGATGCGCCGTCGCAGGCGAATTGAGGGCCGACTGGCATTGTTCCAGCAAATGATTCACAGTCAACTGCGACACAAGTTGGCGCATCAAACACGCAATCGGTAACACAGGAATTACTATCTAAATCGAAAACGCTCACAGCCATATTGCTTTGACCAAAACCAGTTAAATCTTCTATAACTACAGTAGTCAATTCACCTAAGTCACCGTAAGCAAATGGGCCGAGAAAATCTCCATTGACTTCCACAATAAAACCATTGGGTCCGACGCCTGCTGGTATAAACGATATTTGCAAATCGTAACTGTCGCCATCGCAAGGAGTCGGCTCAACAACAAGTTCGAAAATAGAACAAGAAGATTCTATCGAACAGTTTTCGGAATCGAACAAGTAAAACTTATTATCCAAAAAGTCTACGCCATCATTTTCTCCGAGTGGGCCATCATAAACAGAACCTGGTTCATCAAAGTTTCCAATAATGGCAAAGGCATCGGTAACTCCAGAGTCGATTCCAACAGACGCAGGAGCACCTCCAAATCCGTTAATACCATCAGAGGCATCGCCAGTGGTCCAGTTCATATCGCAAAAGAAAAATGCTGTATTGTTCCCGTCACCAACAATTGGGTCGATACCATCAGTTATAACGACTTGAAAGGTGTTTAGTAAATCGCAATTAGTACTGAAGTAGCCCACTTCTAGCCAAGTGGCAACAAAATAAGTAGGTGTATTTAAGATCCAGACTTGACCACAAGCACCGCCAAGGTCAACGTCTGCCCAGAATGGGGCCACCATAATTGCCGTAGTTGCTGGAATTCCCTCTGAGGTAAAAACATCATTGGGGCCATCGAAAGTGATGTTACCATTCGTATTTACCCAAAGGCTGTTAAAAGTTTCACCGCAAACCGAGTATTCAAATGCCAGAGGGATTTCAGCAGAGCTGCAATCATCTGAAGACCAACCATTATTACCTGAACAAATTGTTCCGTCAACAAAAGGAACGCGCTCCCATACATCAAAGTCAATCGGAATAATACAGCCAATACTATCTGGCTGACATGTCGTCTCCGTTTTTAAAAAGGTGTACTGGTCAGGAATTTGAGTTGGATTAGTAGCGGGTGCTTCTATAAGTCCGTCGGCAATCGCAACTTTATACTCGTGTGTGCCAGGTGTTTGGGCGCTTGCTCCTAGAGAAAATAACAAGGCAAAAAGTACTAGGTTTTTCATCTATTGAATTTCTAAACAATAAGAAACCCAATGTAAGAAAAAAGCTTTAGGCGCTGTTCTTATTCAGTTCTAAAAAAAGCCCGTGTTCCGTATTAAAGCTCTGAGAATGTGTAGAGTAGTGCTTTTAGAAGTGTGGATATTACCAGCTTCCGCCTGCACCACCACCGCCAAAGCTACCTCCGCCGAAGCCACCAAAGCCGCCGCCACCGCCGAAACTTCCACCACCACTGCTGCGACCACCGCCGCTGCGACCGCCACCGCCAGGAATGAATATCACTGGTCCGCCGCCAAAAACACCACGACCCGTTCTAAAGTCTCCCCATCCGCCGCCACGATTACGACCCGTGCGATAAGGCTTTGGGTGTCTGTGAACTTCACGATCATCGTAGGTTTTACGGCCACCACCTTTACCCCCCTTGCCTTTGTTATTTCGACTTACGAAATAAACGAACAAAACAAAGAGTGCAAGTGCAATTAGAATTTCCCACGGAAATCGCGATTTAGATTCTGAAACAACATCATCTGCAGAAAAAGCACCCGTCAATCGATCTTGGATTCCATCTATGGATATGTCTACCCCTTGATAAAACTGCCCCTTCTTAAATCTGGGCATCATCTCGCGATCAATTATTCGCTTGGCAATCACATCTGGCAACTTGTCTTCGACTCCATAACCAGTAACGATAAATGCTTTTCTTTCTTTTTTAGCTACCAAGATCACAATTCCATTGTCCAAGCCCTTTTGACCTACTCCCCACTTATCTAGAAGCTGCACGGCGTAGTCTGCAATCGGAATACCACCTAGATCATTAAGGCTTACTACTGAAATTTGAGTCGAAGTTTCCCGATTATATTCTTTGAGTTTAGATTCAAGGTTTTGTTCATCTCTATCACTGAAAAACTCACCATAATCCAAGACCATACCCTCGGACTCCGCCGGCTTTTC
>CAZZIZ010000032.1:20098-22315 GCA_964654535.1 uncultured Chitinophagales bacterium
TTATGATCCTTTACCGCAAAGTATAGCAGCACGCCATTGCGGTCTTTGGTTTCTTGAATTTCTAATAGGTCGAAAATCTCGGCAGCTCTATTGAGAAGCTCACCCTTGCAGTGATCTTCCATATGAACCCTAATCTCACCCGATGTATTTTGCTCTGCAGACTTTATGCTGGCAATGACCGCCTGTTCCTGCTCCTTAGTTAATATGGTGCGAATATCACTCATCTAGTGTAACAATGAATTTTTGGGGAATATAGTTCATCGATTTTAACCCGCCCAACCTTCGCGGTCCAAACTTCGATATTGTATGGCTTCTGCAAGATGCTCAATTTTTATTTCTTCGCTATCTGCTAAATCTGCAATGGTACGCGAAACTTTCAATATCCGGTCGTAGGCACGGGCCGAGAGGCCCAGTTTTTCCATTGCATTTTTCAACAAGTTATTACCCGCCTGAGTTATCTGACAAATAGTACGTACCATTTTAGCAGGCATCTGGGCATTACTATGTATACCCGCTTCTTTTTCAAAACGCTTCGCCTGATTCATACGTGCGGCAATAACACTCTTGCGAATCTCTTCGCTACCCGCTGAATCGGATGGGCCAGTTAACTCAGAAAAGTTGACCGGCGTAACCTCCACATGCAAGTCGATACGATCTAACAAGGGGCCCGAAATTTTATTCAAATACTTCTGCACTACACCTGGCGGACAAACGCAATCTTTTTCGGGATGATTGTAATAACCGCAGGGGCAAGGATTCATAGAAGCCACCAGCATAAAACTCGCGGGATAGTCCACGGAAAATTTCGCACGACTAATCGTAATGCGTCGCTCCTCCATAGGTTGTCGCATTACTTCCAGCACAGTTCGCTTAAACTCCGGTAGTTCATCCAAAAACAATACACCATTGTGCGCCAAAGAAATCTCTCCAGGCTGCGGATGATTACCACCACCCACCAATGCAACATCGCTAATGGTATGATGCGGCGAACGGAAGGGACGAAAAGAAACCAGCGAAGATTCGGTAGCAAGCTTACCCGCCACACTGTGAATCTTAGTGGTCTCCAAAGCCTCGTGTAAATTCAGTGGCGGCAAGATACTAGGTAAGCGTTTCGCCAACATTGTTTTACCTGCGCCAGGCGGGCCAATCAAAATAACATTGTGACCGCCAGCCGCGGCAATTTCCAAAGCGCGTTTAATATTCCGCTGACCTTTTACATCGGCAAAGTCTACAGGGAAATTTTTGAGGTTATCCATAAACTCCTCGCGTGTGTTGACCACCGTAGGTTTCAAATCTGAAACACCATCAAAAAACTGAATAACCTCGCTTATGTTCTCAACTCCGTAAACGTCCAAGTCGTCGACAATAGCCGCTTCGCGCGCGTTTACTTTTGGCAGAATAAAACCTTTGAAGCCCGCATTGCGCGCTTCTATTGCTATGGGCAATGCTCCCTTGATGGGACGCACAGTCCCGTCTAGTGCGAGTTCACCCATTATAATGTACTCCTCTAGTCCAGCCATATTCATTTGACCAGTCGCACCGAGTATACCCGCCGCAATGGTTAAGTCATAAGCCGAACCCTCTTTGCGCAAATCTGCGGGTGCCATGTTCACCACGATTTTTTTACGCGGCAATCTGTAATCTATATTTTTTAGTGCGGCTTCGATTCGTTGGTAGCCTTCTTTTACTGCATTATCAGGCAGGCCTACTAAGTAGTATTTGGCGCCGCCAGTTACGTTTACTTCTACTTTCACCATCGTGCAGTCCACGCCGAAAACCGCGCCCCCATTGGTACATGCTAAACTCACTTATTAAAATTTTTACAATCACAAAGTACGAATTGCTCTGGCGGGATTTGGGGTTTGCTTTTAGGAGTTTTGGGCGTGACCCATTTCATTTCTGGCTGCGCCAAATGAAATGGGTCGGGCTTTCGGCAGTCGCTCTGTTCTGCTTCAGGCAAAAAGCCCCTCCAGCTCTTTAAGGAGCTGAGGGCTTTTCTTGCCTTCAGCAACAGGAGCTCCAACAATGCCTCTATCCCTCACGCGAGCCAATTTGTCATTTCGACCAAATCTCTTGTCATTTCGACAAATTAAAAGAGCGAGCTCTTTTTTAAAGATTAATGACAAGCCTGCTATTCCCATTGCCACGTAGCGGTAAAATATTAAAAGAAAAAACACGCACACCTACATCTCGCCCCGTAGGGGTGAAATATTTTCG
>CAZZIZ010000033.1:0-22200 GCA_964654535.1 uncultured Chitinophagales bacterium
CTTTTAAAAAGGTATTGTGAAAACAGCGCGGCGGCTTACACAGAGCACAATTGGGAAAAAGAGGAAAGCAAGTTGATTGCTTTTTATAAAAACGAAGTGCTCAACGAGACCAACTTTGTTTATCGCTAAGAAAGGTGTTTCGCCCTGAGCATTTGCGTGAAGGATAGAGAGGTAGACCACCGAAGGAACCTGGGGTCAGAAGAATATTTTGAGGAAAAATTTTCTAGCGCAAGGCGAAAAGCGGAGTCCTAGCCTGAGCTAGGGCGAGCATTTTCAACGCAGCGATAGGACATTTTTTGCCGAAATATTCTTGACGCCAGGATGCTTCGTTGGTCGGTGTCTGAGCTCCTGTTGTAAAAAACAAGAAAAGCGCTCAGCTCCTTAAGAGCTGGATGCGCTTTTTGTTTTTTACAGAACAGAGCGAGCCTCGAAAGCCTGACCCCGAACTTTGGCACCGCAGCAGATTACTTTCCGCTTGCGGAAGATGTAATTTGCAAGTTTGCCAAGATGTGAGTGGGGCACGCCCAAACCAGTCATTTGCTCTTTTTAGGACATTGAAGTTCTATGCACGAAACGGTCATTTCTTTCTACATTTGTCCCCGATCGGGTCGTTAGCTCAGTTGGTTTAGAGCGCTGCCTTGACAGGGCAGAGGTCACTGGTTCGAATCCAGTACGACCCACTTTTGTCGCTTTCAGCTTAATGGAGCAAATTTCTTAATGGAAATATCGAAATTGCTTATCTTGAATGCAAATCCGAATACAGTGAGAGTACGAATACTTGTTTTTCTATGCCTTTCCTTTTTATCAACTAGCCTACTCGCCCAATGGAGTATTGGGGGCGAACCAAAGAGTTTTGACTTACTAGAATTAAAATCGGTGGAAGTACCGTCTATGAAGACGAGCGTTCCCGATTTAAATGTCCTTGCAGAACAAGACGAGCTCGATCGCTTAGATAATATTCCTCCTCGTTTCGGGATGCCGTACAAAGCTTCCATAGATATGAATGTGGATGGTCAATGGGCGGAAATCGAAGGTGGTGCGATTTGGCGAATGGGAATTGAAAGTCCTGGTGCACAAACCATAAACTTGAACTACTCCGACTTTTATATGCCGCACGGAGCAACATTTCATATTTACTCTGCGGATCATAAAAATGTGATTGGCGCATTTACGGAGGTCAATAATAAGAAAAGTGGAAAGTTTGCTACTGGCTTTATAAAATCTGATGCCATAGTCCTTGAAGTTTTTGTTCCGGACGCTGTTCGTGCTGAAGCCCGATTGGTCGTATCTGAAGTTGTTTACGGTTATCGTTCCTTGGCTTATCTTTCCAATGAAGCAAAGGATTTTGGGGACTCTGCAAGCTGCATGATAAATGTGAACTGTCCAGCAGGCGATGATTGGGACGATGCCAAAAAGAGTGTTGGCTTAATAATGACAGCTGGCAATTTCCGCTTTTGTACGGGATCTTTGATTAATAATTCTGCTGGAAATTGTACGGCTTATTTTCTTACTGCCGAGCATTGTATGGGTGGTCAATCTTCCGCTCAAATTGAAACCAGTCTTGTCATTTTCAATTATTTAACTCCCGAATGTCAAAATCCTGATTTGGAACCAGACTTCAGCCAAAACGTTCAGGGGGTTCGCATTCTATCATCTGCTGTGCCTTCTGATTTTTCGCTATGGGAATTAGATGAAAACCCAGCGCTGGCACCAAATATTTCTGGTGGTGTATTTTTTGCAGGTTGGGATCGTAACGATTCACCTAGTGAAAGAACAATAGCTTTACACCATCCGGCTGGTGACGTTATGAAAATATCGATCGATGAACAAGCGCCTATAAGTAACCAATGGCAGGCAAATCAAAGCGGTACGCACTGGCTTGTTTCTTGGAACGATGGCATAACCGCGGGAGGAAGTTCAGGTGGCCCATTATACAACGAGCGGGGTCAGATTATTGGTCAACTAACGGGTGGTGGCTCTTTCTGCTCTAACCCTACCGCACCAGACTTGTATGGTAAAATGGCGAGAAACTGGGATTCAGATACAGGAGTAAACGATTCTGGCTTACGCCAGTTTTTAGATGTCTTCGATGAAAATATGTTTTCCATGGACGGACAGACCTGTGGAGAATATGCGGTAGACGCTTCATTGGAAATTTTGAATCCGACAGAAGTGGGTTGCGATGAAATTGTACCCGTGCTTGAAGTACGCAACAATGGAACAACGCCTCTCAACTTGGTAGGCGTACAATTAAAATTGAATGGCGAAATAGTACAGAACAAAGTTATTACCGATGAGATTAGCAGCTTTAGCACTGTCGCACTAGCCTTCGACGCAATTCCTGCACCGCCTGGTATAAACAATACGCTGTTGGCTTGCTTTATCAATGTAAACGGAAGTACGGATGAAGATGTTTCTAATGATTGCACCGCAGTAATAGTTGGTTGTGAAAGTTTATTCCCAGCTGGTATCGAAGAGCTAAGAGATATTTCTATCTACCCTAACCCAAGCCAAGGCCAACTATTCCTAAATGGAATTACCGAGCCAACCGAATTGAGTCTTTTCAGCACCGACGGCAAGCTGGTCTACGAAGGTTTTGTTACGGATAATCAGTCTATCGACCTAAGTGGCTTTCAAGCAGGTTTATATGTACTGCGTATGCAGCAGGGAGATGAGTTTGTTTTGAGAAAGGTGGGTTTGGTTGATTAAGAATCTGTAGAACCAAGTTCTCTTGCGCGCTTAAATGCCGCTTTAAGTCCTTCAATAATGCCCTTTTCTATGTTTTCCGAATCGAAAACATTTAACGCGGCTTCTGTCGTTCCTCCCTTGGAAGAAACTCGACTTATCCAATCCTCACAAGAAATATTGCTCTTGTTATGTAAATGAACAGAGCCAATAAATGTTTGCCAAACCAATAAGTCAGATTGAGAATCGCTAAAGCCCAATTCCTTGGCCGCCTTCATCATAGCGTTCATAAAGAAGTAAACATAAGCCGGACCACTACCGCTTACTGCGGTTGCTGCGTCAATCATACTTTCGTCCTCGAAATAAATAGCCTTGCCAGTAGTTCCCAATAAGTTCTGCACCGCAATCAGTTCTTTACGGTCTACTTCATCGTTGGCAGTAAAAGCGGTCATGCCCATTCCAACTTGAGTTGGAAGATTAGGCATAGAGCGGATAATCTTTTTGATACCAAGACGCCCTTCTAAAGTGTCAATGGTCACCCCAGCCATTATCGATAGGACTACGTGCTTTTCGTGCAAGTAAGGCGCTATGTTTCTACAAAGCGTTTCGCTGTCTTGCGGCTTTACCGCGAGGACAACCAACTCGTTGTCGGCGATATAGTCTCCCGGAGCAGCTTCGATTTTACCCCAGTCCTTTTCCATAAGACTGCGGATAGCATCAATGTTGTGCTCCATAATAGTGAGATCTGTCGGACGTAGAACGTGGGCATCCAAGAAGCTCTGTGCAAATGTCCTACCCATATTACCTCCACCGACGATTAAAGTTTTCATAGTATAAAATTGAGCCCTCGAAGTTAAACCATCTTAGTTTTATAAAATGAACTTTTGTTCATATTTTAGACAATACTTAGCTGATTAAGAAGCTCAACGCTATGTAGCTAAATAACCAAGTAAAGAGTTGTTTAAGTACTATCTTGAAAGTCCTAAGAAGCCTAAAATTTATGTTCCGCAGTTTACTTTTTGTTTTGCTCATCAGTTGCACATTTCAACTGTCTGCTCAATTAACTGTAGCGCCCACTGATACCCCAGCAACTCGCGAGGACGCCGTAAACAGTCTTGTGGGAGAAGGTATAGAAATAGACAACATCTCAGTGAATTGTGGTACTGGTACTTTCGGTATTTATCAATTCAACGGAACACTTTTGGGCTTTGAAGAAGGAATCATCCTAGCCACGGGAGACATCACTAACGCCCTTGGGCCGAATGACGATGGTGGAGCGGGCTCCAACTCAGATGGAGGTCCTATTACTTTTGGCCCCCTAGACAATATAGCTGACGTAGCACTTAACGATTATTGTGTAATTGAGTTTACCCTCACGCCAGCAGGAGATGAGATATCCTTTGACTATGTCTGGGCCTCCGAAGAGTACAATGAATTTGTCTGTACTATGTTCAACGATATTTTTGCCTTTTTCATTTCTGGTCCAAATCCAGCAGGCGGAATGTACAATAATGAGAACATAGCTATTTTGGACACAACCGGTGAACCAGTATCGATTGGCACAATAAACAATGGGGACGCTACTGGCGGATGTGACGACGGTTCTGGCTGTCCTTGCAATTCGATTTTTTATGTAGATAATACAGTTGTACCTCTTGCCCCTGAAATGCAATACGATGGCTTTACAAAAGTATTGACCGCAAAAGCGGCAACAATTCCTTGTGAGCCCTATACATTAACTTTAGCCATTGCCGATGGATCCGACGAATTTTGGGACAGTGCTATTTTTCTAGGCGCCAATTCACTTGAGTCTCCGGCCATTGCTTTAGAGACCGACTCAGATCACGTTATTGGGGACAATTTAGTGGGTTTGGAAGGATGCGTTGATGGCAGAATAATTGTCACTTACGAATTTGATACTACTGTAGACGTCAACCTGTTTTTTGAAATGGAAGGTCTTGGCGATCCAAATGTGGCAACACCTGCAGATGATTACCTCGTCACCATAAATGGAACCGACATAACCGGCGCAACTGGTTCTATTCTTTTTGAACCGGGAGATACGGAGCAAACCTTAGTGTTCGAAGTACTGGAAGACGGAATTCCCGAGGGAACAGAAATGATTATTTTTTCCATTGTTGGCTCAGACTTTTGTAGTAGCATAACAAACGTAAGAGATACCCTTTTCATTTACGAGGAGATTAATGCGCAGGTCTTTTTTGATAGCTTTGATGCTTGCGCTGACGACCTCCCACTTAACATTCCTCTTCAAGTAATACCCTTACTTTCTTCAGGGACAGTCTCATATGAGTGGTCACCAGCCGCTATAGTCGACGACCCTAACTTAAGTTCGACCATAGGCTCGCCAACTGGTCCCACGGTGTTTGAATGCGCAGTTTCTCTAAACGGTTGTACCGAAATAGTAACTGTAACTGTAGAATTTGGAAGCGACCCACCTTATAGCGATGAGGTTTATACTATCTGCGACGACGCAAGCGGTGGATTTCTATTGGATAGGTTTGCTGCTGATCCAGATTTCTTGTTTACTTGGATGCCGGCAACAGGATTGGATAATCCGAACAGCGCGCAGCCTACTTATACCGGTAATGGCTCTGCCACTTACGATGTTTTAATTGGTTCCGCCAATCCGGCATTTTGCGGTAATACCGTAAGCGTCGAAATTCAATCTCTATCTGCTGGTAGTTTTTCCGCCGGAGATGATGTAATTAGATGCCTAGTAGTAAATGAGCAAATTGGTCCACCAAGTTCTCCCGACTTTACTTATAGTTGGGATCCTGCTACAGGACTGGACGATCCAAACATTGCCCAACCTACGCTTACTTTAGAAAACACTTCTAGCTCAACAGAATTCTTTACTTACGAACTTACCGTAACCGATGCTTCTGGATGTTCTGCATCTGATAATATTGAGGTGAGCATTTTGACGGATTTAGAAATTACTGGCCCAGACGAGGTCTTCGTCTTTGTGAACGAACCTCAAGTAATAGAGCTCGCAGGTGGTGGACCCAATGCGGTTTACACCTGGACTCCTACGCAATTTTTAAGCAGCAACACAGGCGCCACCAACACTGTCACTGTTGCGTCCGGAATACCATCCATCACGTATAACATAGACGTCCTAGACGATTTAGGCTGTACTGGAAGCTTTGAGTTAACTGTAATCACCAGCACTAGGGCCACCGCAGCCCTGCCAACGGCCTTTAGCCCTAACGGCGATTCAGCCAACGACGTTCTGCTGCTCGAAACTAACCAAGTAGACGAAATATTGGACTGGCGTATTTTCAATCGCTGGGGCAATGTGGTCTACGAAAACAGTGGAGATATCAATGAAGGTTGGGACGGAAACTTTAATGGTAACCCACAAGACATTGGAGTATATACCTATATTGTAACTTTCAGAGGCGTAGGTTCTGACGTTGCAACCATTCGCGGTCAAGTAACACTTTTAAAATAAATGACATCCCCTAAGTTGATACTTATCATTTTTTGTTTTCTGTTCTGTTCTTGCGATAGTGATCCTATGATAACAGCTTCAGCAAATCAAAACCTGGAGTCAGCAGGAGAAGTAGATCCAAACGCGCCAAGTGCAGTAGCTCCCTTTAAATGCGATGGTATTAGTTTCACTTCACCACCAAACCAATTTCCTTCCTCCGACTTCAACTTTATAACTGATATGGAAACTGATTGGATATCAGTCATACCCTACGGTTTTTCTCCGATTGGTTCGCCAAACGTAACCTTCGATTCACAATGGCAATGGTGGGGTGAGAAATCGGAAGGAGCAACTACGCTATGTGAATACGCGCAAGAGCACGATCTCAAAATAATGGTCAAGCCACACATTTGGATTTCCGGAGATTGGATTGGTAACTATGAACTACAGACGGAAGAAGAGTATTTGCAGTGGGAAGAAAATTATACCGCCTACATCTTGAACTTTGCGCAAATTGCCGAAGAACAAGGCGCTGAAATATTTTGCGTTGGTACGGAGTACAAAAAAATTGCCGTCCAGAGACCAGAATATTGGAGAGGACTGATTGCAGAAGTACGCAATATTTTTTCAGGCAAACTTACCTACGCAGCCAATTGGGACAACTACCGCTTCATCACTTTTTGGGATGACCTCGACTTTATAGGTATCGATGCTTACTTCCCGCTCGTCGAGGCCAAAACACCATCAGTACCCAACTTAAAAGAAGCCTGGATGCCAATCAAGAATGATCTAAAAGCGTTTTGTCAAGAGCAAAACAGATCAATCACATTTACCGAGTTTGGATATATGAGCTTAGACTATACCGCTTGGCACAATTGGGAAAACGAGAGCAATAAAGGATCACTGCCCGTGAATATGCTGGCTCAGTATAATTCCTACCAAGCTTTTTTCGAAACCCTTTGGGATGAGGAATGGTTTGGAGGAGGCTTTTTATGGAAGTGGTATCACGACCATCCAACGGCCGGAGGAACCAACGACAAAGACTACACGCCACAAAACAAACCTGCTGCGGAGATTATTCAAACCTATTACGAAAGGCAATAGTTAGAGTACCAACTCCATTTTGTAATGCTCTAGTCCAACTTCATCGAAAGCATCACCAACAGTTTCATAACCCAACTTTTTGTAAAAGGGTGCAGCAACTGCTCTCGCGTGACAATAGAGCACATTGTACCCCTCCCCTTTTGCGTATTCCTCAGAAAAGTGACACATCTTTTTACCGATGCCTTCTCGCTGATGTGTTTCCGAAACGCAAACCTGTCGCATTTTCAGACGACCATCTTCCTGCCCTTTCAGAATTAAACAAGCCACCAGCTCATCGCCGTAGTAAGCGCCGAGGTGCATAGAATCGTGCTCGGCATCCAACTGCTCCTCAGTAAAATGAAGCCCCAATGGTTCACGCAAGATGCGATGACGCAAGAGTACCATCTCCTCATACTCATAGGAATCAAAATCAGCAAAACGTAGCAACAGATCCTCGCTCATAGATTCAAAAATAACAGAATTAGCTCAGTGGAAAAATTTTGGGCGTGCCCCCAAATCTCCTTGTCCAACTTGTTGGTCAGGGGACCAACAAGGGACAAGGAGATTTGGGGTCGGGCTTTCGGGGCTCGCTATGTTCTGCAGACTACACGCATCGCCCATCCAGCACTTAGGTGCTGAGGGCTCGGCGTTTGTCAGCAACATGAGCTCAAACATAGACCAACAAAGCAACCCGTTGTCAAGAATATTTTGAGGAAAAATGTCCTATCGCTGCGTTGAAAATGCTCGTCCTAGCTCTGGCTAGGACTCCACTTTTCGACTTGCGCTAGAAAATTTTTCCTCAAAATATTCATCTGACACCAGGTTTCTTCATTGGTCTTCCCCTCTATCCCTCACGCAAAGTTCTAGCGCAACAAACAGAGTAAAAAGCACGAGAATAACAAGTCAGTCATCAACAGGATAAGCTCTTCTGTTTCCTTTCTTAGTCCGTACCTTTGTCCCATGGAAAAAATCAGCATCATCGACTTTGGGTCACAATACACCCAGCTGATCGCTAGAAAAATTCGTGAGCTAGGCGTTTACTGCGATATAACCGCCTATAATTCTCTCAAAGATCCCGATGATGATATCAAAGGCATTGTTCTTTCTGGAAGTCCATTTTCGGTTAGTGGAGAAAAGGCACCTAGAATCGCACTTGACAAATACCTCAATCGATTCCCCGTTTTGGGAATCTGTTACGGTGCTCAACTAATGGCCGATACATTCGGTGGTCGCGTTGAAAAGTCCAATCACAGAGAATACGGTAAAGCAGCTCTCTGCAACGTCATTACAGATAGCCGACTCTTCAAATCTGTAGACGAAGGCAGTCAGGTTTGGATGTCTCACGGAGATACCATTACGCAACTTCCTGATAATGCTACTCTTCTTGCCAAAACTGAATCTATCCCACACGCTGCCTTTGAACTAAACGGTTACACGAATCCAGTTTATGGAATTCAATTTCATCCAGAAGTCTACCACTCTCTTCAGGGTAAAAAAATGCTCGAGAATTTTGTCATCGATATCTGCCAGTGCGCCAACGATTGGACGCCAGACGCTTTCGTTGAAAGTACGGTAAGCGAAATCAAAACTATAGTTGGAGACGACAAGGTCTTAATGGGATTATCTGGCGGCGTCGATTCAAGTGTTGCGGCTACATTAATCCATAAAGCCATTGGCGAAAGACTTTTTTGCTTTTTCATAGACAACGGCTTGCTTCGAAAAAACGAATTTGAAGAAGTGCTCACCTCTTACGAAGGACAAGGGCTTAACATTTTTGGAATCGATGCTAGAGATGAATTCTTGAGCGCCTTGGCTGGCATCTCCGATCCAGAAACAAAAAGGAAAACCATAGGGCGTGTCTTCTTAGAAGTATTCGAAAGAGAAGCTAAAAAGATAGAAGGTGTCAAATGGTTAGGGCAAGGAACCATTTACCCCGACGTAATAGAATCTGTTTCGGTACATGGTCCAAGTGCTGTAATTAAAAGCCATCACAATGTCGGAGGCCTACCCGAAAAGATGGATTTAAAAGTCTTAGAACCACTGCGTAAATTGTTCAAGGATGAGGTGCGCAATGCAGGTTCGGCTATGGGTTTACCAGACCATCTGGTGCAAAGGCACCCCTTTCCTGGGCCGGGTCTGGCCATTAGAATCATTGGGGATATCACACCGGACAAAGTTAAAATGTTACAAAATGCAGACCGTATCTACATAGACGCGCTAAAAGAACACGGATTGTACGACAAAGTGTGGCAGGCGGGCACAATATTACTACCCATTCAGTCAGTTGGAGTTATGGGAGACGAAAGGACCTATGAACAAGTCGTAGCCTTACGGGCAGTCAATTCTACCGATGGAATGACCGCAGAATGGAGTAACTTACCATATGAATTCTTGGCCGAGGTTTCCAATAAAATTATAAATCAGGTCAAAGGAATTAACCGAGTTGTTTATGATATCAGTACCAAGCCACCGGCAACTATCGAATGGGAATAAAATTTCCATCGTTTTTTTCTTTCTAGTCCTTCTGGTTGGCTTTTCGGCCTGCGGTAAAAAGAATTACCCTACCACAGTTCCAGACTTTAGCGAAGTAAAAGAAGTAGAAGAGGTACCTGAAACTGTCGTTGAAGAGGAAGTAAAACCCAATGATGCTGAAATCGCTGAAGAAGTCGAGCAAGAGGAATTAAAGCGCTACTATAAATTAGCAGTCCTTCTTCCATTTAATGTTGGCTACAACAGGCTAGATATCTTGACAGATTCTATTGCGCCAAAATCAAAAACCGCAGTAGAGTTTTATAGCGGTGTTAAAGTAGCCTTAAACGAACTTGATCAACAAGGCATTTACTTTGATGTAGAAACCTACGATACCAGAAATAATAAAACGCAGATTGAGTCCATTGTTCAAAAACTTGAACACGATAAACCCGATATTATTCTGGGCCCTATTTACAACAAACACTTAAAGGCAGTTGCCGACTTTGCATTAGAAAATGATGTTTTTGTTGTTTCTCCATTGGCCCCAGCTTCGACGAACATTTCCAAAAACCCCAACTATATAGCAATGAATCCTGGCGTACCGAGTCACTTGGATAAAATCTACGAAAGTATGCTAAGTAGATACCGCAATACGCCAGTTACACTTATAAGTGGTTACTCCGAAAAAGACATGCGTCTTGCCAAGAGTTTTCTAGCACTCAATGAAACTTGGTACTCAGATCAAGCTAAGCTCGATCTCAAGCATTTAATTTACAGTCCAGTTTGGGACGAACCAGAGAAAGATCCAGAAACGGGTGAGGAGGAAGAAGCGTTTCTGCTCAGTCAGTTCGATGCGGAAATTCTAACTAATCCTGTAGTGGTTACCTCCTTAGACGAACAGTTCGCCAATAAAATTATGGGACACTTGACCGCCATCTCGGATACTTTCAACTTTACCGTATATGGAATGCCCAATTGGCCGAAGTTTAACTCCCTCGATTACGACCAGTTGGATAAAGTAAATTTTCATTACACTTCAGCCTTCTTTAAGAACCCCGTCGATTCTGCGCAAAATGCTTTCACGCGAAAATATAGAGCGCAGTTTCATACTCTTCCAAGTGATATTGCTTCTCGTGGTTTCGATGTAGTCATCTACTTAGCACAAATGCTAAACGAACACGGCCAGCACTTTAATGAGCATTGGAACGAGATGAATCCCAAATCGGTGTTTTCCGAGTACGAATTTGGTCCAGGATTTAACAAAAATGACGCTAGGGATATAAACAGACCAGATTATATCGAGAATAAGTTTCTCTATCTAATTGAGTTTGATAATTTGAACTTTCAGCTAGCGCGGTAATTTAAAAGCATTTTCCAGATGAGATATTTTTCACTTTTCCTTGCTTGCTGTTTAAGCCTGAATGTCTTCGCGCAAGTTGAGCTTGAGTTTCTTAGCCAGACTTCGTATCCGGAAGATGTTATCCTCAACGATATCTGGGGTTATGCCGATGAAACAACTGGTTCCGAGTACGCCTTAGTGGGATTAACTACGGGCTTGAGTATTATTGATGTAACTGACCCTGTTAACCCTGATTCACTGTTTTTTATCGAAGGGCCTCAATCTACTTGGAGAGATATTAAAACCTACGGAAACTTTGCCTACACGGTTACCGAAGCAGAAGCAGGTCTGTTAGTTGCAGATTTATCTATGCTGCCCGATAGCATTAGCTATAACTACACAACCCTTAACGACGAGTTAAGCACCGCGCACAATATTTGGATTGATGAATTTGGCTTTGCCTACGTTTGCGGATACAATAATGTCGGAGACAGCTTAGCTTCTGCAGAGAAAGGCGCTTTGATTTTAGATCTGACCCTTGATCCCTGGGAGCCACCCGTTGCGGGAAGTATTAATGAAAAGTATTTTCACGACATCTTCGTCCGTGACAACATTTTGTACAGCAGTGATATCAATGAAGGCACATTTAGTATTTGGGATGTGAGCGACAAAGAGAACATTGTTTTTATGGCGAATAGGACCACACCAAATGAATTCACACATAATGCCTGGCTTTCGGATAATGGAAACTTTCTGTTTACAACAGATGAACGATCTAACGGAACAGTGGCCTCATATAACATATCGGACTTGTCAGATATACGCGAGGAGCATTTGTATAGGAGTGATTTAGGATCAGGTAAGATTCCACATAACGCCCACGTCTTAAATGACTGGATAGTCATATCCTACTACACCGATGGCGTGCGCATTGTCGATGCACATAATCCTGAGATACTAGTCGAGACCGCATTTTATGACACCTCACCTTCGGATGCTCCTGGATTTGCAGGATGTTGGGGCGTGTATCCATTTTTACCTTCGGGTAATATTTTAGCCTCTGACCGTCAGGAAGGACTTATTGTAACTGGACCTGGGTATCAGCGAGCTGCGTACATTCAAGGAATAGTGAGCGATGAAGAAACAGATGCAAGTTTACAATTCGTAGAGGTAACTGTGCAAGCCACAAACAGCCAAGTACAATCCAACAACTTTGGGCTTTATAAAACCGGGACTACTTTCGACGGAACAAGCGCTGAGTTTGATATTACATTTGAGCGCTTTGGTTATTTCCCCGAAACCATAGAAGGCATAACGCTTACTAAAGAATTAGTTGAAACGATTGATGTGGAGTTAACACCTAAGCCGCTTTCGATTCCAACTATAATATTCCAAGATGCAAATACTGGCGAAACCATTGATGGTGTTTACAGCCAATTACAACACTTAACTGGATCTAGCTTACCGCCTTTGGGATTCTTTGAAGACACTGGATTCTCAGATGCGGAAGGCCAAGTCGAGTTTAGTGAACTAAGATTAGAAGAGACTTATACACTCTCATCCTCTCGATGGGGCTATCGCAGCATACAAATGGAACTGGAGATAGTCGATACCGAACCAATAATTGTTGAGCTCGAACCAGGATTTTTTGATGTGTTCTTTTATGCGAGTAATGAAGAAGCGGAATCAATTTGGACTACTCAAACTTTTTTCGATGAGTTAACGACTGACGGAGATTGGGAATTCGTGAATGTTGAATCTGGTTCTGGGCATTTCTGGCCCAACAACGATAGTCCCGATGATTTTGGAATTGGTTTCTATACTACTGGCGCGAATTTCGACGGAACCAATGGCATTGTTAATGACAGTACTACTTTGATTTCTCCTCCAATGGATTTAAGCACTATCGAGAATCCTATACTTGCCTTCGACGCTTATCTATTTGCCACGAATATAGACTGGGTTCCTAGTAGAGGCAGTTTCGATATTGAAATTACCGACGGAGAAACAAGGACTTTCCTTATGAGTTTCCCAGATACAGCGACTCAATTTTTTACTACTTGGGAACACAATGAAATTATGCTCAGTGATTTTGTAACTCCTACAGACAACATGCAGGTACTTTTCACGGTGCACAATGAATCCACAGACTATTTCTATTTGGACGCTTCCATAGATCGATTTGAAATCAGAGAAGGTCCGCCTCTCTTTGCTCCAGACGGATTAGAAAATCAGGTAAACATTTATCCGAATCCAAGTTCGGACAATTTCAATATTGATTTTACAAATCAAGGTGGCCGATTTGTTTTGAAGGTTTATGATTTGCAATCACGTCTTGTCGAAACTCTAGTGCGCGACAACCCATCTAGTCTAACTTTTGGATCGGAGCTTTTACCAGGAATGTACGTGTTACGTGTAGAGCGTGACGGCGAACTAATTGGTAGTCGCAAACTCGCGAAGACTCAGTAGCTCTGACTATTCAAAGATTTATTCATTTTTTGCGTGAGGGATAGAGGCATTGTTGAAGCTCCTGTTGCTGAAGGCAAGAAATGTTCTTAGCTCCTTGGAGCTAGATGAATATTTTGCCAGAGGCAGAACAGAGCGACTGCCGACAGCCCGACCCCGAACTTGCGGCAGTGTAGCAATGTTGCTTGCCGCTTTGCGGCAGAAGCAACTTGCGAGATTGCCGCAGATGTGAGTGGGGCACGCCCATCCAAAATTTAAATGTATTCTTCTTCAGCACTTGTTCTTTACACTTCATTAGTTATATTAGAAACATAAATAAATTACACCAAAGCTTTCTATGATTTCGACAATGCAAATGGGTTCTGAAAAGGGGAAAGTTTATGCGCTGAGTTGCTTCGCTCACGGGATTATCAAACTGCTGCTGCTCACTTGTCTCGGCTTTGTAATTGGTCACGCGCAAAGTATTGAATACACTTTGCCAGAAAATCTTTCGCAATGCGACGACGATGTCCTGCTCATAGAAGTTGGTAATGGTTCAGGCAGCCAAGCCGATGTTACGGTTTCAGTAACGAATCCTTGTGGTGTGTTTTACTTGGCAGGATCTGTGGTTAATGCCGTGGAAGATGATATAGATGACCTGAGCTTTCCTTCGTTTAAAGTTGAAGACCTTGACGCAGGTGCTAGTGTTATAATAGAACTGACCTTACACGCGGATTGCTCTTTTCAAGAATGCGCAGATATGGCTGAAATAAACCTTCACGAGATAAGCGCTGAAGTAGATGGTAGCGAGAATAGCGTAATCACTGACCCCTACGATATAGAACTGCCATTAATAATTGTTCAGGCTCTAGACAATGCATTGTTACAGGGTTCGAGTTGCGAGACATTTACTCGGACTTTGACAATTACAAACTCGCGTCGTGGTCCAGTTGACTATTTTGAGTTTCTTGATTTACATCCAACATCCTTGGACATTACTTCCGACGACGGGAGTATAATTACTAGCAGCGTTGATTCATTGGTACTAGGTTTTGGGCCGCAAGATTTTATGGAGGTCGGTGATATGGATGGGCTCTTTGAGTTCAATGAACAAATCGTACTTGAAGAAACCATCACCATTAAGAATTGCAATAGCGATTCCTTGAACAATATTTCTTTGTTATCCACTCGCTGGTTTTGTGACGATATGCAATGTACTAATCCCGTACCTGAGCAAATAGCGGTGGTCGAAACTTTGCTGAATCCTGAAGAGGGGCCAGTGCTAGACATTACACCCAATCCCACGGTCCCTGCTTGTAGATGTTTGGATGAAAACTATCAGTTCGGAATGACTATAGATAACACGAGTGCCTTTAGCTCTGCTTCAAACGTTCACGTTGAACTTTTGAGTAACGACTCCTTGTTTACCTTTACCAATAGCCCCGCACTTTTAATATCCGAAGAAGACACCATAGAACTGGAACCAATGTTTTCTGATACTACGGCGACCATTCCGTGTACAGGCGAGACAAACTTCAGGTCATTTGCGCTAGACATTCCATTTTTGGATAAGGGCAAAACTTTCGAACTGCTGTGGTGGAACAATTACTGCGATGTATCAAATGCATGTGGCAATAATTTAACTGCCTTTGGAGAATGGGATTATATCATCGCTTATGAAAAAGACTGCGCTAACCCTGACGACAGTTTTCATACTGCGGAAAGTACATTTACGGCTACATCGGAAATATTCAATCCTTTGGGAAGTTTTATTGTAACTGAGGATACTTTTGAGGATGGCACAAGCGCCGCCAGTTCTGAGGTTTTCTTTACAGGCGACAGCCTGTACACTTTTGATGGATTGATGGAAGTGACGATTGTATACCCTTGCGCAATCACTCTGGACGCGTCCGATTTTGAAATTGGGGGTTTAATGCCAGACAACTTAAGCACCGAAGTTACGGATGACATTACGATAATAGATTTCAGCTATATGCTGCCAATGGCGGTTGGCGATTCTTCAATCAATCTAGATTTTAGTTTTACTTGTGGTAACGAATGTGGTATTCCTTTTTGTCCTACGAACTTTATAACTAGCTGCCAGGATGTATGCAATTTCTCAGGGCCCGATGATTTTGACATATCGATTAGAGCCGCCTTGGTTCAAAACCAGACTTGTCCTGACGACTGTCGACCTTGCACCGCGCAAAGTATAAGCATAGCTCCGATGTGCGACCCAGAAAGCTGCGATGAAATAGTGCCTGCATACAGCGTAATTAATTCGTTCGAGACTATGCGTACAAATCTGGGCGAAGCTGACAATGACAATGACAGTTTTCCCGATGCTACTGGCGACTTAGATTTATCACTTGCCCGGCAAGATCGTGCGCTTAGTGGTGATACCATATTGACGACCCTAGCTGCCTCTGTTATTGTGGATGATCCAAATGCCGATGTCGATTTTGGCTTCATCCAAATTCAACGTGGAGCCTCGATAGAATATGTGAAAGAGGAAAGTCTGGTCGCGGAGACTGGGAGTTTCATAAACAAAATCAATGGTTTGCAAGTGTTGGGTAACCAACTGAGAATTTTTGACGCAAGTACTGGATTTACGCATATTGCTAATGACTTGGAAGAACTAGCAGGCTTCGCGGTGGCTAACGAACTCTTTTTTGAGATAAGCCCCGATTACTTGAGAGACGAAGGCTTTTTCTTACCAGCTGATTATGTCTACGAGGATGGCGACTCAATCTTTTTTGAAGTGACTGAGCGGGTAGGCTACAATGTTGGTAATGGCGAAGGAAACATACCACTTAGCACGCTAATTCATCAACCAAGAGTCATAATGAGTGAGACTAGCTTCAATGATGAAACAGATTATTTGGATTGCGCTTGCATTCCACCAAGTGTAATTCAAATTTCAGCATTCGAACACGAAACTCGGATTTCAAGACTTACGCTACCAATTTGTGAAGAAGGTACTGCAGAATCTCAACGTCAATTTGTTTTCAGGACGCACCAATTGGATGGCGGCGAACAGTTCTTCCCATTTGAACACAGGAACTTGTATCGAGTGGTTTTTAACGGCGAACCTGTTTATGAAGGCGGTGCTTTGATCTCTTCTGACGTGACCATTTTTAACAGTGGTTCACAAATTTCTGGTACGCTTGCTCCGGTTGATACAATGGATTTATCCAGCGTTCCCTTTGAGCAGCTTCCGCTGCCACCGGCCTTTGAGTGGGCGCAGTATAACTTGAGCAATGAATACATCGGGACCGAATGCAAAGCTCCTTTTACCGAAAACTATGAGCACGTCTTCGACTTGTTTTTTGCGCCGAGCCTTGAGCCCTTTATCGATCCAACAGAATTTCAAACTACGGCGGTAGTACGTAGCGCTGCGCCCGAGTTGCTTTTTAATGCGAGCAATTGTGGTATAAGTTCATTCGATGATCAGCTTTTCTGGCAAATAGAACTGGTAAACAAGAACTTCTCGGGCTGTGACGATACCGACCATATTTCTCCGAATACTTTTTTCAGTGTAGCCAGCCCTAACGGATTAATAGAAGATTTCGAACTGGTAGATGTCGATACTGGAGACCCTATAGAACTTTTAGGCGATGTGTTTCAGCTGGGAACTATGGTCACCTGCGATACTTTAACTCTAGGACTTAGTGCTACCAATCTTTCTTGCAACGTCGAAGAACTGTTCTTTACGTATGGATGGGATTGCGAACCGCATACCAACTCACTGGCAACAACTTGCTTTAGTGAGACGATTACTTGTTCTGCATTTTCAGCTCCTGGCCTACTCGATTCGGATGCGCCGGAAGATCCCTTGGTAGCACCTTTGTGCGAGGAAACGCCGCTAACCGAAATAGAAATTAACAACGTCGGAACGGGTTCGGTCTATACCTTAATGGTAGATGCACAATTGCCTATCGGCGCTACAGTAGTTGACAACAGCGCTCAAATAACTTTTCCACCCGACAGCGGAAACGTAATATCAATTGCCGATCCAGTAGACTTAGGGGAAGCGCTATTTCAATTCACCATAGAAGACGACTTGTTCGACAATGGGCTAGATGGTGTGAACTCTTTGCCCGACAATTCGTTTCAATTGGGTTATCAAATCGAAACCGGCTGCGATATGCAGTCGGGAGCATTTGTAATTTATACTACTTCCGCGGAACAAGTATGCGGGAATCCTACCAACATAATTTCGGAGGTCGGTCCGCAGGTTTTTATAAATGGCGCAGGTTCAGGTAATAGTAATTCCGTTAGCGTTTCGGCTACAGAAATCGATAGCTGTGAAGACAACACGGTTATTAATCTTTCCTCTAGCTCCAGCGAGGTCTATGTTGAAGAAGATCAAATTAGCGTGCAATTGCCAGTAGGGCTTTCTTATGTTGCGGGTACTTGCTCAGGTAGTCTCAGCGATTGTGAACCTACCATTAATGGTACGAATTGGACTTGGGACTTAACAGCGGGCGAAAATGAGTTCGATTTAGAGTTTGAAGTTGAAGGATTGACCAATCTAAACTGCGGCCAGTTTAATATTCCATTTTACACCGTCAGTTCGATGGAAGCCATCTGCGCAAGTACTGGTATGAGCTGTGGGTTTCTAGTAACTACGGGAACCGGTTTTCTGAGCTTAAACATTGACAAGCCTTATTTCGTTTTCAATAGCGTAGAAATTCTCGCCAGTAACGACGAAGAAGCGAGCGTCGTGGTGGAATGGACCAACCAAGGAGCAGATAGCTTCGGTACCATAAACGTAGATCTGTTTGTGGACAGTAACAACAATGGCATCATCGATACTGGTGACGAGTTAATAGCGACTGATCTTTTCACCAATAATGTGCTTTCTGGCTCGCCAAGTTCTTTTACCATCGACAATATTGACATCACTGAGCTGGACTTATGTTCGCTCATTGTGGGGACTGCTCCAGACAATTGTCTTTGTGCCCCTGACGAAAGCCCTATCCTACTGCCAATAAATTTCCCCAACTTCATCGACATAGGACTTTGCGCGGACGAGTCGGTTACGCTAGAGCTGCCCGACGGTATCAGCGATAACTTCTTCTGGTCGACCGAAGCAGACTTGTCTTGCTTTGATTGTCCGAACCCAACGTATGAAGTGTTGAACGAGGGCATTTCACCGATTATCGAAACGGTCGTCTTGCATCACGAAAATCCAAACACAGCCTGTAACGAAGAGTACACTTACACCATTATCACCAATCCGGTGCCAACCATATTTTCTTTCGACGATGTTATATGCGCCAACCAAACGGCGAGTCTTATTGCCACCGAAGGTGTGAGCTATATCTGGAATGGTCCAGGGATTGGAAATTTTGAGGGTCAAATTTTGGAGGTTTCTCCTAACCAAACTTCTACTTACAATGTTTCCATTATTGATGCCTTCGGTTGTATGGGTCAGGAAACGGTAACCGTAGAAGTGCTCGACGTACCTATCGCCGACGCTGGGCCAGATATCGAAGCTTGCTTTGGACAGACCGTTCAGTTGTTTGCACAAGATTTTGATCCAAATTTAGACTACTTCTGGTCGCCAGCTTTTGCAGTAAACAATCCGCAGATACCCAACCCTACGGTAACGTCGGAATCGGTAACTTCTTTTCAACTCACGGTTTCCAACGGACAGTGCGAAGCCGTAGACGAGGTCAACATAAACTTCTCCGATGAGCTGGGTATAGTCGACCCTGAACCAATTATCTTTTGCGAACCACAAACTATTTTGATAGAGCTTGACGATCAGTTTGCTTATACCTGGCTGCCAATGGACATCATAACTTGCCAAGATGCCAATTGCTCTTCGGTGAGTTTCGAAGCAACGGAGACAACGAACTTTACGGTTCAAGTGCAAAGTACTTTTGGTTGCGAAACGGTAATAAACGTAGCTACCGTGTTTAGCACCGAGATCATTATCGAGAATACCAATACCGGAATTTGCGCAGGAGAAAGCATAGAAATCTTTGGAGAAACGCAAACCACCAGCGGAGTTTACTGCGAATCATCCATCTTGCCCAATGGCTGCCCGCTAAATACTTGCGTAACCCTAGACGTTCAAAACGATATACAAACCAGCGAATTCATTGGACTTTGCGAAGGCAGCACGGTAAGCTTTGGCGGCCAAGTCATTTCAGAACCGGGAGAGTTCTGTTTGGATTTACAGACCGTCTTTGGTTGCGATAGTACGCATTGCGCTACTATCAGCTTAAGCGATTTTCCTCTATCACTAATGAGTAGCGCCACAGATGTATTTGAAGCCCAAGATGTTAACCTCAATGCCGTAGGAAACTTTGTCGAGTATAGTTGGACACCTTCCGATTTACTGACTTGCGATGATTGTCCTAACCCTATCGCGACGGTAAACGAAACAACAACGTTTACAGTGGAAGCCTTCGACGAAAATGGATGCAGCAAAGAAGCCGACATTACCATAACGGTAGGCGAGGTCTGCTTAATCAATGAACTCAGAATACCCGACGCCATTACCGACAATGGCAATGGAAGGAACGATCGTTTTCGAGTAGCCAACCTACCGCCAGAATCCGATCTGGTAGACATAAGAGTCTTTAACCGCTGGGGCGAAAAAGTATTTGACGAAAACAACAATATGGGCTGGGATGGAAGCTTCCGAAACGAGCCCGCGCCCGCAGGTGTGTATATGTACATGATAATCTATGATTGCGGCAACGGAGATGAGCAATTTTTCAAAGGCGACATAACTGTACTACGATGAGCAGAATAATTCAACATATCGTCGCTGCGTTCATCGCCCTACTCTGCTGTCTTCCACTCAGCAGCCAGGACGTTCATTTTGGCACATTCGACTTTGTGCCCTCGCTAATGAATCCTGCGATGGTTGGTTGCACCGATTGCGATTATCAATTTGGAGCGCTTTATCGCCAGCAAGCATTTACAGTAAGTCCCGATAATTTCAGAACCACAACCGCATTTGTAGATGGCAAACTGCAAAAGAAACTGCGCAAAGAAGATGAACTCAGCTGGGGTTTACATTTACTTAACGACAATAGCGGAACAGGACGCTTACAATTCAATCAAATTTTAGTGAGTGGAGCCTATCACCGCGTACTGCTTAAGAAGCGACGCAAAGAACACATTCTTTCTTTAGGTGCGCAGCTAGCTTATAATGGACGCAGCTTTTCGGACTTCGATGCTTTTACTTTCGAAGAAGAACTGCAGGGCCAGATGTTTTCGGAACTAAGTGATGTTCAGAATCAAGCGAACAATTATATCGACTTCAACCTGGGTGTGGCTATGCGCTCCAAGTATGGCAAGTACAAAACCATACAATACGGCTTAGCAGTATTTCACCTGAACCAACTAGAAAGCGAAGATTTAGAAATCCCAAAATACGATTTACGCTATAGCGCTTTCTTGAAATACAAAACCCGACTCAACCGCAAAACCGATTATCTACCTAGAGCTTGGGTACAATACTCTTCGCGTTCAGCCGAGGTCGTATTACAAAGTATCTGGCAATACAAAGCCAAGAAGAAATCCGACTGGCGTATTCGCGGAGGATTCGGATGGCGCGTGCTAGACGCTGCGCAACTGCTCTTTGGCGCAGATTATAAAACGTATGAGTTTGCTTTGAACTACGAAGTCAACACCTCGGGACTTATACGGGCGAGTGGCCCCGTTTCAGCGCTCGAGCTAGGTGTCAAATACTGTTACAAGCGTCCTGAACCCGCGCCCGATCCAAATGCAGTGCCTGAGCCAATTATCATAGACTTTATTCTGAATCTAGAAAACGAGGAAGCACTTGACAGTGTGCGATTGGAAAAAATAGCGAGCAAAGAATCTGTACTCGATAAAGAAGACGAAGAGTTCCCATTCAAAGAACAACTAGATGTTGACGAAGACTACGTGTACATCGTTTCGAAAAAGGGCTTCAAATCCGATAGCGTGCGCTTTGATACCAATGACATAGAAAAGAGTACGACGATAGAGAAAAACGTTCGTCTGGAACGGATTCCGCCAAAAGAAGAACCCGTTATTGAGCCAGAGCCCGAACCAGAGCCAACGCCTGAACCAGAGCCAGAAGTCATTCTACTCAACGAACCCATACGTTTAGAAAACATACTCTACGATTTCGACGATGACAAAATTTTGGAGGACGCCGAAATCGATTTGCAAAACTTACTCGAGTTAATGCAGCGCTATCCTGATATGGTTATCGAGCTGAGCTCGCATACCGATGCCCAGGGCAACGATGAATACAACCGTGAACTGTCACAGCGTCGCGCAAACTCCGCAACCCGATGGCTCACCGATCGAGGCATAAGCCCGTCGCGTATTCAGTCCGTTGGTTACGGCGAGTCGCAAATCATTAACCAATGCGTGAATGGTGTGGAGTGTACGGACGATGAGCATCGATTTAATAGACGTACTGAGTTCAAAATAATTGCAGGGCCTACTTCGGTGCCTAAGCGTTAGGGTTTCAGATTTTAATAATTTTTTGGGCGTGCCCCCAAATCTCTCAGTCCAGCTTGTTGGTCAGGGGACCAACAAGGGACAGAGAGATTTGGGGTCGGGCTTTTCCGTGACTCCGCGTTCGCTCCGGTCTCTTTCTTGTGTTGGCAAAGCAAATGCTTCTACCGCAAGCGGTAAGCATTAGCTACCAAAACAAAAGAGACTGCTCCCCTTCGGTCGCATCACTCCAATCCCTCACGCG
>CAZZIZ010000034.1:0-6125 GCA_964654535.1 uncultured Chitinophagales bacterium
TTCGCAGCAAAGGAGACATAGCGCTAGGATTCGATGCTGATTTAGTCCTCTTAGATCCCAACAAGAAATTCACCGTACGCGCAGAAGAATCAGAAAGCACTCAAGGTTATACACCTTTTGAGGGGCTCGATCTGACTGGTCAAATTCAGAGCACCTTTTTAAGAGGCAATTTGATTTATGAAAATGGAAAAGTTATTGGCGAGCCAAAGGGCGAGTACTTGTCAAGGCCCCTGTCATTGGCATAGCACTCTTGCGAAAATCTTGTATCAAATCATAGACAAGCGAACAAACATTTGATCTAATAATTTCTTGTCTTTGCGAATTGCAAACGGCTAAGGGATAGTACATATGCGACCGTAGGAAGCAGTAATGTTTGCGGAAGCCAGAGCGCCTTACCGCTTGCGGTAGAGGGCAAACTGTTGCTGAGGCAAGAACATTACCGGAGCGAACGCGGAGTATTTACTAGCCCGACCCTTCTCGCCTTCGGCGAGAGAAGGGACGCCCCAAATAATTTAAAGCTCTACTCCTAAAATCGTATCGCCTCCTTCTATGGCGTTGACCACATCTTGATCGCTATCGCCGACAACTTTACCGAAGACGGTATGCTTGCCATCTAACCATGCGGTTTCAGTATGGGTAATAAAAAACTGACTGCCGTTGGTTCCCGGACCGGCGTTGGCCATAGACAAAATACCTGGGCTGTCGTGGCGCGCTTCGGGATGAATTTCGTCTTCAAACTTGTAACCAGGACCACCGCTGCCTTTTCCATCTGGGCAACCGCCTTGAATCATAAAGTCTGGAATGACTCTGTGAAAAGTTAGTCCGTCGTAATATCCTGATTTGGCCAGACCTACGAAGTTGGCAACTGTCTTAGGCGCTTTAGAAGCGAACATGTTCAACTTGATATCGCCCTTACTTGTTTTTAAGGTCAAGGCAAAATCCTCACCCGGTTGCGCACTAGCCATTAAATCGAACTGGTCGTCTTTGTTTATTTTATCTCTTGCTGACATTGTTTGTTTTTGTGCTGCGAATTTAATCAATGATTACTAGTCTATCCTCATTGCATAAAAAAAGCCCCGCTTCAATTGAAGCGAGGCCCAAATTATTTCTTGCGGTTACTTACCGCCATCTAGTTCGTCCTGCAACTTTTCAAGCTTTGTCCACTCGCCTTTCGAGGCCAGGCCAGCTTGCTTAGCCCAAGATCCTGGATCGTGCATTTGGTAACGTGGCCCCGCTTTATCGAGGATAGACTTGACATCTTTTGTAGATGCTTTAGATAATGCGGCAAAAGTCTTGATTCCATCTTTACGCAATAATTCTGCGATTTTTGGCCCAATGCCTTCAATCTTGGTAAGATCATCGGCAGTTCCATTGCTTGTTCTGCTCTTACTTGAAGTCTTGGCATGAGCACCTTTGCCTGATGCTTTTTCCCATCCTGCTTTTAACTCTTTTCGACTTACAATTTTGCTCTCTCCTGCGGTACGGGTCTCTCCTACTACAGTTTTGGAAACCTGCACAGTCCCCATTTTGGCCATCATAGCTTTCAAAGACTTCATATCAATCTTTTTAACCACCTCAACTTCTTTGATTATTTCGACCGGAACTTCTTTTACAACTTCTACTTCTTTGATGACTTCTATCTCTTTGATCACTTCATAAGGAACTTTCACTTCCTTAATTACTTCTACTTTTTCCTTCTTAACCTTAACGACCTCTACTTTCTTTTCTACCTCAACTTCATGTACGTTGTACACTTCCTTAATTGATTGAACTGGAACTTCTTTTAAGACTTCCACTTCAACTAAAGTCTCTTTAAGCATTGGTACAGCAACTTGCTTGATTACTTCAACAGGCTTAGCCACTTCGCGTTTTTCTACAACCGGAACTGTTTTTTCTCGTACCACTTCAACCTCTACAAGTTTCTCAACCGTTTTGTAGACCGGAACAGGCACTTCACGTGCAACTTCTACTTCAACTAATTGTTCTCTCGTTTTGTAAACAGGTACAGCAACTTCTTTGCTGGTTTTAACCTCTTTGATTACTTCGACTTTTTTAACAACGTCTATCGGTATTTCTTTGATTACTTCTACCTCCACAATTTTTTCAACTTGCTGGTAGACTGGCACCAGAACTTCTTTTATGACCTCAACCTCTACTAACTTTTCTACCTCAGTTACAACCGTAACCGGCACTTCCTTAATTACCTCTACTTCTACCGTGCGCTCAACAATTTCCTTTACAGCAACTGGTACCTCTTTTACAACTTCAACTTCTACAATGCGTTCTACAGTTTCGTATACCGGAACAGCGACTTCTTTAACGAGTTCTACCTCAACCAAGTTTTCGATTTCCTTGTACACTTCAATCGGCACTTCTTTAAGCACTTCGATTTCTTTGATTTTCTCTTTCCAGTTATTTTGTCTAACCAATTTTTCCTTGGTAAGATTTACCTTTTCAATCTTGGTTTTACCAGCAACTGGAACAGCTACTTCTTGCTTCAATTTTTTCACTGATGCACCAACAGTTCGAGATACAGGCGTTTCTTTCAAGAGACACGCATAGGCGAGCTCCGCTTTACGCTCAGAGATGTTTGCCTTTTTCGCCATCATTTTTATCAGACGGCTTTTCTTAATGGCGTTTACGTTTTTTTTCATAGTAGACGATGTTGGTTATTACGATAATTGTTCTCTGTAACTCGCTAGAAACTAGCGAGGACTGGCAAGCAATTGGGTTGCTTAGGGTAGGTATACAAATTTAATATTAGCAGGCGTTTTTCGCCGCTATTTCAAACAAAAAAACTGAGCTAAATCTAATTGAATACCTTCAGAATGCATCAGCAGGTGCTCTTTTCTATATTTGACGTTTTTGCGCCGATTCCCGATCAGAAATAATTGTAGCTATTTTCCCGACAAAATTTCTAGGAAGTCAGGAAAAACTAATACAATGTATAAGTGACCTATACTAAATCTAGGTCAAATGAACTGGTGATATCGGCTGAAGCACCTAGCATTATTGAAACAGAGCAGTACTTTTCGAGTGATAAGGCAATGGCTCTCTTGACTTTAGCCTCACTGAGCTCCAGCCCTTTCAAGCTATAGTGCATATGAATATTCTTATATGTCTTGGGGTGATCATCATTACGTTCCCCATCAACTTTAACTTTTATACCGTCTATCTGCAGCTTTTGCTTCTCCAATATCATCAAGATATCGATAGTACTACACCCTGCGGCAGCCATTAGCAAAGATTCCATTGGGCCTACGGCACTGCCATCTCCACTCAATTCTATGATATGCCCAGCTTCGTTTTGAGCCTTAAAATTCGCACCCGAAGTGCGTTCTAGTTCTATGCTTGTTTTCATAAGACGATTGTTTAACTACTGGATTCGTCGACCGGAGCGAGCTTGACTTTCAATCCATCCAGCGCATTATTCATTTTAATTTGGCAACTCAAGCGACTATTGTCTTCCACAAAAAATGCTTGATCCATCATATCCTCTTCATCATCGCTTGCTTCGGGAAGTTCGTGCTCGCTTAGGACGTAGCAATGACAAGAAGCACAGAGCGCCATACCGCCACAAGTGCCCTCAACCGCTAAGTCGGAAGCTTTGCAGATTTCCATTAAGTTGAAATCCATATCTGTCGGCGCCTCAATTTCGTGAGTGACATCTTGGCGATCAACGACCGTAATTTTAATTATGTTTTCCGTGGACATTAAGATTCAAATCCGTTAACTCCAGCTACTGTAGTGTATTTAAAACTCAACTTAGCATCTGGGTGTATGTACTTGAACGCCGATTGAGTCATAAGCGTTCCCTCATGAAAACCGCAGAGAATTAGCTTCAACTTCCCAGGATAAGTATTTATATCGCCGATGGCATAAATGCCAGGCACTCCAGTGCTGTAATCAAGTGTATCTACCTCAATTGCGTTTTTAGTAACGTTCAGTCCCCAATCCGCTATTGGTCCCAACTTCGGAGTTAAGCCAAACAAAGGAATAAAGTAATCGACGGTCTGATCAAATTCGCCATTGCTTTTAGATTTAACCTGAACCGCAGTCAAAGTATCATCGCCCGCTAGACCAACTGCCTGTGCCTCGGTAATTAGGTTGACCTTTCCACTTTTGGCCAGTTCCATTACTTTGTCTACAGAATCCAAGGCACCTCTAAAAGAAGTACGACGATGTATTAATGTAATCTCGTCAGCAATATCGGCCAACTCAATTGTCCAGTCTAAGGCCGAGTCACCGCCACCTGCAATCAAGAGTTTTTTGCCGCGGTATTTTTCAGGATCCTTGACCATATAGTCTACCCCTTTATCTTCAAAATTTTCTATACCCGCAATTGGCGGCTTGCGAGGTTCAAAGCAACCCAAACCACCAGCAATAGCAATAACCGGCGCCTGAATGATCGTTCCACGATTTGTAGTCAAGCGAAACATCTTCTCCTCGATTTTCTCGATTTTCTCGGCGCGTTCACCCAATGTAAAACCAGGTTTGAAAGGTTCTATTTGCTCCATTAATCTATCCACTAGTTCACCAGCCAAAACCGTAGGGTAACCAGGTATATCGTAGATCGGTTTTTTAGGGTAGATCTCCGAAAGCTGTCCTCCAACAATAGGAAGTGCGTCCACTAAGTGACAACGCATCTTCAACAATCCTGCCTCAAAAACGGCGAACAAGCCACAAGGTCCAGCCCCAATAATTAGAATATCAGTCTCAATCATTTCAGAAATTATGAAGCCACAAATTTAGGCTCTAAATCACTTATACGAGCGTGGTTTTTAAACAAAACGTCAATATCGCTTAATGAAAGAGAAATAATCCCTAATAGTCCTTAGTCAGAACCACCGATGGAGTGGGAAGACAGATAAGACCGAGAATGAGCAACAAAAGAATCAAGCATACAATACTCCACTCGCTTGCCGTTGGCACCATTGGATTGGTGGAGGCATTTAAACAAAAGTTACCTCCCGCGGTACCATTACGAGATACATGAACAAAGTATTCATTGTTCATTTGCAACATAGCCGAAAGCGAGACTGACATTCCCGTAGCTGTAGTGGTACTGGCAACGCAAGTTCCAGTATCTGGACAGCCCTCAGTAACCATTAATCCTATCAAGTTGTAATCTGTAAACAGTTCTAAGCTCAACTCTGTATCTTGAAAAGGAGTTAGCCTATAGATATAGTCCGGTCCGTTAGAAGCTGCTGCATTGCATGTGTTGTTATCCGTTTGATCGCAGCCATCGGTATTACCCGCATTCATTCCTAAGGAATCAAAATCTACGCAGGTCATATCCATTTGGAGTACAACCGCTCTCGCGCATGTCCCTGGATGTGGTTCTTCAAAACGAGCATTTAGGCAAAATTGACCTAAGTCTCCAGCACTGCTTCTAGATATGTGAATGTAATAAGTCACTCCCGCTTCAACTACGCAAGTACGCGCAGAAGGATTACTACCCGTAGTGGTTGTTTCGACAACCAAACAATTTCCTGTTTGGGGACATCCTTCAGTAACCATAAGGCCTAGAAGGTTTGCGTTTGTCAAGAGGTCAAGAAACAGTTCTCCATCTTCAGCGGGAGTAAATTGATATATGTAGTCATCTCCTGCAGAAAAGGCACCACTACAAACATTATCATCGGTTAAATCACAATCACTTGGGTCACCACTATTGGGGGCGGGTGAATCGAAGGTAGCGCAGTTATCGTCCAGGACTAATTCTTTGGCCAACAAACAAGTACTAGGATTAGGTTCAGCAAAGGAAGCGTTCAAACAGAACGAACCAATGTCACTTGCACTATTCCTAGTGATATGAATGTAGTAAGTAAGGCCTTCAAAGAGTGCACATGTTCGGACAGATAAGTTCGAGCCAGTAGTTGTCGTACCTGAAGCGATACAGTTACCTAATTCTGGACAGCCTTCGGTAACAAACATGCCGAGTAGGTTTGTATTGCTAAATAAATCCAAAAACAACTCTCCCGTAACGGCTGGTGTATAGCTGTATATATAGTCATCACCAGAAGCAAAACCGGTGGTAATACACGAATTACTTATAGTTTGATCGCACCCAGATGGGTCTCCAACATTTACGCCCATTGAATCGAAAGCTACACAAGTCTCGTCTA
>CAZZIZ010000034.1:6225-22042 GCA_964654535.1 uncultured Chitinophagales bacterium
TATCCTCATTACGTAACCAAAGTCAAAAAGAAAGACAGAACCGAGGCCGAATTACAAGAAGTAATAGAGTGGTTAACTGGCTACAATAAGAAAAAGCAACAGGCACTCATTGATAAAGGAGTGACTTTCGAAACCTTCTTTAAGAAGGCCAAACTAAATCCTAACGCAAATCTTATTACTGGTTCTATTTGTGGTTACAAGGTTCAAGACATTAAAACTCCCCTGACCCAACAAATCAGGTATTTGGACAAATTAGTAGACGAGTTAGCGAAGGGACGTAAAATGGAGAAAATATTGCGAGAGCCTAAATGAGGCTACTTACCCAAAAGTGAAATCAAAACCCCCGCTGCAACTGCAGAACCAATTACCCCGCTGATATTACTAGACATCGCGTACTGCAAGAGGTGATTACTCTTATCGTGCTTCAAGGCAATTTCGTTGGCTACACGGGAAGCCATAGGCACTGCACTTAAGCCAGTCGCACCGATAAGCGGATTAATTTTCTTCTTAGCAAAGAGATTGTAAATCTTCACGGCAATAATGCCACCCAAAATAGAAACCGCAAAGGCCACAAAACCTCCGAAGACAATCATTAGCGTTTCCTTTTTAAGAAAAGTATGCGCGGTCATAGTCGCGCCAATACTCAAGCCTAAGAAAATTGTGGCGGTGTTCATAATCGTATCTGTAGCAGCCTGAAAGAGACGATTGGTATCTGAACCGATTTCTTTAATGAGGTTTCCAAACAACAACATACCTATTAACGGAACCGAAGATGGCACCATAAAAGCAACCAAGGCGCCCAAGACTATTGGGAAAACAATTTTGGTCGTACGAATATCTTTGATCTTCAATTTGGACGGATACAATTTGTCCTGCTCCTTCATATTAATCATCAATTCCTTTTTGGTGGTACTTAATTTGACAACCAAAGGAATTATTACAGGCACCAAAGCCATATAAGAGTAGGCTGCAATGGCAATAGGGCCAAGCAGATGCGGCGCCAAAACAATGGCCGTATAAATGGCCGTTGGCCCATCGGCTCCACCAATCATACCCAGCGCACCAGCCTCAGGAAGGCTAAAGCCAAAAGCGACTGCAGCAATTATTACAGAGAAAATACCCAACTGAGCTGCCGCGCCGAAAAATGCCAAGCGCAAGTTTCTAAGCATTGGACCGAAGTCAGTAAAGGCACCGACTCCCAAGAATATAAGCGGAGGCAAAAGTCCCGTTTTTATGAGCGTGTAATAAAGCAAGTTCATTATGCCGTGTTCCTTCGCCAATTGAAACAAAGTCATATCCGCTATTTCTGGCGCTTCAGAAAGCGAGGTTACACTCATATTTCCCCCTGGAAAGTTGGCCAATAAAATTCCGAATGCTATCGGAATGAGTAATAGCGGCTCGAACCTTTTCTGAATACCGAGGTAGAGCACTACTAGTGCTATGAAAATCATAAGCAAACTTCCAGGAGATTCGATCATCTCCCCGAAAGCGGTCATTTCATAAAGTTTGTGTAATACTTCCACCCTACTTCAGCTTGATGATTGGCTCATCTTCTTCTACTTCTTGTCCGTGGCTATATAAAATCTCAACCACTGTACCTCCTACTTCGGAGGTAATGCCATTGATAACTTTCATCGATTCGATGTAGGCCACTGTATCTCCTACTGCAACTTGATCGCCCACCTTGATTCCTTTCTCACCCGAATCTTTGGTGAGGTAGAACTTACCTTCCAGCGGAGCGAGTATTTCTTTTAGATCTCCTCCTCCAACTGCTCCACCGGCAGCAGCCCCATTAGCGGCAGCAGGTGGAGGCGTGCTTGCTTTATCACCCCAAGAAATTGCCACATCGTATTTCTCGCCGGCTACATCTACTTGCACAGTGGTAGGCGGTGGTGCTGAACTTCCTCCTCCAGCAGAAGTCATCATGGCTTTCTTCTCTGCAAAGAGTTTGTTAAAGTTTTCCTTCGCCTTACCAGACATAAAGTCTTCGTATTGAGGAGGATGCATAGCATATTCAAACAACTCCTCGTCGTCGGGACCAACGTCCCAGCCTTTTTCCTGCATTAGCTTACGGTACTTATCCAACTCATCTGGATATAGGTCTTGCGGATTGCCAGTAAACTTCTCGCGCTTTTGTTTAGTTGCCATTTCTTCTAACTCTGGTGCTAGCGGTCCGAGCAATTTTCCACTCTTACCCATCAGCATTCCCCAAGTGTTTTCGTCGAGCATAGAAAAACGGCTTTTACCTTTCTCCATTTGCATCACATTCATCAGCGATGCGTTTTTCACGTATTGACTGAATGGTGTAACCAGCGGCGGATAACCAAAACGAGGCCACACGTATTGTACTTCTTTGAACAGTTTAATGAGTAATTCATCTTGCGTAACTAAGGGTTGACCTTTTTTAGTTTTCCATTTATTAATCGACTTCAAGTTGTTTTCCAGATCTGCCATCAAACTACCCATCATACCACCAGGCAATCCTGGACCAATTAGCAGCGAATTCATATAGCGGTTGCGCGGATTAATAAAGACTCCTAAAAAGTCGTCCATAAACTCCTGCGTGAGAGCGCGTACGTGCATGTATGCATCCATGTCAATATCAGCAACTGTAAATCCAGCATCACGAAACATTTCGTGTACGGTTAGCAGGTCGGCATGACCAGTTCCCCAAGACAAAGGCTCCATACCCACGTCTACATAATCAGCACCATTGCGGGCAGCTTCCAGAGAAGAGACGACGGAAAAACCAGTAGTAGAGTGTCCGTGGTAAGTAATTACAATATTCGGATGACGCTCTCGTATTCCTTTTACGATTTTACCCACCGAAACAGGACGACCAACGCCGGCCATATCCTTTATACAAATCTCCTGCGCACCTTTGTCCATGTACTGATCAGCTAACTTAATGTAGTAGTCTACTGTATGTAATGGAGAGTGCGTAAGGCTTAGCGCTCCTTGAGCAATCATACCACCTTCGCGGGCGTATTGAAAAGAGAGCTCCAAGTTCTGCGGATTGTTCAATCCATCGAAGGTTCGCGATATATCGGTACCTTGAATCTTTTTCAACTTAAACATTAACTGACGCACATCCTTCGGGACAGGACTCATACGAATTCCGTTGAGACCACGTTCCAACATATGCGTTTGAATACCTACTTTATTAAAAGGATCGGTCCATTGGCGTACCGAGTGATTCGGGTTTTCGCCGAATAATAAGTTTATCTGCTCGAAGCCTCCACCATTGGTTTCAACGCGGTGGAAGCAGCCCATATCAATAATAGGTTGTGCCACTCGAATCAGTTGATCTACCCGGGGAACATATTTGCCCGACGATTGCCACATATCGCGGTAGACTAAAGAGAGTTTTATTTCGCGACCCATCGGTTCTAGTTTAGCGTTTTGTGATTTTTGTAATGTTGGCCTTTCCACCAGACCATTGTGCGAGTGCTTTTTCTATGGCTACTTGCTTGTCGCTAGCTATTGATTGCCCGGCCATTGCCGCTCCTATACTACCCATAGCGCCGGCACCCGCTGAAGCAACCTTTCTAGCTTTAGCATCATCCTCATTGAGAACAAAGCCCAATCCGTTGAGCGAGCGGATGAGAATATTGCCTGAAAGTACCACCAATGAAAGGATGATAAAAACGGTAGTCATTCCTACCATCAGTACCGTTATCGCTTCGCTAATATTTCCTTCCAATTTTAGTTTTTTTTAAAGCCAACGACTAATTTAATCATAGAAGTGGGTTTTTAGTAAGGAAGCTTTCAACGAAACGTATTTCTTTACGTTTGGACCTAAAAAAGGACATTAATGCCCAAATGTTCGCTTCTATAAGAGCAGAAAAAACTGGAAGCATTTGCACTTGTTTTTTGTAATAGTGCCAATTTTTTTGGGGTTTGGAGTCCAGATTTTGTTTGGTTTGGGCGTGACCCTCATTAGCCATTCATTCATTTTTTTGGCCGAAAGCCAAAAAGCGGGGCTGTATTTGGGTCGCTAGGCTCCGCAGCTCGCTAAGCGCTAGTTCGTGTGCTTGTAGCTGCCAAGCATATGCTCCTACCGTAAGCCAGGAGCAACAAATCGCATTGCCCCCTCCGAGACTTAGATAAGTCCAATATTATTCTTAATCTAGTTAGGTGTTTTTGCCTAAAATTCATCCTATGAAAATCAAGAATCTTCTCATTTTCAATTGCATTTGTTTTTTGCTGTTAACAGCATCCGCCACAGCTCAAGACTTAGATGTATTCGCGACTGGATTTTCCTCGCCAGTTGATATTCAAAATGCTGGGGACGGCAGACTCTTTATTGTAGAACGTTCGGGCACGATTGACATCATTGAAGGTGACGGAACGGTGTTGCCTACGCCTTTTTTAAATATCACTTCGCAGGTATCGTCCGGAGGTGAACGAGGATTATTGGGAATTGCATTTCACCCAGATTATCAAAACAACGGATACTTCTATGTGAACTACACTAACTCTTCTGGCGGATTAGCAACGAGAATTTCTCGTTTCACAGTTTCCGCAGCAAACCCAAATGTCGCCGATCCCAATTCGGAACTTGTATTATTAACTATACCACAACCGTTCAACAATCATAATGCTGGTTGCCTTCGATTCGGACCAGACGGGTTTCTATATATCGGAATGGGTGATGGAGGAAGTGGCGGGGATCCGCTGGACTTGTCACAAAACATCAATGAGCTTTTGGGGAAAATGCTGCGTATTGATGTAAACAATCCGGGACTAGGCTTGAACTATGGCATTCCGTCCAACAATATGTTTGTAGGCACCGCAGGGCGAGACGAAATTTATTCAGTGGGCCTTAGAAACCCTTGGCGCTTTTCTTTCGATAGCGCCAACGGCGATTTATGGATAGCCGATGTTGGACAAAACGCTTGGGAAGAAGTAAACTATGCACCTGCGGGAACTGGACTCGGTCAAAATTATGGTTGGAGATGTTATGAAGGCAATGCCGCTTTCAATACCTCGGGTTGTTTGCCCGCAAGCGCTTATGATTTCCCTCTCTTTGTTTACAATCATAGTTTTGCATCAGGAGGTTTTTCTATAACTGGAGGCTACGTCTATCGAGGGAATCGCTATCCGGAATTTCAGGGGAAATATTTCGCCGCTGATTTTGTTACAGGAAATTGGTGGCTTATAGAAAGCAACGGAGTTACGCAGTTTCTTCCAAGCTTTCAAGAAGATATAAGTGCTTTTGGCGAAGACATTTATGGCGAGTTGTACGCCGCCGATTTATCGTCTGGGATTATCTACAACATATCTTCAACTCAGCCTATAACAACTTGTACGGCTGCTCCAGTATTAAATTGCGGTCAGGGGCTGAGTGGAAATTCAGCGGGTCCGACTACTAGCATTTCAAATTGTGCAACTGGAGCAACTCAAACGGCCAGAGGTTCTTGGTTTCAGCACACGGCACAAAGCAATACCGTCACATTAGATATGTGCAATGTCAATTACGACAGTCAAGTGCTAGTTTATGAAGGGTCTTGCGCGACGCCAATATGTGTTGCAGGAAACAACAATGCCGCTACAGGAGTATGTGGCTCAGCTTTAGCCAGTAGCCTTACTTTTAGCGCGATACCCGGAACGACCTACTTTATCTATGCCTCAGGAGCTACGAGTGCGGATACTGGAGATTTTTACATTGAGTTAAGTTGCGACAACAGTGCTACCGTAGTTATTGATGCGGACGTAATGTTAGGAGGGAGTTTTGAAAGTGCAACTGGCTTAATGAGAGATGATCTAAGAAGTCTTGGTCTAATTCCAACCACAGAACCTTATACCGCACTGGGATACAACCACGTAATAGGTGGAGGTGAAACAATTGCTCCTATAGCTCTCGCTAACCTCGGAAGCAATTCTATAGTTGACTGGCTGGTCCTTGAACTTAGGGATCAAAACAATCCAGCTCTTGTAGTAGAATCGCGAAGTGCTTTGCTAAAACGAAACGGAGATATCGTAGATACTGACGGTTTTTCAAATGTCAATTTCACTTCTCCAGCTGGCAATTATTATGTTGCTATACAGCATCGCAATCATCTAGGAATTATGACGGCTTCGGCAATTTCTTTTTCTACTACGTCCCTTCCAGTACTGAGTTTTTCGACTAGTACTCCGACTTTCGGAACCAATGCTCAAACCAGCGCTAGCCCATTCTTAATGTGGCCCGGCGACGGCAATATGGATGGCGCTGTTATTTATCAAGGTTCGTCTTCTGACATTTTACCCATAACGACCGCCGTGTTTACTAATCCAGTCAATACTGCATTTCAGGTTACGCTTCCATTTGCGGGCTACGATGTGGGTGACTACGATATGGACGGCGAGGTTATTTATCAAGGTTCGGGCTCGGATATTCTCGGAATTACCCAAACCGTTTTTACGCATCCGTCGAATAGCAGTTTTCAGTTGACCTTTCCTATTCTTGAGCAAGTTCCTTAATTGGGCAGCAACAGGCTATCCACTTGTACTCGGCACTTCAAAAACCTATTCAGCATAGTCGTGGCTAGTTTTCGCTAAACGCGAAACCGTCACCACTCCTTGCTTCATTAGTTTTTTGAAGCACCTCATACCGCTTCTATCCTGGCTGCGAGCTCATGTTCAAAAGAGTGATTAGAATTAGATCACCCTGCAAACAACCTTGGAGCCAAATCACTACTTTTACCATATGTTACAAGAGTATAATAAATCCATCACATCAGCACAAGCAGCCTTAGAACTCGTAAAAATATCACTGGTCACGATACTAGTAGGTCTTATATTGTCCTGCTCACCTAATGTAGGAAGAGTCATAAATTCCAACCTCCCCCCTCTTGACTTCGACACAGAGATTCATATTATTGAACTCGGCGGAACTGTTCCGGCCAATTCTGTACATGTTGGCGACTTAAAGATTGGAGACAAAGGGTACACATTAAACAATCAATACACTATTGATTGTTCCTATGAAGTTGTTTTGAAAACAGCGAAAAAAATGGCACGAGGTTCAGGAGCCAACTTTATACAGATAACTGAGGTTACGGAACCCACAGTCCTAAGTACCTGCTACAGAATTAAAGCAAGGATGTACCGAAACCTAGACCCTCAGGCTATAGCAGAGATAAAAGAAGTTCAGAACGAAAAAAATAAGTCGAGACTATCCAAAGACGCAGACTTTGCCGTTATTCATTTCTATCGTCCTAAAAACATCAATGGATTTCTGCTCAGTTTCGACATTAAACTCGAGGACGGCACGGTTATCGGAAAAATGAAAAACAACAGCTACTTCACTCATGAAACTAAAAATTTTGGACAGCACACGTTTTGGGCAGAAACACATGTTTCAGGTGTTATGAAAACGGACGGTGTTACACTAGATATGAAAGCGGGTGAAGAGTATTTTATTCGATGTGGTGTAAATACAGAGTCAGACATCGGCAGACCAGACCTGTTTCTGATTGAGAACCGCTTAGGCATTCTAGAAGTTCAAGAGTTAGCAGATACGCTGGAAAAACATCCCTAGAGGTGCAAGTAAAGCTGAGGCCGATAAGCGTGCTCCCGCCAACTAAGAATAAAAAAAGCGCTCTGTGAAAAATCACAGAACGCTTACACATAACAAAAAGTCGGGCGGCTCATCTCTCGAAAAAAACTTGCCGCCCAACGTGGGAGGTTTCTACTTATTAGATTCCATTTTCTTAATCAGTTCCATTGTACGTTCCGCACCGAAAACGCTCATTACATCGCCGGTGCCTCCTCCGCCACCGCCCATAATGACTACTTGAGGAGTCGAAGCTTTAGCAAGGTTAGCTGATGTAACTTCAGCAATTTGAATCTGCATAGCCATCTTCTGCTCAGGTGTTAATCCCGCTTCAACCAACGCTCTGTTCGCTGACGCCTGTGCGCGTCCTTCTTGCTCAATCTTATCAGCTGTGTACTTCGCCTGCTCGGCTTGTTCTTTAGCAACAAGCTTTGCTTTACGCGCCTGGATGACTTCTTTCTGCTCTTCAGCCTCCTCAGTTGCTTTGACCTGAGCAATTTTCTCACGTCCTTCTACAACTGCGGTCTGTTCTTTCTGTTGAGCGGTAATTAAAAGCTGCTTAGAAGTAGCCTCATCCGCTGCCGCGTCAATTTTGTCTTCCAACTTTTCATAAATCCTCGGATTGTATTCTATATAATCGATAGAGACAAACGAAGGTTTCAGGTTGTAACGCTGCACATCTCCAATGGTTCGTAAAGTCGAACCGTCTGCAGCAAGTTTTGGAATAACCTCGATATAGGTTTTTGAATTTCCATCATCCTGAACTAGAGACTTCGTTTCCGATTGTAATAAGACCTGTCCATTTCGCAGTTGGTCTTGGAAGTAATCTTTCAGTTGTGACTGTCCTCCAGAATAGTGCGACTCACTAGTCATACGCTGACAAGAATAACTTGCTGTTTCTCTCTGATACTGCATTAGGGTGGTGGAAGCCAGGTTGTTCATCGTGCTATAAGTAGTATGCAGATCGATCATTTCTTTTTCAGTATTGGGCAAATCCCACTTTACAGTGTGTCCCATTTTTGCTTGATCTCCTTCGGCAAATGTTCCGGTATTGGAATCACTCCAGTAATCGGCTTCTTTAGAACGCTTTGTATCTGGTCCTACTTGAATGGTAACGTTGTTCGGGTAGGTAGTAACAGTTGACAGGAATCCTGAAAAGTAAAAGCCAGGTTCAAATCTCACCGACAAGTCTCCCCAAATGGACTGTACCACTTGTCTGTTTCCCGCATTGTTGAGACTGTAGGGATTTAGTTTATTGGCAAACAACATAAAGATGCCCAGAATAATAAAGGTGAAGGAAAATCTGGTCCAACTCCCAATGGTATCAGAGAGATATACTGTTTGTACGGCGCCTTCAATAGAATTTTTTTTGACTGGAATTCTAGGAGCAACGAAGGTTAAAAATACTCCTAGGATGATTAATACGATTCCTAATAGGATAAACATAGCTTAAGGTTTAGTGATTGATTTATTTTATTCTTATGAGTTTAGGGCATACTTAGTTAGCAATTAATACAATGATTAATTTCAAAAGATGTATACAATAAAATACTTGATTGAGTTCCGTCTTTGCAACGGCTTCCTCCGAAATGCCTATATTAAATGGCGAATTTCTCTAAGTGTTGTAAAGGCGGTTTTCCTTGTGGGAACCAGAAGTTTCGGATGTCAAAGTTCGTGCGTGAACTTGTGGATGTGGTGATCATAGCAGGTGATTAGTACGTGTATTATGTAAACAACAACATCTCTGTTTTGGTTCCAGTATTTACACAAATTGAATTTGACATCTGTGAATTAAGGCACTTATCGAATATTCACTGAGGTAAACTACCTTATAAAACTCACCGTAGGTTCGCGTACTTGTCGGTGGTGTGAGCAACCAAGTCGCAGCCAGGATAGAAGCGGTATGAGGTGCTTGGAAAGTGTATTGAGCCCCCAGCGTGCAGAGCGACCAGAGGAAGCTCCTGCTAAGCTGCTGGGCGAAAACACTTTCCAAGTGCCGAGTACAAGCGGATAGCCTGTTGCTGCCCAAATCACAAAAAAACTCTTATACAGGTTTCTTCGGGTTCTATTTCGTCTCCTTCAGTTTTATAAAATCGGTTATTTCAGATCTTATGAGTTCATTAAGTGCTGACACTTCCTCCGTTTTTATTTTTCTGTAGCTTTCTAACTGCTCGTCAATCTGCTTTGTGAGTACTGCCTGCACTTCTAGCATGGAAGCTGTTGGCGGCCCATCACTCATCTGTGACAATGAGTTTAGATGAGCTAATTTATTCGTTAAACGAATTGGAAAATTTAGCGGGTCTTGCCTACTCTTGTTCTGAGTTTGATACAGTTCTTTTTCTATGACCGTCAAAGTAGAATCGAGGACAGCTACTTTGTCATTTACAAGGGAATTGTCGTGTTGTTCGACAAATGCTTTCATTTGCTTTTTCAGCGTTCTCATTTCAATAATGCTTTCATGCGCTTCGGTAACCTTAGAATTTATAGCGCTGATGAAATCGTACTGTTCTTGCAATTCTGCTTGCGTATAAGTGACACGAGGGTCCTTTAGGATTTCAAATTCTTGAGTATGGATTTCTTCATTGACATTTAGCTCAACCGAGTATTTGCCCGGCACTACTTTAGGGCCGTCCAAAGAACCCCACCAAAAAATAAGGCCTTTGAATTTCTTAGCGGAAGCTTGTTGCATGTTCCAGTTGAACTTGTTTGCACCTGGCTCGATGGCTATTGAATCTGCTTTTTCTTCGGCCTTACTATTGAAAGACCTTACAACTTCCCCTGTCTCATTTTTAAAAATTAAAGTGACACTATCTTTTTCTGCATCGAAATCTTTCAGGTAGAAGTGCACATTCACGCCACCGGGATGGTTCTGACCTACACCTTTTGCCTTTTTATTTTGGCTTCCTCGCATGCGATACGAATCTGCCGGTTTCAATAAATGATCTTCATTTGTCATCGACATTGAACTTCTTACGGTACTCAAATCATCTATCATCCAGATGCTTCGTCCTTGGGTAGCAGCGATGAGATCATCATCCTTTATGATCAAGTCAGTTATAGGAACTATCGGCAAGTTTAGTTGGAATGTCTTCCAATTGCGGCCGTCGTCTTTGGAAATGTACATACCACTTTCCGTTCCAGCGTATAGGAATCCTTGTTCTTCTGGGTCGACACGAATCACCCGCGTAAAATGCTCGTCTGCAATTCCATTCGTGATTTTAGTCCAAGAAGCGCCATAATTACTAGTCTTATAGAGATATGGTTGGAAGTCGCCTTCCTTGTATAAGGTTCCGGCGAGATAGCAGCCAGCTTCATTGTGCGGATCTGGTTCGATGCTATTGATCATTAACCACTTAGGCATTCCTCTTGGTGTAACATTATTCCAGTTGTCTCCACCGTCTTTTGTAAGATGCACTAAGCCATCATCGGAACCGACCCATATAAGGCCTTCTTTCAATGGTGATTCCTGCGCAGCAAAAATGGTACAGTAATATTCTACACTGGTATTATCTTGAGTGATAGGACCACCAGATGATTTCAATTTGTCAGGATCATTTCTAGTTAAATCAGGGCTAATGATGTCCCAGGTTTGTCCTTCGTCTCTTGTTCTATGCAGATGATTGGAAGCTGTATATAAAGTTTTGGGATCGTGTTTGGAAAAGAAAATGGGGAAGTTCCATTGGAAACGATACTTCATTCCTTCTGCTCCATGTCCCATCGGGTTGTCGGGCCATACATTAATGGCTCTAGTTTGATTAGTCTTGTGATCCTTTCTCGTTAGGAATCCATCATAGCTGCCGCCATAAACGATGTCGTTGTCAGTGGGGTCGATGGCTATATGTGCAGATTCTCCTCCAGCAGAAGGTTCCCAATCTGCTTCACTAATTGAACCTCCTGAGGTTCTATGGGCTATTCTGAGTGTACTATTATCTTGCTGCGCGACATAGATTCTGTATGGAAAATGATTGTCGGTGGTTACTCGATAAAATTGCGCAGTAGGTTGGTTGTGGTAGGTTGACCAGGTTTCGCCTCCATCATAACTTACTTGCGCACCTCCATCATCTGCCATAATCATTCTATTGGAATCATCTGGATCAATCCATAAGTCGTGATGATCTCCGTGTGGTGCTCTGGCGGAAGTAAAAGTCTTCCCACCATCTTTTGATTTTTGATAGTCGACATTGACTACATAGACTACATCCTCGTCTTGGGTATCTGCATAAATACGAGTGTAGTACCAGGCTCTTTGTCTGAGCGCTCGGTCGCTGTTTATTTTTTTCCAAGTTTTTCCAGCATTATCAGATCTAAAAACACCTCCATCTTTATTTTCAATGAGCGCCCATACTCTTTCAGAGTTTTGTGGGGATACCGTAACACCACTTATACCCCAGACACCAGACGGCAATCCTTCGTTTTCACTTAGATCGGTCCAAGTTTCACCACTATCGGTACTCTTCCAGAGAGTAGATCCCTCTCCTCCACTGGACAAGGAATAAGGTGTCCTTCTAATGGTCCAAGTTGTTGCGTAGAGGATTCTAGAATTGTTTGGATCTATGATCAGGTCTACTGCTCCGGTCTTTTCATTTGCATACAAGACTTTTTTCCAAGTGTCACCCCCATTCGTAGACTTGTACACACCTCTTTCTGCAGTATCTGCAAAGAGATTTCCCATAACCGCTGCATAGATAGTATTGGGATCGTCCTTATCTATTCGAATTCGGGATATGTGTCTAGATTTTTCTAGGCCCTTGGAAGCCCAGGTTTTGCCGGCATCATTGGAACGCCATACGCCGTAACCAAAAGAGACGTTGCCACGTACCGTTTTTTCTCCACCTCCGGCATAAATGATATTATTATCTGAAGTTGAAACTGCAACCGAACCAATGGATCCTCCGAAATATCCATCAGAAATATTGGACCAAGACTGGCCGCCGTTTTCAGTTTTCCAAACTCCCCCACCGGTAGAGCCAAAATAAAACAAGTTTGGTTTTCCTGGTACGCCAGTCACTGCACATGACCTACCTCCTCGGAACGGTCCTATATGCCGCCATTCGACGGATGAATACAACTCTTCATGAGTAGGCGCCTTTTCTTTTGCGGATTGCTGTCCATACATCAATGAAAAAGGAATAATAAACAACAAAGCTAGGAGGTATTTCATAAGACTGACATTAGTTTTAAGGGCTTATATTCTCTTTAAAATACCAAATATTTTGTGATGCCTTATGCCACTTTTACTGCGATCCTAGGACGCTGCTCGCAAGCGCTGCACAATCCATACTCGCTCCTCCTCAGCATAGTTTGAGCATATCAGAAACTAAGACACTATTAAGCGATTTCGCAGTATCCGATTTCAAATTTTCTATCTCCGAACCTACTAAGAAGCCTATTCCATTTCTTCCTTTAATAAATGCCAATTATGACCAAAAGAAGTCAATATGATTAAAACGTTTTATGAAAAACTAGGTAAATAAGTAGTGCTTTCGTATCTAGCAGGGCGCTTTCGCGTCACAAATAATACCATTTTCCAAGACTGACATTTTATGAAAAATCTAGTTATTGTACTTCTTTCCCTATTCCACTTTTTCATCGCTTTTTCCCAGACTACGAACTTTTCACTTTCTACAATATCAACTGCTGCCACCTGTCCGCAGAACGGTATTTTGAATTTTTTCGTATCGGGAAATGACCCTGCTGCTGTAATTACTTATACCGTTGAAAGATCAAGTGACGGCGTGATCATTGCACAAAATATTCCCGCGGCAATGATAGCCGGCCTTATTCCTGGGGACTACATTGTCACTGCATTTCAGACTGTGGGTCCAAATACGACTACGGAATCCGTCGTGGCCACGGTCGATAACGAGTATATACCGTTGGAGTTTAGTGAAATTATTTTGGTTGAAACATGTCTTGCGCTGGGAAGTATAGAAATCGTAGTTGAAGAAGGTGAGTTCGCTTCTGTGGGCATTGTTTCAGGCCCCGTTCTCGCAGTACAACAACCCAGTACAATAGTTACTGGCTTAGTGGAAGGTCAGTACGTGCTGGAAATCTTCGATACCTGCGGACAAAAAAATACGATTACTAGAAATATAGGACCAGCATTGAATAGTGATTTTGAAATTACACTAATAGGTGAGACGACTAACAGCAACTCAGACTGCCTTATGGAAACAGTACGTAGTCGAATACGCTTATTGGACCCCAATGGAGTATGGGCCTATCCTCTTACCTATGAATACACTATAAAGTCACCAAGTGACCCGGGAGTAGATACAACGCTGGTCTTTGTGGAGAATGGAACTAATCAAAACGATTTATTGACTGAATTTCATCAAATTCCTATTTATGAATATGGAGTAGAGAATTTATTATGCTTTACCGTAACAGATGCATGTGGTTCTTCGTCACAAGAGATTGACTTCCCGCTTTTGGTGGAACTGCGTGCATTTGGCAGAACCTTGCTAAATGGTTGCGATTTAGGAATGCAAATAAGACCTTCAGACGTTAGAGGTCCATACAACATTACGTTCCTTTCGGCTCCTGCTGGTTTTGATCCTACTTTGTTCAATGCTCAGCATCCTGGCCCCTTCACCGGTGCAGCTGTTGATTATGAAAACCCTAATATTTCAATGCCAGAAGGAGTGTATACGATCGAAATAACAGATGAGTGCGGAACCTTTGTGTTTGATGATGATCTATCGCTACCAAATTTTAGTTGTTCATCACCAATAGTCGCGACTGCATGTGAAGAAGGTACGGGTAGCACCCTTTTTAGAAATGGAGTTGAAATTCAAACTGCTACTATAACCTCGGCACCCGCATCCTTTGGTCCAACACCTGCTGACATAAGTAATCTCATACCGGCTACAGTAAATTTCAACACTACCCTACAAGTTACCGATATACCTGGTGGCACATACACTTTTGAGCTCACAAGTATTTGTGGCTCTACGATTACCTGTCAACGCGAGGTCCCATCCTACACCGTGAATTCCTTTGACTATGAGGTCATTCCCGGCTGCTCGAAGTTTGATCTCTTTATTGATCATCAAACTAATTTTCAGCCAGGCAGCTCCTTGGGTGAAACAAATGCGAGCTACTATCTTTTGCTTTTCGACGCTAGTATTAATGAATACAGATATGAAAATGGTGACATTTATATTGATGGAGTGCGTAATTTTGCTCCGGAAACATTAATGAATGGGGCACTCAACTTCAATTTTGTGGAGGAAGGAACCTATAGGATAGTTAGAGAGCTGAACCGTGCAAATCAAAGTTATAGCCTAAGCGTCTGTCAAGATATTCTAGCGGAATTCGACTATGCGATGGTAGATGTTGCTTTTGATGCCCTAAGTACTTTCCAGTGCGTGGACGGAACTTTTGGTATTGTTGCACAAGGTTCGGGTGTGGCGCCGCTAGATTTTAGAATCGTTGAACAAGATGGAGCACCCGTTTTTATTCCAAATGGAACGAATACAGTCTTTGAAAACCTTGCACCTGGAATATATAAAGTAGAAGTAGAAGATGCCTGTGGTAATTCTTTGGTTAGAGAAATTGAAGTTGCTGATCCCTTTATTCCCATAATCGAAGGTGAGCTTTGCGATGGAGACGCAGGTTGTTTGTTCGTAAATGGCTATGATGCCTTAGATTTTGAGTGGTATAATGTAGCGGATCCAGCTACGATACTCAGCACAGAAACTTCTCTTTGCTTTGATCCATTTGATGCCGCTACTCAAGCAGGTGATTATGCAGTGAGAATATTCTTAGAGAACAATGTGGCTTGCGTTGATCAGGTATTGACGATTTCAGTTAGTGGTGATTGTTGTAATATCGACCCACCGATTGCAATGAACTGCTGGGATGAGTTTGTATTTGACGAAATAAACTGTTTGTATACGAACACGGGATCACAACCTCTTGAACCAGCTGCTGAAAACTGCTACGACACTTTCGTTTTCAATGAAACGACTTGCGTATGGGATAACACGGGCTCGCAACCAGTTGAACCGCCTGCAGAAAACTGCTACGACAGTTTCGTGTTCAATGAAATGACTTGTGTGTGGGATAACACTGGTTCGCAACCAGTGGAACCGCCTGCTGAAAATTGTTATGACGATTTCGTTTTCAATGAAATGACTTGCGTATGGGATAACACGGGCTCCCAACCAGTGGAACCAACTCCGATGAACTGCTATGATGATTTCGTTTTCAACGAGACAACTTGCGTGTGGGATAATACGGGTTCGCAAGCACCCGAACCTCCTCAAGTAAACT
>CAZZIZ010000035.1:0-11875 GCA_964654535.1 uncultured Chitinophagales bacterium
AGACAAGATGGGGACCGAAGCGAACGCGGAGTCTAGGATAGCCCGACCCTTTTTGTTTTGCGAAGCAAGAAACAAAAGAAGGGACGCACCCAGATCAGTATTAATCCGTTGGCTTTAATAAATTAAGTAGGTCAGTACGTAGCGTAAATATTCCATTGATGACAAATTGAAACTCTGGGTCTTGATCTGAAATAGGTTTGTGGTAAACTACTTTTCCGTTGCTGCCAGGAGAGGCCAAATCGTGCAATGAAATTTCGAAGCCGCAATCGAAATCGGAGTAGGCATTGACAATATCTACTTGCATCTTTTTCTCTTCATGCGTATAGCTGACGCGATTGATGAATTCATCGGGATTGCTGCTTACTTCGGGTTTGTCAAAACCTAACTGAATGCACATAAATGCGCATTCCTTTTTGACCAATTCTTCGAACTGCTTTCGTGTACTGGTGATTTCGTTAGCATCCATAATCTAAGCTTTGCTACTTCAATTTAAATATTTCTGTAGACCTAACTCAATTCTGCATAAATATGTTTGACCAATGCGTTGCGTATTTTACCGTCGAAGTACCAGGTTGGGTAGCTGAGCGGGATGACCTCTATGCCCATTCTGTATAAGATGCGGTATCGCTCTAAAGAAAAGGAGGATTCGAAATCGCCGGGATAACCAATGAGGTCTATGCCGATGTATTTGTTGTTTTTCTCGATGAGCATATCGATCACTAATCCTGAGAGGACGTAGCCTTTGTAAATGTTTAGTTTTAAATCTTGAGTTTCTAAAAAATGTGAGACCTCTTCATAGAAGTTGTCGTAATGCTCGTTGTGTTTACTTTCTAAGTCTTCGCCATCTTCGACGTCTTCAAGGTAGGCGCGTAAAACGGAATTGGGTTTTAGTTTTTCTATGCTGGCAGAACAAAGTACTATTTGACGATTGCGCGCACGGGTAATCATTACATTAAACACGTCTTCCCGATTGAGATAGTTGTGCGCCGAGTGGTGAGTATCGTCGTCGAGCGCAAGGCTTAGAATAATGACATCGCGTTCGTCTCCTTGAAAAGAATAGGGTGTGCCCACTCGCACATCGTGCTTGGCCAACTCGCGTATACGAAAGCGTTCTTTGAAAAGGGCGACTATATGTTTTACCTGATCAGCAAAAGGGGAGATAATACCTAAGGTGGTGCACTTTCCTTTCTCGATGTGATCTTCTCTTTTGATTAAAGTAGCGAGGTAATCTACTATAAAATCGGCTTCTTCTTCATTGATCCCTTTCTTGTTGCGCGTGCCCTTCACGGGGCTTTTAGTTAAGACCTTTCTTTGTTTGTACTTTGGCAGGTCTTTCATAATGAGCAATTCGCCGTCGTAGAATCGCTGGTTGCTAAATCGAATAATGGCTGGCAGGGAACGGAAATGCTCGTTGAGTAAAGTGATTTCGCTGTCCTTGTCCATATGTATCATCGCGTAGTCGAGAACGCTGCTATTTCGGTAGTTGAGTTGTTCGCTCCAGAGCAGATCGTGTTTGCTGCACAAGCCGTGCATAGCAGCTTTGCTCAAGAAACTTACGTGGCGCATTTGTTTGGGATCGCCAGTCACCACAATCTTTTTTGCTCTTTGCATTAATGGCAGTATGCTGGCCATATCGCAGTGCGTTGCTTCGTCGATGATGAGCAGATCGAACATTTCTTTTTGTAAAGGCAGCACTTCGGATACTTGATCAATTTTGACTAGCCAAATAGGTAGGGCTTTTACAATAATCGAAAAGTCCATGTTTCTAAAAGAACTGGCTTTGTTTGCACGATCTTTGTCGCGCAAGGAAGTCAAGTATTTATAAAGCGCATCTCGATGGGTGAGGAAGTTCTGATACAGTTTATGGCGCACACGACCGCGCAAAGTTTTTTGAGCCTGCTCTAAGTTTCGTTGGAGCAGCTTTACGTATTCTTTTATCAGTCGCCACTCTTTTATCTGCCATTTATTGAAGAGCTTAATCCAGTTCATTTTCACGTCGCGCATGAAACTTTGATTGGACAGCACAATCTGGCTCAGCTTGCTACTTTTCTCTTCGACTTTCAAAAACTCCTCTTCAGTTTTTCGAAGATTTTCTAATAGCCTGACATTTGTTTCTCGCCCTGCTTTACCCTTATCTCCATAGGACAAACTCTCAAATACCTTTCCCCGCAAATCCTTTTCGGACTGAAAAACAAAGCGTTCTAATTGCTTGACCATTTTTTGTAGGTAGCGCGGGCCAGAGGCTTCCACCACGTAATCTTCTAAACCATAAGCACTTAATTTTTTGGAAATAACCCCAATGGCTTCTTCCGTTCGGGTCGCGACCATAACGCTCTTTCCCTGCGCCAAATAATCGACCGCAATGGCGGTGACGGTATAAGACTTACCAGTTCCAGGTGGACCGATTAGAATAGACTTTTCTTCACGGTTGGCAGATTTTAGAACTTTCAGTTGGGCATCATTGAGCACAAAGGGTTGCATATCCGGAATGTAGCTTCCCTTTCTCAGCTTAGGCTCGGCAGTTCCGAAATAGGATTCAATCGCACTGGAATAGGGTGCGTCAGCATCTGATAGACTTTCTTTGACCAATTGTTGCAACTCAACTATAACGCCAGTAGTGTTTTTAAATCGGCTGGAAACCATAGAACCGCTTACTGCATACATCGTGAATTGATCTGGAGCTACACTGGCTAGTTTTTTAAAGTGAGATTTGAACATAGCGTCTTGTAGCAGCGTAGGAAAGTCGTCAACACTATCGTCTACACTTAGGTTTAGTATATGATCATCGACACAGCGCTCGAAGCCTGTAATAAAGGCTAGGTCAATTTCCGGATAATTTAACAGGGCATTGACATCATTTTGAAATTCGGCAAAGGATGTTTTAAAGTTGAGGGTACGTAAAAAACCAAAATTTACTTGATAGTCCTTAGGATCAAGTTTTAAGAAATAGTAATCGCCATCGCTAACTATTTCCGCAGGAAAATAAAGCACTGGTGCGCAGATTCGTTCTATGCGATTGTTGAAATGCTGACGTCTACCAATGATGAAAAAGGAACAATAATAGAGCTGCTTGTCATTACTATTGAGCTGTAAGTTCTGTAGGGTTTTTTTACCTATGTCCGCAGGAAGGTATTGCTTAGGATATTTGTTATTGATTAACTCCTCTTTGAGGTCTTGGATAAAGTGGTTCTCAAACTTTTTTGAGAAGAAGTTGTCGATACTGAAGGTCCGATTATCAGCGACGTAGCAGTCTGCCAAATACCTTATTAATGCGCCGTTGTCTATTTCCATCCAAATCTGCCTAAAGCAATGGCAAATTTAAACTTTTGTTGCATATGTAGGCTGCGCTGGGCGCAGCAATAACACTAGCGCATCATAAATCGCTTGGCTACCCTTCCGACTTGTATTATGTATATGCCGCTGGGTAAAAGCGTAGAGCTTGGCGACCATTCTTCTTCACTTAGTTCTCGGTGTTGCACGAGCTTTCCAGAGATTGAGAAGATGCTGAACTTCACCTCGTCGGATTGATGGGATTCGTCTATGCTTATGTACACCTGACCATTGTGGTCGTAACGAATTTGCAAATCGTTTACTTGAATGTCTTCGATGCCGCTGCCTATTATACAAGAGCCATCGTCGCAATTTGCGCTTGGGTCATAGTTTTCTGCGGATGGATTTGTACAGCCTTCGGTGGGTTGTAAGCCCTCACATTGACAATCATCTGCATTCCAAGTTTCAAAACCATTGCTGCAATCCCCATCATCTACGCAGCTAGATGGGTCGGGCGCATTTATAGAAACACATTCGCACGTAACAATGTTCCACGCTTCATTTCCATTAGAACAATCTCCGTCATCGCAGTTACCAGGGTCGGGGCAACTGAATTCACAGGAGTTGTCATCACAATTGGCATTCGCGTCAAAGTTTGTGGCAGCATTATTTGTACATCCAAAAACTACCACAGTTGTAACTTCGCAATCACAAATAGTAGGGTTCCAAGTTTCTAAATCGCCGTTTTCGCAATTGGTGTTGCAGGTTCCATCATCTGGACAAGGTTCAGCTTCTCCTGCGCAAATACAATCGCTTTGTATAACATCAGTGTTTGTATTTGGATTATTGTCGTTGCAAGGCTCTCCAACATTTAAGCCCAAATCAGGGCATACAATGATCAGCTGTCCTATACACGTACAATCATCTTGAAAGGCGTCATTGTTTGTATTTGGGTCGTTATCATCACATGGAATTCCTGGCACTGCGGAACCTCCAGGTGTCCCTTCACAATCGACCAATGCTCCAAGGCAGGTACAATCAGATTGTATGATATCAAAACTCGTAGCCGAATCGTTATCGTCACAGGAATCTCCAAAATTCAAACCTAAAACTGGACAGTCCTGGGCATTCAAAATCGTTCCCGCGGAAATGTTAATGCCCGCTTCAAATAGAAAAACAGCTATTAGCAATAAGAGGCCTCGAAATAAAACTCGCTTGATAGATCTTTTACAAATCATATTGAAATCTACAAATTCTAGGTACAAATAAATAATAATGATATTGGTAAACACCAACACTTCGCTACACAACACAAATAGAAGTGAATTTATCCTGCTGCGTCAAGTGCCTTCCGTTTACTTCAAGAGAACCATAGAATTTATGGCCCTATCTTCTCAATCAAAAATTGAGAATGAAAGAACTGCACCTTTCCTATTTCTGAGGTATGTAGCTTTAAGAATTCGTCGACTGCTCTGGTTACACCGTCTTCCCACCAGCCTACGACTTTATAATCATCGCCGCAAAGCAGGCCTCCAGTCTTAAGCTTGTTCCAAGCTATGGCTAGGTCTTTTTTGACAAAGTCATAAGTGTGGTTGCCGTCTATGTATAACCAATCGAAATGTTCTTCTGGAAACTCGCTTAGCGCCTGCTCCGAAAAAACTCTGAGCATTTCGACTTGGCCCTTTCCGATTTCAGCGTTGAACTTCTGGCGAACTAAATTATAGACACCATCCATTTTTTCCTGACTACTACTTTCGCTACTAAAATATCCTGTGCCGTAGTCTGGCGTAAAGTGATATGGATCGACAAGGAACAACTTCTTCGGGTTTGTATAACGCAAAATCTTTTTGCTGAATTCTCCTTTCCAGGTTCCTACTTCTGCGGCAATCCCTCCTGAAGGAATTTCCTTCAACAATTGTACGCGCGGATTAGTAAAGGGCAAGAGCTCGTATTTCGCGAGCCTGATTTTCATGGCTAGTTTACTTATGGCGCTCAATGCTACAGATCTTTCGACTTATTCAATTTTTGAAATTAGAAAAATTTTGCTTGTCCTCCACATCTACTTTTCTATATGAAAAACATCCAAGATTGCTTGCGAGCCATAAACCACTTGGGTTTCTTTTAGCTGACGAAAGCCTGCGGCACTAAACAATTTAACTTGCTCCGATTCGCCTACGAAGTGGTACTTCTCGATGACCTCCTTGTTGGTAATAATTTTGTTGAAACTCAACATTTTTATCGTGTCGGGTGCGAGTACGACCATTTCCTTCACCGTAGTAAAGAAGCCTCTCTCCTTCAAGCTCTGTACAATGTGCTTTAGATAGATTCTTATCGGGCTAAATCCAATCGTCGGATTGGCGATCACTAATTTGCCGCCTGGCTTTAAAACGCGTCTAAACTCGCTGATGATTACAGGCCACTTTTCAAGGGCTATAGTGTAGAGCACATTGTTCGAAACCAATTTGTCAAAACTATTGCTTTCAAATGGTAAAGCTTTGGTTAAGGAAGTCTTGACCACTTCGACTTCAGGAAATTTATTTGATAGTCGATCAAGTGCTTCCCGAGAACTATCTACTGCAAACATTTTACAATTGCGATTCACATAATAGTTGATGTTTCCAGTGCCGCTGCCTGCATCAAGCACTAGGTCATTGTCTGCTACCTCTAGGCCAGCAGCCAGGGCTTTCATTAACTTTTTGTAGGGGAGCACTTTTAGCAATACATCATAGTACTTAAAGTAAGACGTCCAAAAAGAATTGTCATTCTTTGATGCTGATTTTGGATTTCGGATTGAAACGGATGCAGGGTTTACAATTTGTGTTTTCATGATACTAGGCTAAGTTGATTTACAGGTTGATAAACGGGATTAGGACTTTTGAGCACATCACTAAACCATTGCTTGAGTAGTGCTTGATTGGTTTCTATTCCAACAGTGCGTCTCCATCTGAATATCTTTGATAACAAGACCGAACGTACTCCATTTTTGAAATGCGAGCGATAACCAGCGAATACGTAGGTAGTCTTACCCTTAACCCTGTCCTTATGACAAAGCATCGCGTTTTTAGGTGCACCGTACATACGTGCGAGACCGCGTGAGTTGGTTCCAAACAAGACGAATGGGCAATCGTGTTTGTGGACCGTGTTTGCTAATTCCGACCAACACTTCAGGCTAAAGCGCTTGCTCTTTCTGAACTTGCGGTGAATCCAGAAACAGCAGACTTCGCAGTATTGCCCGTCTGGTCGTAGCCGAGAATTTAGGACTGAGCGGTTTTCTTTCGAAACAAATACGTCGATGGTACGTAATGCTCTGGCGCTTCCGAGAATAAAGCCACCGATCATTTTGTTCTGCTTAACAAAGGCATAAACTTTTGATTGCTGCAGATAAGTAAAAGGAAGTTCAAGGCCTGAACTGGCCTCATAAGCGGTTTGGAAAGTTTCCAAATCTCTAATCGTTTGTAGGAGTTTCATAGTTCTAACATTGGTGGATGTCAAAACTACGGGCGGGCTGAGGTTTGTGAAATATAACCTTGGTTATACAACGTTGGCCCTAGACTATAACAGGTGCTTCACATAAGGCAAACCGCATTTGATTATATAAGTTAGCTCGAGAACTTGCCGAATAAATTTTAGTAGACAATGCCCTCTTGATTTGTCCAAAAACAAACTTATACGCTGCGCAAGAAAATACCAATGACACTAATAGCGCAAGAATTTCGTGTTGTACATTATGACAAGCGCAGCAGCGAGGTATCCACCCGAAAGAAAAACATTGCCTATTTGCAGCAAGTCTCCGAATCCGGCATTTATGTCGTTATTAATCACAAGAGCCCTAAGGTTGCTCAGAATTGGAAACGAACAGAAGTAAAAAGCGAGTAATCCAATAGAAAGCCACGTCACTTCGTCCAAAAAGAAATCCTGATATTTTTCTTGAAAGAGCTTTTGAAAACAATGGCGCAGAGCCAAGAAGCCCATGTATGAAAGACCTAATAGATAACTAAACGAATTGACTTCATAAAACCCGGTTGTACTGATAATAATTAAAATTGCACTTAGCACCCAGGCTATGAAGAGCAAATCAAAAATCCAGCGATTTGATTTTGGTCTTAAGATTAAGTAGTAGAAAAAAATACTACCGTGACAAATCAGATTATAAATTAATTCGTTACTCTTATAACGGTCCGCAAAATAACGCGCAACAAACACTTCAAAGACTATCAAGAAAACCAGTAGTAAAAAAAGACCGTTGAATTTCCTTTTAGTAATGATTACCAAAAGTGTCACAAAAAAGGCCGCAAGATTGAGCATCTGAAATACGGATAGCTCCGATAGAACATCGACTATTTCCATAAACTTATATTTAAAGCGGTGCTTTCTTTATTAGTCTTTTGGACAATAAGGCGGGCAGATTTTTCCTAAGTCGAAAGTAACATACAACAGATTTCCAGCAGAATCTGTATACTCTTCTTTTAGATAGTTCAAATCAGTGCCGTCATAGTAAGTCATATGAGCAATAATGGTTTTTTGCTTAACTAAATACGCAATGATCAAGTCACGAATTTCACCATCTCTAGTTGGTCTAGGTACTTTGGGGCATCTAGGATTATTCGGATCACTATACAAGAAATCCAAGTACTGCGTTCTTTCTCCAGGCGAAATGTTCTTCGCGTACATTTCCGAGGCCAAGTTTTCGTTAATGCCGGCGAATCTAAAAGTATAGTTCAAATCTTCTAGCGCATATCCCGTGGGAGAGCCGTTAGCTCGTCTTCCTTTGTGTATAGCGTCCTTTGCATCGACTAGAGTTTGAGTAACACCGGACACGGCGTTTGTTTCGCTGTTTTTGTATGCCGGATCGTTGTGGAGTGCTACAGCAGCGCGCGCCAAGGCATAAGTGATAGGAAAAAATAAAAGCATAGGAGTAGGTAGGTTTTAGTTTTATCAATTAATCGGTGTATATTTTGTTGTATCAGTCTCAATTAGGTGGATAGGACTAGTACGAGCTGAAACTGCACATAAAAATTCAATCCTCCTATACCTAAAAGTGAGTATTTATATAGCCCCATCCGAATGGGCAAGTACTCCTACCTAATCAAAGTAACATTCCCCTGCACCCCAATCTCCTCTCCCTCAATATCACGCGCGATTAGATAAACAGCGAACACACCAATCGGACAATCTTCATTCTGGTAAGTACCATCCCAACCTTCATTCGGCGCTTCTCCTAAATCAGCAATTTCTACAAAGGATTCGTAGACTTGATTTCCCCAGCGGTCGAAGACATGAAGCTCGTAGTTGCTTATGTTTTTGACAATGGGTTTAAACAAATCGTTGAAGCCATCACTGTTTGGTGAAAAGCCCGTTGGTAATACAACATCTACCTCTATGATTTCTGGGCAGCCTGGTATCTCTATGATGTTCAGAAGGTTTGTACAATTGCTAGTAGGATCTGCAGAACTTACCACTACTTCTAATTCAGAAGCTTCATCTCCCAAAGCGACTTCAATGCTTCCTGAAAAATCGATGTTATCATTGGGACATTCTGTCTCGATGGTGTAGATACATTCTGATTCCTGGACCAAGAAAGGCTCACTTGGTACAGGAAAAGCCTGAACAACAATTTCACCAGCGAAAATGTAATTGTCATCTGCTTGGTCAGAAAAGCCATCGCCATTCAAATCGCAAAGGACATAAACGAAGATTGACTGCTCGAATACCTCACAATCGTTAGCGCTTACCAGTCCTGGAACTAAGGCTTGATTCGGAACTGAACCATTATCGAGGAAGTAGGCAACCTCAATTGTTCCAGGAGCAACTGCTGTTAGCTCAGGACTTATTAGGTTGTCAGGATCAATGAAGCCTCCACCGCAATACTTAATCAAATCCGAAACAGGCGTAACACTTGGACACTCTGAACAATTAAAATCCGTAGTCGCCGCTTGCGAAATACAAGCTTGGTCTACTATTTCTGCTGGTAAGTTTTCATGCTCTACAACAAATGTGATGGAACCACTTCCATCCTCCGCGGAACAGTCTGGCGTGGCGCCATTCAAATCATAATCATTGGAGATGGAATAATTTGCATTACCCATACAATCCCAAGAGCTTACAATGGGGCAGCACTCGTTATTATCGTCAATCTCAATTTCTAAATCGCTTAAGTCCGGATAAGAAACCACCTCTACGAAACCAGCGGCAATAAAATTGTCATCGGGGCCTCCGTTAAAACCGTCACCGTTTACATCGCATTCTAAAAAAGCGAAGATGGTCGTCGGCAAGGGGTCGCAGCCCATAGCTACAGACAAGGTCCCTGGGACGAATGGTACACTAGGCATCGGGCCATCGTCTAAATACCAATTTACATTTAGAATAGTGCTACCCACGGGGCTGCCAATCATAAGGCCTGTAGTCGCGTCCGACAAATCTGCACTGATCTCTCCGCAGAAATACTGCACGCCAGTAGCAGGCTGAGCAACATCGGGACATACGGTGCAATTGAAGGTTGTGTTCGCACTTATGCTCTCGCAAGAAGTGCCTTGTAAATCTGTCGGAATATCGGTTTGGGTAACAGTAAAAATGATGTTGCCCGAAAGTAATTCATTGGTACAATCTGGATTCTCCGCTCCGCCATCGTAATCATTGCTGATTTCAAAAGTGACTTGGTCCGAACAATCCCAAGAACTAACAAAAGGGCAGCACTCACCTTCGTCCTCAATTTCAATTATTAAGTTGGCTAAATCAGGATAGACTTCTATTTCAATTGATCCGGCAGCAATGCTGCTATCATCTGCACTACCATCGAAGCCATCACCAAGCAAATCGCAATTTAGAAAAGCGAAAATTTCAAAAGTTTCTGATAAACATAAATCACTAGACGCAAAAGAACCCGGCGTATAAATGTCAGAGTCCGAATCGTTCTCAATGTGCCAGGACACAAAAGCTTCAGTAGGAGTAATAGCGGATTCAACCTCTAGACCAGTGGCGGCGTCGCTTAAATCTGCATCGTCCGTATCGCAAAAGACTTGTAAGCCACTTGCCTCGTTAACAACGTTCGGGCAATTCAAGCAGCTGTATCCTACCGTGGCTGAAACTGAAGCACAATCGTCATTGCTTATGCTGGCGGGTAGCGATTCATTGACTACCGTAAACTCTATCTGCCCCACTCCCGTTTCACTCGTACAATCTGGAGAAGCGCCGTTATTGTCGAAGGAGTTGGTAATGCTGTAAAATGAGAAGCCATCACATTCGAAAGAAGTAACAATAGGACAACAATCATTGCTATCATCTATTTCAATTTCCAAATTGCTTAGGTCTGGATAAATAACCACCTCCAGCATTCCGATAGCAACATAAACATCGTCAGAACTTCCATCAAAACCATCTTGCAGCAAATCGCAACGTAAAAATGGATATAACACAGAAGTAGCAGGCTCACAATCATCTTCGCTCCACAGAAAGGAAGCCAAGTCTACTGTGTCGTCACCTACATCTGGCATTTGATTATCGAACCAGTCGATACCATCCATATTATCGTCGTCGGTGTTTAGGTAGTCTTCGTTGACCAGATTACTGAGTGTGTAATCATCAAAATCTATAGTGGTAGGAATTCCGCAGGATTCGATTAGTTCCGCAATCGGGTCTGCAGTTGGGCAGTCGCAGATTGGTGTAGTTATATCTGCTGAGTCAATACAATTATCTGCGTCTTGTTGCGTAACATCTATTGAGTACATCACTTCGTCATTACTAAAAACCAGAACCAGCGTTTCGCCTTCATTAATTTCATCTGACAAGGTTCCTGCTGGTGCGTCACTGCTAATGGAATACACCGCATTTGCTTCACCATCTACGCTAAGCTCAACTTCGTACTCAGAAGCAGAGATACAATTCGGCGCACCCAAAACAATAGTTGGCGCTAACAAAATAGTCGTACTGACTTCCTCCGCATCGGCGCAGTCATCGTCTGGACTAAAGGTTAGGGTTATATCACCATCTAAGCCACTTGCATTCCAAACATTGCCCACAACTCCTGGCCCACTCCAAGTGCCGTCCAAGCTTTGTGAAAGCAAATCATCGAGATCAACATCTGCAGCGCCATCAGCACAGACTAAAGGCAAATCGCCAATACTAAAATCAACCGACTGAATAAATTCTATTTCAAGCGTAGCAGGATCAACACAGTCTCCATCTGGTGTAAAAGTCAGTTCTATAGTTCCGTTCAATCCATCGGGATCAAAATCGTTTCCACTAACTCCATCACCAGACCAAATACCATCTACCCCAGCTTCTTCCAGCGAAGTCAGATCAATCAAGTCTGTACTTCCCTCGCATAGCATAGGCGCATCTTCTAAGTCTGCTTCTGCGACTTCATTTACAACAACATCAAATTCCACGGGTTCGCTACAAGGCGCATCTGGCGTAAACATCACCGAAAGTGTCCCCGCACCATCCGTAGGATCAATTACTGAACCATTAGAGCCATCTATCTCCCAGTCGCCCGACACCCCGGGGGATTCAAAATCGCTTAAGTCTAAGAGGCCATCTGTTTCACAAAGTTCCGGAACGTTCATTAAGTCTGCGTCAACAACGGGCAATACAGTAATCATTTCGGTAA
>CAZZIZ010000035.1:11975-18858 GCA_964654535.1 uncultured Chitinophagales bacterium
GGAACGTTCATTAAGTCTGCGTCAACAACGGGCAATACAGTAATCATTTCGGTAACCACTTCGCCGCAAGCATCGTCAGGCGTATAAATCAACTCTATATCGTCAAGCAAACCAGTTGGATCGAACTCCCCGCCAGACACTCCATCACCAGACCAAACTCCGGGAACATCTGTATCACCGAAGTCATTCAAGTCGAGTGGGCCTTCGTTTTCACAAATTGGATCGAAGGGATCAATGGCGGGCACTAAAACGTCGACCAAGTTTACTTCTGTCGTTTCAGGTATTGTACAATCGTCAGTGGGCGTGTAGGTCAACTCGATAGTTCCCGTTAGACCAGAAGGGTCAAACTCATTTCCTGTTACGCCATCACCAGACCAAACCCCTGCCAATACAGGATCTTCAATTGTAGAAAGATCGATTACAGAAGCGGTCAACAAACAAATATCTGCTATATCTCCCAAGACTGGGGTCTGTGGATCTTGCACTACTATACTTGCTACCAAGGGATCGTGACAAGGAAAATCGGCCGTGAAGCTTAGGTCTATCATTCCTGAAACCGAAGTGGCATCAAGAACACCACTGGTAACCCCAGGGCCAGACCACTCTCCAGCAAATGGCGCTAAAAGAAAGTCATCCAGAACTAAGAAGGAAACCTCACTGGAACAGATATCATCAATTGGAAGCAACTCGGGTTTTTCTTCCTCCACGATATTTATAACAATTGACTCTGGCAAATCGCAAACGCAATTAACAGTTAAGACCTCCACTTCTATTGTTTCCAGTCCTTCTCCGAAACCGTCATCGGTAGCAACAATATCTATTTGTACCGAAGATTGACCCGCAGGAATGGTAACCATAGAAGGTATACTCGGTGTGTAATCAATACCTGCAGTAGCCGTACCAGAAACATCTAGTTCAATGACAAAGTCATCCGTATTCGGTGAACCAGGTGAGCGTTGAAAGAGAATAAATCCATCAACACATCCTTCAATCGCGTCGTCACTCATAACCGGACCGTTTGTTCCTATGGAGTTTGTAAAACCCGCAGAACCATTTCCAAAACTTTCGGCTTCTAAAAACACAGCAGAGTCCCAAGCCGGATCGCCAAGATCAGCAATGGCAATTTTTATATGATAAGTTTCGCAAGGAACAACATCTGCACTCGCAGTTAGTACTGTAGTGAAACCATCGTACTGTATATTGAGCTGACCATTGTTGTTTTCTACATAAAATTCATCATTACTCAGACTGGAACATAAATTCTGGTTTGCTTGAAACACAGTTCCTACGGTTCCATTATTCACAGAGTTTATTGCAACCTCATCGCCATTTGGTAGAGTAGCAATATTCTCTGCATTGTTTTCGAATGGGCCATTGATTCCAGGTCCACTCAAAAAGAAACCGAATACATCGTTGAATTCAGTACAGACAAATTCGGGATACTCATCTGAAGCAAAAACGTAATTAAACGAAATATTGTTTTCGTCTGGCGTAAAATCAAACTCTAATACTGCAATATCAAACAAACCAGAATTACCGGGCAACAAATCCTCGAGATCGGGTTCATCACCTTGTCCGGTGGCAAACTGGCTGAAGCCACCATCATTGTTCGGACCTAAAGCAGCGGTAATATTACTGGTCGCAATTACAATACCCGCACCTGCTGTTATGGTAGAAGCCCCATTATTAAAAAACCCAATCTGGCTAGGCGTGCCGTTGAAGGTCATATTCTCAATAGTGATACAATCGTCGTTGGTAAAGACATTGTTGAGTAAGAAATCAATATCGTTAAAGGGCGCTCCGTTAGAGACATTCAAATCCTGAGCAAGAATTTGCTGAGCTAGCATTAGAAAAACAAAAATGCCGATTATGCTAACAGGTGGTGATAGGTAGCGCATCTGCACTGAATTTACTAAACCGTCATTGGTTTTTCATATTGCACGCCTCGCAAAGACAAATTTGTTGATTAACTGTCTCTGTATGTCTATCATTAAGTGGACATTGCTTTGGGCGTGCCCTCAACGTCATTAAGTTAAGCGGTTATTCCAACGATTCAGTAAACCGAAATGACATTCCGAGTCTAATCTGGCTTGTCGTTTATCTTAAAGGGCTGCCGTACTGGCCTTACTTTTTCTCCTTGCATCGCGACAAGCGCGAGATAAGGTATCAAGGGCTTTTAAGTCTTCGTGATGTTTTCCTTGAAGATTCAGTGCTACTTAAAGTCTTTGCTGGTCTAAGCCTCTATCCTGCACGTAAGATTTTACGCGAGAGGGATAGGAAGGTTGCGACCAAAGGGAGCAGTCGCCTTTGCAAAAGCAGTAAAGACTTACCGCTTGCGGTAGAAGGATTTACTTTGCTTTTGCAAGATGGGGACCGTAGCGAAGCGAAGACCTGGATAGCCCGACCCTGAGCAGCGGGGGATTGAAGCGCAGGCCGAAGAAGGGGCTCGCCCAGATTTTTAAAATTAATCCATCTTCTACTTAGACCGCGAAAACTCTCGCCCAGTCCCGCCATTAAGTGGGAGGGGAGATTTTTCAGGGCACAAAAAAAGGGCTGATGTTTGCGCATCAGCCCTCGTAAAAATCGTAGACGATATTACTTAACCATAAATTGTTTAGTAACTCGCTGTGTATCGTTCGTTAATTGCATAATGTAAGTTCCAGTTGCTAGATCGCTTACGTCTATGCTTGCACTTGCGTCAATAGTAGTTGTTCTTACTACTTGACCTACGATATTAAATACCGCTAAGTCCCAAGTACTGCTTGCGTTTGCAACAGTAATATTCAAAGTGCTCACTGCAGGAACAGGAAATAAATTCAAAGCACTGGTTGGTAAATCTTCGATTCCAACTTCTACTTCTGTCGTAGGAATTATTGAATCGATAACATGAAGAACACCGTTGTCCGCTTGTAGATCGGGAGTTACTACTTGTGCATCGTTTATAAATACATTGTCACCATCTAAAGCAACAGTAAGAACTTCTCCTGAAAAAGAAGATAATTCTACACCTTCACTTAAATCAGCCGCTAAGAAGTTACCAGCTACAATGTGGTTATAAATTATACCTACCAAATCGCCCGTTGGGTCATCCAAAAGTGCATCAAGCTCTCCTTCTGGTAGCGCTTCGAAAGCCGCATCGGTTGGAGCAAATATGGTTACTGGACCGTTTGAAAAGAATCCACCTCCATCAATGGTTACATCTAACCCTGATGCTGCTAAAGCTGAAGCGAAAATTGTGTGATCCTCGCTTTCATTGATAATATCAAGAACTGTAAATGTTGGAGGAGGAGTTAATACAACGTCAATTACGTGTACAATACCATTGTCGGCAACTATGTCAGCTAGTACAACTCTTGCTTGCTCTATAAAAATGGACTCTCCGAAAATAGAGATAAGGGCTTCTCCACCTTGTAAAGTTGTAAGCATCTGACCATTTTCTAAATCTTCAGAACTAAGTGCACCAGAAGTAACGTGGTAAGAAAGAATATCAGTAAGCATTGCCTGGTCAGCTAAAATTGCATCTAAGTCATCACCCAAAATTGCGAAAGCTTGATCGGTTGGAGCAAAAACTGTAAACGGTCCTGCTTCACTTAATGGGCCATCCAACTCGGCAGCATCGATTGCTGATTCTAGTGTTGTGTGGTCATCGCTATTTTGAATGATTTCGTAAACAGTTGATCCTTCGAAAGGTTCGTCGTCTGCTAGAATTACCATATCGATAACGTGCAACGTACCGTTAGAAGCTTCTATGTCGAAAACAGTGATTTGAGCACCGTTCACAAATGCGCCGTCATCGTTAACTTCAAAAGAAAGTTCAGTACCTCCTAAAGTTGAAGTCGCCATCGTTCCAGCGGCAAGATCATCTGCTAAAAGGTTTCCTTCTATAACGTGACCTAAAAGTAAGTTGTCTAAAGTTTCGCCACCAGCAGCTAAAACTGCATCAACAGTTCCTTCTGGCAACAAATCGAAAGCGGCATTTGTTGGAGCAAACATTGTATAAGTGCCTTCAGCGCTTAAAGCTTCTGTTAGGGTGGAAGCTTCGATAGCTGCTTGCAAAGTTGTGTGGTCTTCGCTACCGGCAACAATATCCAACAGCGTTTGTGCTGAAGATATTTGCGTAAATCCTAAAAGGATTAATAAGAGTAAATTTTTCATCATACTTGGTTATGTTATTTTAATTGTCTCGTTCCTCGATTACGAAACAAAAAGCTAATTTTCGTTTCGGACTGCAAATATAGTAGTTAACCTTGTTTGGCGCTTTTTGCTCATTGTCAAAATAAGTCTCTGAAGAAGGAAATTGTCCATTTTTTCAAGCTTGACCCAGTTACTTGAGGAAACAGATATGAAACAAGCACTTGGATTTATGTGTGCCGACTGGCATTTTCTGACGACTTCTTTAAAAGTCCGTACTAAATCCGAATAAAATTCGAATTTGAGGCCTTTAACCAAGGCCTGCAGTTGACTAAGGCCCTAATAGAGAGAATCTACGCTAAATGTATATCAAAGGCGATAATTGTGGCGCTAGCCTTTGACTAGCCACCGCAGTCCAGCGTGGACTCTAGTTGATTTATCCAATCAGTAATCAGCTCAAAACCTTCCTCGTGGACAATGGAGCGCCCTAGTTCGGGCATCCTTATGTCCAAGTCGTTGTTGTTCATTCTAAAAGTCATTATAGACTCCTCTGCATTACCCGGAACGATTCCAAACTGTAGACCACCCGATCCATTTCCGGCGGCAACCGGTGGCTTACAAATTCCTAACAAGGTCATGTCTTCGCTGAGGTAGTTCAAAAATAGCCCAGTAGTATTGGCCGCAGCTACGGGATTGTGACAGTGCGCACAGTTGACGTCTAAGTAAGCGCGAGCGCGTTCGTTCAAACTGTAACTAGGATTGTCCCATTGTGGTAATGGCGTTCCCATATTTATATCGCTAGTAAACCAATTCATAGAAGCCATTTTCTCCAACTGGTTCATAGTACCTGCTTCGAAATCATAGTCTCGATTTAGGTTTCTTCCTTTTGGCCCTAAGGGTTCAATGATATCGTCTTGACTGTGGCAGTTTTTGCACTCATTCTTGTTTGGTATTAAGTATAACGGAGTTCTTATTTCTCCTTCGGCGTTGACAAATGAAATGGGTACTTGCTTGCCCACTACTTTAAACTCTGCCTGAGTCTGCTCGTCATTCCAGATGTAAGAAAAAACTTCCCATTCGCTTTCCAATCGCACAAGCAAGCGTGTTTCCAATATTCTACGGCCCGCAGATAGGTCAGTCTCGTCATTCCAAAAGAAAAAGGTTTTACCGATTACTGTTCCAATGGGGAAGTCTAAAAAGTCCTGTTCACTAAACTCTATCTGAACATCTGGCGGCAGATAAATAAATCGAAATTTCTGCGAGTAGTCCGAAAACAGGGGTGTATTTAGTTCATAAGGTAGCACCTCCGTTTCGTCCACCACCAAATCGGCGATGGGGCCTTCAAACAATTCGTAGTCCTTTAAAAAAGGATAAGGGAAGTTGTTAAACAAGCTAGCCGGATGCGGTTCTGCTTCCGGTTCGGGCTCTGGTTCTTGTTCAATCATAGGTTCTACTGTAGTGTCATCTTCGCAAGCGAAGAAAAAAGCAGCAAAAACTATGAACAAGTACTTTTTCAATCTTCCAAATTAAAAATCTCTTATGGCAGCATTGGTGCATTTACCACAACCTCCGGCAACGGAGTAATCATACAATCATGAACCTCATCGTTCTCTACGATGTTGGTGAAGAAATTAGCAACATCGAGATTGCTCCATCTGGCATCTCCATTATTTCGGATGCATATTCTCTTGTCCTCATCTGGAACATCCGGGTTTGAAAAACCATCCCACAAGATTTCCGGAATTAGCGCAGGATCTGGATAAGCCAAAAGTTTAATCACATCAGCGAGAGCGTTTGTGGCCTCTGGATAAACATCATCGCGGCTTATCGTGTTGTCGTGGATATTGATATTGTAGACATAGGGATCATAATTTTCGTCATCGTGAGCTAGATTGGCGTCCAAAGTGCTCAATGACTCATAGGCGATAACCCCTATACTCATAATGTTGTTACCCGTTATGGTGTTATCAAACAACTCTACATCGCGCGGAGAAAGCAAGAGCACGCCTGTTCCTGGAGGAACGCTGCCAACTATATTTCCTTCTGGTGCAAAGTTCATGAAGTTGTTGTTTTCGATGGTATTGTTAAAAGCTCGACTACGCGCACCCTCTGGGATAATGGGCAAATTCGGTAAATCAAAAATGAGTAAACCACCAGTATTGTTGCGTAAGACATTATCATAAACATCCGCGTCATTGCAGTTTTCTATTTCTAAACCAGCCACACACTCTTCAACCAAATTGTTTCGGCAAATTATTTTTTCGGACTGACCTACGTATATGCCTGCATCTGACGCACCACGCACGTAACAATCATCAACCAACACATCTGAACAAGCGACTGGATACAGACCATAAGCACCATTTTCAGCACTAGGGTCGCCAGAATAAACAACGTTCGTTCGAATAATTGTAACTCCTTGTGAATCATTTATTCGAATACCATCCCCAGCGGGATCGAGAACCGTAAAATCCGCGAATAAAACATTGGTCATATTCGTGGCTAATATTCCTTGAGCTCCAGCAGTTTGATTTGCAAAGTTTATGATGGTATTGTCTACACCTTCTCCACGGATTACTACGCCATCTTTTCCTTCAACGCTTAACTCTTGCGTAAAATCAAACATACCTGATTCGAAATGCAAGGTGTCATTGTCCTCCATTAGAATCAATGCTTCTTGTGCTTCTTCGTAGGCTGTCGCACTCACAGGAATAACAAAAGTTGCAAAATCTGGTTCAGGATCTGGTTCAGG
>CAZZIZ010000035.1:18958-21760 GCA_964654535.1 uncultured Chitinophagales bacterium
ATCTGGTTCAGGATCTGGTTCAGGTTCGGGTTCGGGTTCAGGCTCTGGTTCTGGTTCTGGTTCAGGCTCCGGTTCTGGCATTTCCATTGGCTCTGGCTCGTCGTCTTCGCAAGAAGCAAGACTAAAAAAAAGGGGAAGCGCTAAAAGTAGTAGGTATGATAGCTTTAGGTCTTTCATAGCGATATTTTTCTTTCAATATACGAAAATCGATAGCTCGCTGATATCGAGCGCCAAAGATTTAACGGGATAGTCTGCATAGGTGGCAAGGAATTACTAACAAAATGGCCGATTCTTCAAGCAAAATTGAGGGCATTTCAATGCTTAGACGACAAATAGAAAACAATTGAATCTCGGATTCCATTGACCGCGATTTTAGAATTGCTTTCTCACTCCTATGCCCTACCTTTCCGAAGTAATGTTAGGTTACCGTTTTTCAAAACATATTCCCGCTGGTGACAACCTTTCGCCATTTGAACGTTTACTTCAACTCTTTCTAGAGTTGCTGGTTTATACCTCTGGAGATGTCGCCGAGGCCTTGTCCTGGATGAACGAGCTAGACAAAGAGTATGACCTTACTACTAAGGACTACGGAATGGGCGACTTTATAAACGACCTGAAAAAGAATGGCTATATCGAAGACGATGAAAAGGGGCCCGGCGGAGGTTTTACCATTACCGCAAAAGCCGAACGTAGTATTCGCCAAAGTTCATTAGAAGAAATTTTCGGCAAGCTTAAAAAGGCGGGCAAGGGAGATCATCAAACCAACTTTTCTGGTTTGGGTGACGAACCAAACTCGGAAATGCGTCCTTATCAGTTCGGCGATTCACTGGATCAAATTTCGATGACCGATTCGCTGCGCAACGCGCAAATACAACACGGCATCGGTTCATTTCACATTACCGAAAACGATTTAGAAGTTCAGGAACGCGAATACAAAACTCAGTCCTCTACCGTGTTGATGATTGACGTTTCGCACTCAATGATTTTGTATGGCGAAGACCGAATTACGCCCGCCAAAAAGGTGGCGATGGCTTTGTCAGAACTTATCACTACTAGATACCCAAAAGACACACTAGACATACTTGCTTTCGGCAATGATGCCTGGCGCATTAAAATAAAGGACCTACCCTACTTAAAAGTGGGGCCTTATCACACCAATACTGTTGCCGGTTTGGAATTGGCAATGGATATTTTACGTCGTCGCAAAAATCCAAACAAACAAATCTTTATGATTACCGACGGCAAGCCAACTTGCTTAAAAATCCGCGGCCAATACTATAAGAACAGTTTTGGTTTGGATAAAATGGTGATCAACAAAACGATGAACTTAGCGGCGCAGTGTCGCAAGCTGCGTATACCTATAACCACTTTTATGATTGCTCGCGATCCTTACTTACAACGTTTTGTGCGTGAGTTTACGGAGATCAATAATGGCAAGGCTTTTTACACCGGACTGAAAGGATTGGGAGAGTATATTTTTGAGGATTATAAGCGTAATCGTCGGAAGCGCATGCGCTAGTCTACGATCGTAGCTTTCAAGATCACGCGCTCATTTTCACTACTTACTTCCAAATAATATATGCCGCTTGGATTAGCTGAAATGTCTATCGCATGTGGTAGAGCTTCAAACTTTCCATTCTGCACTTGCTTACCTACAGTGTTATAAAGTGTGTACTGACCTTTCTCGATTTGTTGCCCCGATAACAAGAACTGTTCACTACTCGGGTTAGGGTGAATTTGAAAAGCAGGTTGGTCGATTTCTTCTATAGAAGTACTTTCTGAAATTTCTATATTGAATTGTTCGGTATAGGTGCAGTCAACAATTTCACTATCGGTCAGAAAAACCTCCACAACATAGTTTCCAGGCTCGGTGTATGCGTGCGTTGGACTTTCGTCTTGGGAAACTTCATTGTCACCAAATACCCAAGTGAAGTTGTCAAAGCCGAAGGATTGGTTGTCAAAGAATATTGAATCGCCAACATTAGCATTTTCTGGGATATTAAAACCTATTTCTTTCGCGTGAAACTCCCAATGTGTTGTGTCACACCCCTCCGTATTGCATAGTACAAGGGACAAATCATACACCCCTGATTCCGCATAAACATGAGCAGGTTGATATTCTTGAGAAGTGAAACCATCTCCAAAATTCCAAAAGAAACTAGAGCTAGCCAAAGAAGCATTGGTTGTATTTAGAACTTGGTTTTCCCAACATTCAAAGTTAGGGTTAAGCATCACGGTTGGCTCAGGTATGCCAGGTGAATTTTCAAACAATAAGACATCTCTTCCATCGCATCCAACTAAGTCGACATCTTGGTCACCATCTATATCTACAGCCACCAACGCCTCCTGATTGAGTTCGGAATTTAGTATAAGTCCTTCGTCTGCAAAACCATCATCGTTTTCAAAGAAAATAAGACTGATCTTATTTAGGACTTGATCTATATCCCCGTCACCGTCGAAATCCGAAAGGACGACCCCTTTGGCGGCCCCAAAATTTGTTTCAATTTCGCCCTCCGCCACAACGGTACCTCCCGGTATATTGCGCATTAACTCGTAACGGTTAAAATTGGTGCACAGATAAACTAAGTCATCAAAACCGTCCAAGTTAAAGTCTAAAACTTCGTCTACCCTAAAAGGAACACAGCCCGTTAATGTCAATAGTATATTAGGCGTATCAAAATCGAGCCCTCCCAAGTTTCTCATCCAAAAAACGTGGAATCCATCTAAGCCATAAACAATATCCTCAAAGCCATCATTATCTACATCGATAATACCAGCGCTAAGCGGATCATCATTGGAATC
>CAZZIZ010000036.1:0-7809 GCA_964654535.1 uncultured Chitinophagales bacterium
TTCTCAGATGATTCTTATTTCCAAACGATTTCGGCCTTAACTTAATGACATTGGGGGCACGCCCAAAACTATTAAGTTTGGCCATACCCAAAACACCCCACAAAAAAAGCCCAAGCAAATCTGCCCGGGCTCTCAAATGTTTTTTCAAAATCAGTTTCCTTAACTCTTCCACTTAATAGAACAGCCAATCGCTTTAGTCTTGTAAGGACTCGGGATACGCCCGGCGCGCATAGCTTCTATCGCTTCCTCCAAATACCTTACATCCACCTCAGTTGGCTTGTTGGCATTGTCGTCAATAGCGCCAAAGTATTGCAGCACCATTTCTTTGTCTACTAAGAAAACGTGAGGTGTGCGGGTTGCACCAAATCGACGCGCCACTTCTTGAGTCTCGTCAAACAAGTATGGGAAAGGAAATCCTTTTTCTTTTGCACGAACTTTCATATTATCAAAAGAATCCTCGGGATATTGCGCTACGTCATTAGAGCTGATCATAATGGTCTCAATGTTTTGATCCTTGTATTTATTGGCCAAATCGATAATGCGATCTTCATAAGCAACAGAATAAGGGCAGTGGTTGCAACTGAAAATTACGATGAAGGCTTCCGCCTCTGGGTAGTTTTCCATACCCACCATTTCATCGTCAATATTAATCAACTTGAAATCCTTTACGGTGTCGCCGTAAGTGTAACCAGTAGCTACTACAGGCTTAAGCTTCTTGGTCATTTTTGCGTCTTGAGCGCTTAGTGGTAACATAAGTAGGGCCACAAGTCCCATCAAGATATACTTCATAATAAGTCTATTTTAAATTCTTCTGTTAATACTTTTACTAAAATACCATCTTCGAGCTGTCCTTCAAAGAACCATCGCTTTTCTCTAGTACTGTCTAAAATGAGCGTAAAGGGTATAGCGCCACTCCATTGTGGCTCTACGCTGTCTATCCATTTGTTGGGATCTCCAGCGTCTAGAAAAGACACGGTGGAACGCAATTTGTGCTCCTCAATAAATGGTAGTAGGTGGCTGCCTATTTGGTTTTCAAAATCCAAACTAAGCAATACTATTTCTATATCGTCGCTGCTAAACTGATCGTGTAGCGCTTCTATTTGTGGTAACTCTTCAACACAAGGTTTGCACCAGGTCGCCCAAAAGTTGATAAGCAATACACCATTGCCTTGTTCTTTTAAGAGCTTTTCGAGACCGTCAATTTCGGTTAGGGTTAGTTCGTTTTCTTGAGCTTGAATTCCTAAACTTAGGACTAAGCAAAGGCTGAGTAGGAGGTACTTCATTCTGGTTTCAATAGCTTTGAAAATTTCGTAAAATCGCTGGCTTTGAAGGTAAGCATTGCCCAAAGTATAACCGCCAAAACCAAAGCGATTCCAATGTTTTCGAACAAGTTATAACTGAAATTAACCATTCTTTCACTGCTTTCTGTCAGATAAACTACGTCGAGTTCATCGTTTAGATTGAACTCCTTGAGCATATATAAATAAAACTTCAAAAAGACAAAGGCCTGCATAAATACAGTCCCAAGGACTATAGACCCTATTTTTCGCTTCCAGTTTACTGGCGAGCTCAAAATTAATGCCCACAAAAATAATAGGGGCAGGGTTGCAAAAACCCAGAGTCGAATGTGGCCAGTAGAACCGGGATAGCTCAAAGTCTTGGCCAGCGCGGGATTCATTTTAACTTTTTGTTCGACCGAGCGCTTTTGATCGCCATTGTAAATGATAACTCGCATTTTTTCCTGCGGGTCGTCGTCTCCTTGAACCAAGTCGAATTTTGCCACTCCCGGGCCAGCGAAACTACCAAAGAGCGTTTGACAAGTATTGTTTAACAGGCTGTGATATTTATAACCTATCGGTGTAAGCGAAAGCAGCGCCCAAAGCGCTAGATACACCACGGCAAAGGTCAAGAAAAAACGGAGAATCCCGCCCGTCACGCCGTCGCTGTTTTGTTTTGCTTATTGACCCACTGAATCCAAATCAAGACTGTGATAATGGCTAGGATTATAAAGAGCACCTGCCAAAAATCCAAGTGCATAAAGTCAAATGCCTTGCGGTAGTATTTGCCAGTAAGAAACAAGGTCATAATTCGAAACAGATTTAGGAAAAGCAAAAAGCTAACCCCAATAAAAATGCCTTTGACCTTTTGACCCAACTTGGATGGAAAAACCAGCATACCTGCTACGCAGAGCATTATGGCTTCTATGCCATCGCAACCGGCTTTTACGTTTACACTAAACGATTGACTTACGATGCGCTCATTTATGGTGTTGGTATCCATACCTAAGATGTTTAGGAAAAAACTACCGACCGTTGCATTTGCCGCAGCAATTTTGGATAAGATGTTTTCTTGGAAAAACTGAGTCGCCCAAATGGCATAGAAGAGCACCATTATGGCAATGAAAAAGAACAGCGGTTTTAATATTATGGCACGCGCATTCCATTCATCCTTCATTGAGAATGAAGAAGATTCTTTCTTGTTCACTTTAGTTTGTTCTTTTTTCGACTTCGACATCTTGAGGGGGGAATCAAAGTTTTACGAATCGCCAGGTGGATTTTTAAAAATCACCAATAAGTGCACGAAGTAGGTAAAGAGCATAGCCGCAAAGGTTGACCCTATCAAATCAGTTCTCGTCACTTCTCCGTAGTACCAATAAGAGATCAAGTGGCCAATTATCCAAAGAGCCACGACAATTAAAAAGCACCAAAAGAAGACTTTGTTCGCAAAAGGGAAAAAGTTAAAAAGCTTCTTTTCTTCCATTGTTTCTATTGAAGAGACAATATATAAAAAAGGCAAACACAGCGGTTCGGCACTTTATGCTCAAATCCGAATAATGTCTTAAGCTTTATCAAAAACGCTCAGAACGTTAACCTTGGCATTGCTCGTCAAGCGCCAAATTCTAATTTCATACTCAATGTGGTCGTCCTAAGCCTCAGCTACAATTTCCTCAAATTCTCTTCGTCTTACAAATATTGTAATAACCGAGAGCAAAGAAAGTGCTAAGCACAGAAGCCCCCATTCGGATGTGGTCGGTATGCCTGCAGCCAAACAATCATCGCCAACATTGACTGTAGTTGAAGCAGAGCCAGCACATCCATTTCCATCGGTATAAGTGTAGTTCAAATCAAAAGAACCAATTCCCATTGCGCTAGGGTCGAAGGTCGTAATAGTCGCTCCACTCGCATCAGTCCAAACCCCACCCGGAGGTGTTGCCCAAACATCCAAATTGAATACGCCAACCTGCGTACAAAGTTCAGTTGGTAAAGAAATCGTAATGGTCGGTTCAGAAGTTACACTCACCTGCGTACAGTCTGTCAAGAAAGAAGTCGGCCCGTTCAAGGAACTACAAACATCTTCGATAGAAGAAAGCGTTTGTCCCACAGAGCCATCCACTATCGGAGCATCCGCTGGAGGAAAGTTAACCGCACATACGTAATAATCACCTTCTGCTAATCCGGTAGCAGGAAAGAGACCAGTATTGTTTACTTGTAATATAGTACCCGAACCATTGTTAGCGTCGCTAAGTATGTAACGCTGACTGTTGCCAGTAAACCATCCTGCGAAACCAACGCGGATTTCTGCGTTTAAATCATTGGAACAAGCAACGGTATTAGAATCTTTTAAGACAACATCAAAAGGAGTTGTCAAAGAGCCACAATTCATGCTTGGATCTAAAGCGGCGATTGTACTTGGTATAGTGGGAACTACAAAACCTAAGGCACACAAATTGTAAGTAAATGCAACTACGCTATAAGAAGTGTTGAACGCTGCGCCATCTGCTAGGCCAAATTCACCGGTAACATTACTAGCGACCACAGTACCACCTGCGTCGACTAAAATGTAAGTCGTTTCAAAGCACACTCCTTGGTCGCCGCCATTGGCACCCACGGTTATACTACCTACGTAGCATTGACCACTGATTGCTGCGCAAGATCCATCATTACAGTTTGCAGTTGGGTCAAAATTAGGCGAAGATGGGTTTGTACATCCTGCTATAATCGGAGTAGGATCAGCGATACAAGAACAAGTTGCGGAATCAAAAGTTTCCAAAGGCCCCGCATTGCAATCAGTATTACAAACAGGTGCTATGGTCAAGTTAACCGTTACATCCGCAGTGTCCATACAAGTCGGGTCGTTCGGATCTGTCACCGTGTAGGTGTAGACACCACCTGGATCAACCGCTGGATCAAACAGACCAGTGCCACTAGCCAATGCAGGGCTGAAAGTTCCACCAGGGTTACCATCCGTCGGACTAATGTCGGTTGTGCCGTCGGCAGAACAAACATCTAAAGTGCCATCAGATCCAGCTATACCGTCGCAGGTAGCAGGTGCAAAACAAATGGTCTGTACCATATTTCCAAAAATAGGAGCGGTTGTTCCAGCATTGTTGTCCGTTTGCAGTGGAAAGCTTCCATTTAAAACCAAGGAGTTCTCATCCAAAATCCAAAATGCATTATCAATGGCAGATAAGTATGTAACCTCCAACCAATACGTCCCCGGTGTTACCATCAAGTCGGGAATATCTAGAAGCACATCAAAGATTAACCAACCGGGAACCTGAGTCGAAACATAGTTCGCATTTGTCAAAGTAAGTGGCCCCAAAACAGGTAGACCAGGGGTACCGCCACCGTCGGTGTAAATGATTACCTCAAAATCTTCAGTAGGAGGAGTTGTAAAGAAGTTGCCGAGCGCATCTTGAAAAAAGAATTGCACGCCCACCTCGTTTATATCTCCAGTACTGGGGATTGAAAAGTCTTCCGCAATAGAAAAGCCAGCAACAGCTGACGCTGTATTTCCAGCAGTATACATACCATCGTGTCCGTTCCCCAATAAAGTGTCGTTACAACTTGGAAACGGAGCCAGAGGCGGAGTAGGAGGTGGTACTATGCATGAACCATCGTCGTCAGCTGCCGCAACACACATATTGAAATTCAAAGCCGAAGGGTTTGAACAACCAGTGATTAAAGTAGCATCGCCATCAACAGAAAAAGTAAACGACTCAGCAACTGAGCAAGTAGGGTCTGGGCCACCACCAACCGCAGTCGGCGTAACAATTGCAATTGGGCAACCCTGCAAAGCGCTCTGTCCGTTCACACTGCCATCGTCACTAATAGCAATTGTCACTCCACCAGCATCAGCTGCACCGTTGTTCCAGTTATCACCAAAGCTGTCGTAGAAGTTAAAAGTGTAGTTTACGTTATTGGTAAAGCAAGCCGTTTGCGTAACCGTAGAAGCGTCCAACACAACCGCACCAATTGGACAGCCACCCTCAATGGTGCCACTCGCAGCAGCAGGAGCAGTGTCCCAACCAATTTCAACGGCGAAGTTAAAAGGCGCGTTAATCGTAAAAGTTAGTTCCGTCTCGCCAGAGGGGCATTGAGAAAATAAATTGAACTGGGCAGTACATACAAATACTGCCATGAAAAGGAGTTTTGTTTTCATATCAAATTATTGTGGGTCAATAAATTTGCAACCAAGCCCTCAAAAGATAAGAAGAGCTGCCATATATTACCTAAAGCAAATCTGTTTTGACCTTCAAATTGCCGTGTTTTTTGAGGGTTTTAGAGCTGTTTTGGGCAGCAACAGGCTATCCGCTTGTACTCGGCACTTGGAAAGTGCTTTCGCCCAACACCTTGGCAGGAGCTTCCTCTGGTCGCTCTGCACGGTGGGGCTCAATGCACTTTCCAAGCACCTCATACCGCTTCTATCCTGGCTGCGGCTGGGCTGCGACTACTTCGGCAGGGCTGAGACCAGTGCAAATCCCCCTTTAAACTTTTAGCATATTTTTGGGTCATAAATCATTAGATCAAAACCAAATCAATGCATTTGCTAAAAACAATTCTACTAGCCATTTTACTTCTACCACTCGCACAAAACCTAGACGCTCAAAACTGCAGATTCGAAGTCGAAGACATCGACAAATTTGCCAAGACAAAAAAACTCATTACCAAATCGTCAGTACTCTGGAATCCTGGAAATGGAAACAGCTTTACCATTAAAGGAAAACTAGAAAGCGGACAGCGCGCACTTCTATGCCGCTATGTTTTTAACAAACCTTATACTATTGCAGAAGGCGCACAAATTATTTTCCTTTTTGAAGACGGCGAATCACTAGTACTTATTGCTCAAGGTGAATCAGTGGCAAAAAGTGAAAAGGAGAAATTGCTTTATAACAGCACCTTTACATTAATAATGAACGAAGAGCAATATGCCATCCTCGCAGAAAAGGCAGTAAGCGATATTCGCATCACGGCCAAAGAAAGAAACTTCGATCGTCCAATTAAGAAGGAACACGCTAAGCGCGTAGCAGATTTGGTTTCTTGTTTGAACTAAGCAGAACTTAGGTTCAGCAAATTATGTACTGGATACTACAATTACTGATGTACGGTTTATCCGTATTCCTTGCAGCACGATTCCTGCCTGGAGTGGAAGTAGAAAGCTACCAGACCGCAATAATTGTAGCTGCTGGGCTATGGATCGTCAATAAAACCATACGCCCCATCTTTACCTTTTTGACCATTCCGATAAGTGTACTTACGCTAGGGATTTTCTACGTATTTATAAACGCCTTAATGATATCGCTGGTAGCCTACCTAATCGATGGCTTCTCCATTAGCTCGAGCGTACTTTGGGCTTTCGTTTTAGGTATCGTACTCTCTGTACTCAACAGTATTTTCGATAGACTTATCGGTAGCACCAAGAAAAGAGCAAAGCGAGTCGAAAAATGAACATTGCGCTTTTAGAACCATTTTTTACTGGCTCACACAAAGCTTGGGCACTTGGTTTTCAAAAGCACAGTCAGCATCAGATCGATATTTTTTCTCTTCCTGGGCGACATTGGAAATGGCGCATGCATATTGGCGCACCCGCCTTAGCAAGGCAAGTCAATGCAGCTGAAATAAGCCCAGACCTCTTTCTAGCAACCGATATGCTCGATGTGGCTGTCTTTCGTGCTCTACTTAAGCCAGAACTGCGAAGCATTCCCATAGCGCTCTATTTCCACGAGAATCAAATTACATACCCTTGGTCGCCAAATGATGCCGACGTGCAGGAAAAGCGCGATTTGCATTATGGCTTCATCAATTATACCTCGGCACTGGCGGCAGAGAAACTCTTTTTCAATTCGGAATACCATCGAGCTAGTTTTCTCAATGCCTTACCAAACTTTCTCAAAAAATACCCAGATCAGAATCAACTAGAAACGGTAGGCGAGATTGAACAAAAATCAGAAGTGCTGCACCTGGGAATGGAGCTCTCGCCGATGCAAGTCGCCACCATCGATAAAAGCGAAAAATCTAAGCGGGCGGTTATTCTTTGGAACCATCGTTGGGAATACGATAAGAACCCGGAGACCTTTTTTAAAGCCTTGTTTGATTTACAAGAACGAGGTGTCGACTTCAAACTTATTGTTCTGGGCGAGCAATTTGAAAGCAGCCCAAAAATATTTGAGGAGGCAAAAGAAAAACTGAGTGAAAAAATATTACACTTCGGCTACGCCGAAAGCTATCAGGAGTATCTGAGCTACTTAGCACAGAGCGACATCGCCTTGGTTACTTCAAACCAGGATTTCTTTGGAGGAAGCGTGGTAGAAGCGATGTATATGAACGTAATTCCGCTGCTGCCTAAGAGACTGGCTTATCCCGAGCATATTCCTGAGGCCTTTCATAAAACTTTTTTCTACGAAAACGATTCCGAAATCGTCAACAAGCTACAGCGCCTAGTTTTCAATGTGGGCGTCATTAGAAATCAAGAAGTAAGAAAGTATGTAGAGCTGTACGATTGGAAGCAAATGGCTCCGAAATACGACAG
>CAZZIZ010000036.1:7909-21367 GCA_964654535.1 uncultured Chitinophagales bacterium
TTGATCTTCTTTTCGAAAATCACTTCCATTTCCTTTTCTAGTTTCAAGCCCTTTTGCTCAATGCCCGTGCTAAAAAAGAAAATTGTGTCCGAGTTTTCTTTTTCTTTAATCGCGCCGTATTTCTTCTTGGTATCGTACCATTCTACTACTCCGATGAACTTGTCCTTAGTTTGATTGTCCAAGAGAATTTTGTTCTCCTTTTTCAATCGACTTATTTCATCGTCAACCGATGAGTTCGAAAGACGTATGTCGATTGCGCTTATTTTCTTGCGCTTTTCTTCTAGGCTAAATTCTACATTAACACCTTTGGTAATGGTTAAATCCGTTCCAAGAAAATCTATGAGGTTTTTGCCTTTTTTGATTTTACCCTTGCCGCTTTTTGAGTCGTAGCTTATTATTTCTCCAAAGTGACGAAGTCCTTTACTAATGAGCTTGTTTGTAATCTCATTGTAGAGCGTCAACGTTTTTTTAGACAAGTCTAGATTGATCTTTAAGTCGGGTACCACCAAGGTGCGTTCACCAGCTACGATTGGCGTGCCTCCTTTAAACAATCTAAGCGGTTTCGCATCACGTGCTAACCAAGGGTATGTTTTTACGTAGTCAGCAAAGTTGTCATTACTTATTACACTCGATTTATAGCGATGTGCCAGAGAAAGCACAAAATCATCGGCTCTAATCCCTCCGATTACTTGATAGAAGAAATCCTTGTATTCTGCTAATAGAGCAGTGTAAATGTCCTTTTCTTCAGCGGGTAGGTTGAAAATTGTGTTCGCATCAAATATGCATTGAAAGGTCTTGCCTTTTTTGTTTATAAGAATCAATAGTTGCAACAAAGGCGCTAGTGAAAATGACTCGTGGCTGTTTTTCTTGTTCTTTTTATCATAAACATTGGCCGCGTGCCAGCTACAGACGTTGGTCGCATCTATCAGATAATCAATGGTTTTTAGTTCTTTCTTAGGTGTCATGCTTCGTTCTTCCCTTAGGGGCGGCAAATTACGCCAAAGGGCGCTCATAAGCCTTAAAACTTATGCCGATTAGTTTTCTGATATTTGGAACTTCAAATGCCATTTTGAGCGTTAATTAGCTTGAAATCAAATCCTAAGACCCTGAATTACAATCACATAAGAAATTGAAAATACCCAGCATCATAAAGGCCACTTGGAGGCCGGCACTTGTGCCTAAGCAAAAGTCTCTTTTGTCTCGACTTATAGCCAAGGCGCTAAAAATGCCTAATCAGCAAAATCCTAAGCTGTAGCAGCCTATGGCCTGGACGTTTATCCTAGTACCCTTAGTTGGTGCGCTCATCGGTTGGTTTACCAACTTTATAGCCGTCAAGATGCTTTTCCATCCTCGCGAGCCCAAGAAGGTTCTCTTTATGGAAGTGCAGGGCATCTTCCCCAAACGTCAGCAAGCCATTGCCGAGCGCTTAGGAACCATCGTAGCAGAAGAACTGCTTTCCTTTGAAGACATAAAATCGCGCATCAATAAACCTGAGAACATCCAGGAAATTGAAATACTGATTGACAAAAAATTAGAGGAATATCTCAAGAATGACTTTCCAAAAGAGTATCCGCTACTGGCTTTATTAATGGGCCCCAGTCAAAGAAGCCAAATCAGAAAAAGCGTTTTGGGAAAAGTAAGTGCAATGGCGCCCCAAGCAATAAACAAGTACCTCGACAAACTCGAGTCTTCCATGGACATCAAACAAATCGTCCAAGAGAAAGTAGCCGCTTTTTCTCCCGCAAAACTGGAAGACATGCTCAACCAAGTGCTGTCGAAGGAGTTTGGTTTCATTGAGCGAGTAGGCGCTTTCCTAGGCTTTATGATTGGCTTGGTGCAGGTGCTGATTATTTACTTTACGACTTAGGGATTCGAGTTGTTCAAACTCGTATTATTCGCTTTGATTCATTTAAGTAGGTCAATCGCAATCGCGGGATTTTCCCCTGCTTTAAAAGCCATAGCGTCGATCAATGTAGGACTTCCTTCAGCGTCTATTGCAAAGTGCTTCGATATATCCAAGCAGCTCAGGCTGAAAAAATTCGTATAGTTTTTGTGCAAGTATATTAACTACTTTACCATTTACTTTTTGAAATGTCCACTGCGTAATACTTTTCATCACCACAGAATGTCCATCTAGCGCAAGCTTGAGCTTGTGCTCAATTAAAGTCGAAGCATTTGCTTCACCATTGATTGATTGAACAGGATTTATAAGATTAGACAGGATGAGGTCGAAAGTTCAAGTCGTTTGTTTATTGGCCAATGCATTTTGATCATCTTTTCATCTTATAAATCGTGTTTAAGCATTTATGAAAAGAAAAAGAAGAATGCCCTAAAGCCTAACAAACTTACTAACCGACCTCAAATCATCACTCTCCAAGGAAAGAAAGTAAACCCCAGCATTTAACTCATCTAAATCAAGACGTGCATCCTGTTCTAGTGTCTTCTCAAAACGCTGAACAACTTTACCCGACTGATCTAAAACGGTCACCAAGTATTCCCCAGCATACTCAAGACTCAGATGTAAAGGTGCGTCCGCTTGTAGCGGATTCGGAAACATACTCACCTTTTGGTTTACATCATTTATGCCACTTGCCACTGCGCAAAGTAGATCAGTGTTGTCGGACACTATGGTCGATAGTGGCCCCTCGCTTATGACACCAAAACCAGTACCCTCATAAAGCTTCGAACGATCTGGTGCAAACACTAACACGGCCGGTGAGCCAATAGAAATTCCTTCGAAATGAGAAGTGAGTAAAGGAAGGATAAATGGGTTGTCTTCTCTGGTGAAACGCGGAAAAGTCGCGCCGTAAGACTCGGCATAGTCATCCATTGCTTGGACATCGTCATTGGCCACGCCCATAGCCATTATTTCAAAGCAGCCATCGTTGCCGCCAAACTCGTTATACAAATCCACCAATGGAGGTGTAGTCGATACGCAGATTGGACAGTCCACAAAGAAAAAGTAAAAGACAATCGGTTTTCCTTCGTCGAGAATATCAAAGACAGCATGGGTTTCCCCCGTGGTGCTAATAAATTCCACGTCGACAAGATCTTGAGATTGAACAAAAATAGGTGAGGAGAGGAGGACAAGTAGTAGAACTACAGATCGAAGCATTTTTAGAATTTCTGCCTAAGTTAATCCTTTAGTTAAATCCTAGCTAAATTATTGCCGAGATGTTAACATAAAGTTGCTGGCATGATGCGGCTTATTCGTGTCTTTGCAGCATAATATCGAACAATTGGCAAGAAAAGGAAAAAATAGCAAACGTAAAAACCTCAGCAAAGCAGTCACCAATGTTCTAAAGAACAATGGTAAAAAACGATTCAGCATAAACGAAATCGTTGGCATGGTTGGAACCGAAGAATATTCAAAACCCAAAATTATACAAGAGATTAATCGATTGGTTGAAAAGGGCGTTTTGGTAAAACATAAGGGTAATAAATTTCAATACGGTGCAAAGCGTATTCGAGCAGTTAAAGGAAGCGGAGTGGTTGTTAAAAAAGGAATGAAAGCGCCCAAGGCAATCGCTAAGTACCCGCGCTTCGTGGAAGGAACGGTAGACATAACCCGTTCCGGATTTGCTTACATCATAAGCGATGAGTTGGATAAAGATGTTTTGGTAAGACCAAAGTTTCTGAATCGCGCAATGGAAGGCGACTTTGTAAAAATTGAAATCGTACCCGGTAGTCGCAAAAAAGTTGAAGGAAAAATTATCGAAATCATTAGCCGCAAACGAAACATGTTTGCAGGTACAATTTCCGTAGAGGATAATGGCTTCGGATTTTTTGATCCAGACGACAAAAAGATTCAGGTAGATTTCTTCGTGCCCAAGCACGCCTTGAACGGCGCGAAGGACGGAGAGAAAGTCGTTGTAGAAATGTTGGAGTGGCCCAAGTCACGTAAAAGTCCAGAGGCTAGAGTTATTCGAGCATTAGGCGAGGCCGGAGAGAATGATTCCGAAATGCTCTCCATTTTGGTAGACAAAGGTTTCCCGCTAGACTTTTCAGATAAAGTGATGAAGGCGGTTGCCAAAATACCGATGGAAATTCCGAAGTCCGAGATAAAAAAGAGACGCGATTTCAGAAAAGTGACCACCTTTACCATCGACCCCGACGATGCAAAAGATTTCGATGATGCCTTGTCTTTACAAAAACTAGACAACGGTAACTGGGAAGTAGGTGTACATATTGCAGACGTTTCGCATTATGTAAGAGAAGGAACTCAGCTAGACGAGGAAGCCTTTGAGCGCGCTACTTCGGTCTATCTCGTAGACCGGGTTTTACCAATGCTCCCGGAGCATATTTCAAACGGAGTTTGCTCGCTCAGACCCGAAGAAGAAAAGTGTGCTTTTGCAGCGGTTTTTGAAATGGACAAAGACGCAAACATTCTAGACGAGTGGTTTGGACGTACGGTCATCTACTCCGACCGCCGCTTCACTTATATGGAAGCACAGGCGTTAATAGAAGGTGGTAAAGGAAAGCTTTCGAAAGAAGTAGTTACTCTGAACAAGCTCGCACTTAAACTTCGTAAAGAGCGCTTTAAACAAGGCTCTATCAGTTTTGAAATACCAGAAGTTCGCTTCAAGCTTGACGAGAAAGGAAAACCCATCGATGTCTATACCAAGGAACGTAAGGAAGCGCACTTACTCGTGGAGGACTTTATGTTGTTGGCCAACAAACGAGTAGCCAAGTTTATTGGTACGAAAATCTTGAAGAAGAAAGAAATTCCCTTTGTTTATCGAGTACACGATAGACCAGACCCTGAAAAGTTCGCCAACTTCGCTCGCCTAGCAGCTAAGTTCGGTTACACTATGAAAGTCAATCCCGAAGATCCGAAGTCAATAACCAAGGCACTCAATACTTTGATGAAAAAAGTCAACGGTACGCCAGAGCAAAACCTATTGGAAAACCTTGCAGTCCGTTCCATGGCCAAAGCGGTGTACACCACGGAGAACATTGGGCACTTCGGATTGGGTTTTCAATACTACTCTCATTTCACCTCGCCCATACGTCGTTATCCAGATTTAATGGTACATCGCTTATTAGCCAAGTATCTGGACGGGAAACCACAAATGGATGCAAAGAAACTAGAAGAAAAATGTTTCCATAGTTCGTCTATGGAAAAGAAAGCCGCTGAAGCAGAACGCGCTTCTAGCAAATACAAGCAAGTAGAATACATGTCCGAAAGGCTCGGAGAAGACTTCGATGGCGTTATTTCGGGAGTTACCAATTTCGGAATCTTCGTAGAGTGCGATCACAACAAATGCGAAGGACTCATTCGGATGGAAGATCTTCCCGGCGATAGATACTTCTTCGACGAGCAAGACTTCGCGGCTATCGGATACAAAACCGGTAATCGTTATAGATTGGGCGAAAAAGTGCGTGTGAAAGTTGTGGGTACGAATCTAGAAGAGCGTACAATTGATTTTAATATAACCGAAGAGGAATAATTCTAGCGAATCAGCGTAATGGCTCCCTGTAAGTAACCCTCCTCGCCGAGCTGGTCACGATATTTCAATTCAAAGACGTACGTGCCTAGGTTTGCATTTTCGCCCTTGTAAGTTCCATCCCAAGCTTCGTTTGGATCGTTTGAGCGGAATACCTTGTTACCCCATCTGTCTATTACGCGCAGTCTGTAAGACTGAAATTCGCAAATCGAAATGGCGTAGAAGGTATCGTTGATTCCATCTTTGTTCGGCGTAAAGCCATTTGGAAACTGAACAGGGCAAGCGCAAATTTCTTCGTCTATGTTTATCGATTGGGTAATCGACCCACATTGATTGGAAACGGTCAATGTATAAGTACCAGGCTCAGTTACTTTTCTTTGGTGCCCTTGTGTCCCATCTTCCCACTCAAAAGTAGCATCAGCAATAAAGTCGGTTCCAACTGTTTTACCCTCTGTATTACAAACGGTCGCCTGGCTAGGTAAGTTAGCAGTAGGAAAGTCAAGAAAGATAACTTCAATCGAATCTCTTTGGGTAACACAACTATTGTCAATCTCCACCCAATAGGTTCCAGACTCTGTTATGGTTTCTTGTGGTTCAATTCCACCGGTAGACCATAAGTACTCTGCGTTGTAGTCAACGTAGTTTGAAGTCAATTGAACTTCATCTAGTCCACAGTACAGTTCGTCGTCACCCAATTTAAAGTTCAATTCAAAAGGGCCGATACGACTTAGGTTAACATCATCTATTATGTAGTAAGACAAAAACTCGCCTTGGAAATCATTCATCACTTCCAGACAGTCTATCTCGGCAAGAGGAGTGAAGTTTCCAATGATAAGGTACTCCTCACCACCATTAGCTTGGTAGTATCCACGAATGGTTGTCCATCCGTTTTGATTGTCTAAGAATCTGCCGGTGTGGTTTACGATATCAGCTTCCATATCCAAAAAGCCAAAGCCAGGACCTTCCACGTGTTCATTGGAAAAGAAAACACCAATGTTTTTCAATGCGCACTCGCTTCGTTCCATCAAGGAGACGTTCATGCTGAATTCGTAGCAACGACCCGCCTCTAGCGGTTCGGACAACTTGTTTTGAGCGTAATCACGAATATCTCCGCTAGCGGTGTAGGCTAGTAAACCCAGGTAGCTTTCTCCATTAAGCGCATATTGATTACCAATCCAGTTCTCAGGGACCTGCACACCATCGTCGTACAAGGCACATTCACTGTAAAAATCGGGATGACCAAACTCTGTAGCAGGCGTCCAAGCAGGGAGCAGTGCCACGCCGTCCAGTTGATCTGGGCAGCTGCTATACGTTTCAAAACTCGGGTTTACAACCAAGTTCTGTCCCGTAATACTGAGGCTGTTTAGCAATGCGAACACTGCTGATAGCCATAATATTTGGCACAAAGTTTTCATATCAATTCATTAGGAGGAATTCGTCTAAGTAACTGGTCAATCTGTCTACTTTCGAAGTCACTATCTATCAGTGTGTAAATCTAAAGTAGACACTTCTTATTGTCAATCCTTCCTACGCAACCTTCTGACTATAAATAAGTTAAAAAGCCATTTTCTCAATTCTAATAAAAATCTGTCTATTAATTTAGAAAGATAAAATGCTGATAACTAGATATTTATAGGTTAATGTATCTACTGGCATGAATAGCCGCAAATCTAAAGCCAATCTGTTTTGTGACAAGGGATGCTTAGAAATTTCCGATACGTTCATCATACAAGGCTTTGCTCTCGACGATGGACTTGTTTAGCTCGTCCATTATGCCGCCCACCTTTGATTCTATGCTTGCAAGGCCGCTGTTGTACTGATCGATTTGCCCGAGTGCAACCGCGACTTCCAGGGCCTTTATAACGTCTACAGCGTCCGTATGGACCGAGCGGAGCTTGCTTACTGCCACCTCAGTACGCGCTAAGTTTTTTTCGTAGTCCGTTCTGATTTTGTTAATCGCAGTGCTCAGTTGCTTTTTGGCGTTTTGGTCGTTCAACGAATTAGTTTGATCCGTCATCGCGTCAAACAAGTTTTTCGCGTTGCGCTGCAGCGTTTCGTAGTCTTTATAAAGAGATTCAACCTGGCGGTTTACTTTGTTCCAGTCGCCGTAGACCTTGTTAAACTCCTTGTCTACATCGCTGGCTTCAGCTATAGCCTTTTCTAAACCGCTTAGTTCCACCACGCCCTTTTCAATTCTGGCGTTAGTTTTAACCTTTTGCTTTTCGAAAGCATCAATTTGCTCCTTAAAAGCCTTTTTGTATTTCGGTAGTTTTTCCGGACTGCGTTGGCAAGCGCTAAAGACGAGCATCAAAACAACCAGTAGTAAAGTCCCTTTTTTCATTCCATTAGTTTGACACGAATATAAGGTCTCAGTAAGAGAAAAAGTTCATTAAGTGGAGGTCTTTCGGGGCCCTTTAGATGCTGATACTCATTGTATGGGGGAGTGGGCATTTGAAATGCCCAAGTAAATTAAGCACTCGTCTGGAGACGAGCGCAAGTGGTAAAAAAAGAATCCGCGTGAGGGATAGAGGGGTTTGTCTGAGCTCCTGTTGTAAAAAACAAGAAAAGCGCTCAGCTCCCTAGAGCTGGATGCGCTTTTTGTTTTTTACAGAACAGAGCGAGCCCCGAAAGCCCGACGGCTTTGCGCAGCAAGAAGCCGGCACGCCCTTATCAATTGCTAAATGAAAGGTGTATAAAGAAATCTCGTCGTCTATCGACAAGAAAGTGAATCGTAATAAGGACTAGTTAAAAATGGGATCCGTTGGAAAGTTGGCCATTACTTTGAAATTGCCACCCAAATCTTCGAGCACGTACTTCCAGAGTAGGTCTGGGTTCATTTCGAAAACAATTGGAATAGAACTATCGGTTATGATCCAAGAGTCGTCTTTAATCTCTTGTTCCAATTGTCCGACATCCCAGCCAGAGTAACCGAGGAAAAAACGTATTTCGTCTTCGCGAATTTCTCCAGTTGAAATCATCTCTTTGAGCAACTCAAAATCGCCGCTCCAATAAATGCCTTCCATAATGGTTCCGCAGTCCTCGAAGAGGTCTTTGCGTTTGTGCACGAAATGCAAGGTGTCCTGTTGCACCGGTCCACCAAAAAATAATGGCGTGTCGAAATTATGCAGATTGGGGACTGCATCTGTTAACGTGAGATTCAATTCTTTGTTTAGGACAAGTCCAAAAGTTCCAACTTCGTTGTCGTGCTCACAGATGAGTACAACGGATCGGTTGAAGTTTTGGTCGCCCATGAATGGCTCAGATATCAGAAGCTTTCCCGCAGCAGGTTTATCACCTGTCTGGTAATTGAGGTTGAAATCTTCCATGGTGTGGTTTCATTTGCTTATTAAGGGTCATTCCAATAATAAACCAAGTTTGGTTTGGGCGGAAGATGTCTAGCGTGAGAGAGGGTGCATTAGTTGCCCGAATTGATCTGCTGGATGGCCACAAGGCGGTCAAAACGTCCGTTGAATGGGCTATAGTAGACAAGTACGATATAGTCATTCTCTGTCTGCCAAAAATTGCCCTCAAGGGTCGAATCGTCTAGCTTTTGGGCTCCATCGGCTTGAATTACGTACTGATAATTGTACAGTCCTTGCTTCAACAATCGCTGGCATTCGTACCTGCCATTTTTTCTGTTGTAGGACATTTGGTTTTCTTTTTGAATATTCCAATCTGTGAAAGCTCCGAATAGATAAACGTTTCCGTTGGTGACTTGGCTTTCTGTTTTTAAACTAAAGTTGACGCGAATATAATCGGGTTCGGCAGATTCGAATAACTTATGCACTTTGAAGATGTAAAAGTTGCCATTTAAGTCTCTTTTAAAACTGTAAGGTTGAAAGGCACTAACAACATCTTCTTCTACATATGCTATTGGACCCGATTCGTCTTGAGCAATTCTATCTATACGGTCACCCGCCCTGGTCATGTCTCGCGTATCGAAGTAGCGAAATTCTTTGCCCGCTTTAAATAAATCTTGATCGCGCAGTCGGAAACGTAAAAAATCGTTGCCCACAAAGAAGGGACGTATGTCTTGCACCGCATTGTCCCAACGACCGTTTTGCAATACCGTAACTTTTACTTCTTGCATAGCGTTGCTGATAAACTGATCGCCCAGTCCTACTCGGAAATCTAAGTTTTGAAATCCTCTTTGGTAACGGTTGATACTCGGGCGAACGAAACGAGATTGTATTTCCCAATTGTTTTCGTAAATCATAAAACGTCGGGTCAGCACCACGCTCTCTTCATCGCCTTCTTGGTAAACAATTAAAATGTAGTTGCCCGATTTTGTAAATCGCGTAACTGGATTTGGCAAAGTGAGCCAATAGCTGGTGTACTCCTGTGAAGTCGTACTGGAGTATTCGTAATTGTCCATATCGCCCTCAGTAAATCCGTCTATGTATTCGAAGGCGCTCACGTCGCTGGGTTCCCAGTTGCTGTTGCAATGCAAGACTTTATAACTGTAATCTATGTCATTAGTATCTAGTTCGTCGAAAGTGAGCTGCAAAGTTTCGTTAGAAAATAATGGAAGGATGGGGTAGGAGTTACTGGTACCGGTTACTTTGAACTGGACGGTCTCAATAGAGTTTTTAAAAACCCGATCGGTATAGAAATAATTTTGAGGTACGAAACTGTAATCGGGATCTTCGGTGAATACGTAGTCTTCTTCTGCGGCTTCTTCATTGGAAGGTTCTGTTTCGGAAAGTTCTGGGCTTTCTTTTTCGCTGGTCTGAGTGCTTTCTAAAATTCTAGGGCTGCAAGCGACTAAGAAAAACAAGCCGCAGATAAAAAGGAATACCGTTTTTTTCATGGCTTACTCGGGGAAGCAGTCGAGGGTAAGCACTGGAGACATTGCTGCGTTGCTTACATTTCCCGCGCGGTCGACTAACCTAACTATGAATTGTACTTCGTCAGTAAGGGGAAGATCTTCATCTTCAAAACAAATGATACCACCGTTGGTTCCGCAACAACAACATGGGTTGGTCGTTACGCGAAAGGTGCCTTGAACAGAACCTTGCGCTCCTGTAATTTCTATACCGGTCAAATTGAACGTATCTATTTCTCCAGTACGGATATCTTCGAGAGAAACGAATGGAATAGGTTCTCCTTCTACTGAACCTAAATCGGAATCCCCATCTTCAAACTCAACGAATACTATAAGGCTATCAAAGGTCTCTGGAGTAAATACTCCTGGAGCAATAGAGGTATTGAAACTTACGCTGAGAATGTTTGGCGTTGTAGGCAAATCAGGTGCTGATACACATCCGAAAAGAATAATGCACAAAGAACCAATGAGGAATAGAAAAAGATTAAAGGGTTTCATCTAAACAATGAACTGGATTAGGGAAATTATATTATCATTCGGACTTAAAAATAGTCGAATTGCTCTATAAGAACCTGAAAAAGCGCCTCTTTGAGTTGGAGGAGCCAAATTTTGAAGCTTTTGCCTTGGATGTTTTTCGTTTCCAAGCAGCAAACAATACTGTTTATGGGCGATATGTCGACTTAATGGGCAAGCAGCCCGATCAAATAAACAGCCTGGATTCGATTCCATTTTTACCCATCAGCTTTTTCAAAACCCAAGATATACGCATAGAAGGAAGCCCCGTGCTGCAAACGTTTCGTAGCAGTGGCACCACGGAGTCGGTGAGCAGCGAGCATCATTTATTGGACGAAGAAGTTTATCAGAAGAGCATTTTGAATGGCTTTGAAAAGCGCTACGGTTCCATAAAAGACTTTCGCATTTTGGCTTTACTGCCGAGCTATTTGGAGCGTGAGGATTCTTCTCTGGTTTATATGTTCCGCTACTTGATGGAGCAATCCAATCACGCGGACAATGGATTTTATTTGAGCCATACCGATGACTTAAAAGAAAAGTTGACCGCTAAGTCTAGTGCAAAAACACTGCTAGTCGGAGTAACTTTTGCGCTCTTAAATTTTGCAGAAGACTCACCAATGAATCTGCAAGGTAGCATAGTTATGGAAACTGGCGGAATGAAAGGCAGACGCGAAGAGCTTACCAGAGCTGAGGTACATACGCGATTGCAAAAAGCATTTCAGGTAGCGGAAATTCATAGCGAATATGGTATGACCGAAATGTTCAGTCAAGCCTACATAGTGCAAAACGAAGTATTCGAATGCTCGCCTTGGATGAGGGTGCGTTTCCGTGATTTATACGATCCGCTTGCTTATGTGGCGGAAGGAAAAAGTGGAGGAATGAATATTGTTGATTTGGCCAACTTAAGTACTTGCAGTTTTATCGCCACGGACGATTTAGGCAAAAGCCTAGGGCAGAATAAATTTCAAGTACTGGGAAGAATAGACAACAGCGATTTACGTGGTTGCAACCTAATGGTAGAATAGGGCTAGTCTAAGTTTCCGTAATTGCACAAGTCCTTCAATTCGTAAGAAGCCTGCTTAACATTACGCTTATACGCTTCTATAAAATCGTCGCAAGCCTGCGTCAGTTCACGGTTTTTAGAGAATGCCAATCCACGGTAATAGTAGCTCAAACCATCTTCCGGTGTCAAGTCGAGGGTGTAAGTAAAGTCCATTATCGCTTGATCATTGTGGCCCATTAGCGAATTGGCAACTCCGCGACCACGATAGGCTGGAGTAAAAAAGGAGTTCATTTCTATGACCGTATTGTAGTCGGCAACCGAATTCTCGTATTCTTTGAGCATAGTTTTCGCCGCGGCACGGCCCTGATAAGCCAAGAGATAATCCGCCTGGTTTTCAATAGCAACCGAGTAATGATGCACAGCGTCTTTGAACTTGCCCAATTTGGCATAAGCCGAAGCGGCGTTATAGTTTGCAACGGCATCATCAGGAGCGATAATCAAAACCTTCTTAAAATCCCTAATTGCTTTTCGATACTCACCGATTTCAGCGTAAGCATTAGCCCGTATTTGCAAAAGCTCTTTGCTGTTCGGATCTTTTTTCAAACTCTTATTCAAAAGTTTGATAGCCCCTTCATAACTCTTGCCATCTATTTTTTGTAGCGCCTGACTATAGTAATACTTTACATTTTCCGCTTCGTGAAAAGTGAGCTCTTTACGAGGAGAGGTAACCACTACTTCATCGAGTTGACCTTGAAAAAGATCGTCGACGTTCATGTTTATCACTTCACCGTTTTGCTCGTAGGTATATTCATCAGATTCGCCCTCGGTCTGTTCAGTCGCCACAGCTTGCTCAGTGCTTCCTTCAAAAGTCTGCGCTTCTACTTTGTCCTCTGGGCTTTTGGTTTGCGCTTCTTCACCGTCAAGGTTCTTATACAAGAATTCATAAGGATCGTATTCGCCCTTTTTCTTCTTTTTTTTCTTCTTCTTTTTTTTCTTTTTACCAGATTGACCTGGGTTGCCATAGAAATCTAGGTCTCCACCTTGCTGCGCGCAAATAGGATTGCTAAAAAACAGTACCGCACCAATGAGCAGCGCAAGAGTAGAAAAACGAGTTAAGTAATTATGCATATCTATAACCTTAGCCTCAGCAAATCTAGGCTAATCCTTATTTATGTGAAAACCACTTCTTCAACAACCGACTTGCCTAAAGTCTCATTTATACGTTTCAGTATGGTTTCTTTAGAATAAAACAGCTGTTGCTTGAGGCTGGGTGAGCGCAATTTTACGAAAAGACGACCTTGATTGTAGTAAACGCTTTCTGTCCGCTTGTTAACGGCATCGCCCATCAAGTCGCGCCAAGTGTCTTCCACACCCGCTCGTTCCATTCCACCGTGCCATTGTTTTTTATCAATGAGTCGGTCGAGTATAGTACGTAGGTCTTGTTCGTCTTTTGAGCGCATTGTTGCAAATGTACGAAAGTGAGAAGGGTTTTTAAGGAGCTAGTTGAGGGATGTTTGGCGTGCCCCCATTGCTTCTGGCTGCGCCAAGCAATGGGGTCGGGCTTTCGGGGCTCGCTCTGTTCTGTTTTCTTCACGCAAAACACCTCTAGCTCTTCGAGCTAAGTGTTTGTGTTCGAAAACAACAGGAGCTCAGACACAGACCAATGAAGC
>CAZZIZ010000037.1:0-21088 GCA_964654535.1 uncultured Chitinophagales bacterium
AAGAGCTAGAAGTGTTTTGCGTGAAGAAAACAGAACAGAGCGAGCCCCGAAAGCCCGACCCTTTGCAATATCGCATTGCTTTCCGCTTCGCGGAAGAAGCAAGCGAGATTGCAAGAAGGGGCACGCCCAAACTATCTGCTTATTCATCATTGAAATTTTCGGTTTTATGCTCTAAGAGATGCTTATCTTAGAGTTAAACGAATTACGAAATGGATTATAAAGCAATAGAAGTAAAAAACGAGGACGGGGTATACGTGGTAACGCTAAACCGACCGAAGGCATTGAACGCACTGAACAAAGAAATGATTGCCGATCTAAATCATTTTATGGATGCGGCTTTAGGCTTCAAGGATTTGAAAGGAATTGTTTTAACTGGCGCGGGCGAAAAGGCTTTTGTTGCTGGTGCTGATATTAGTGAGTTTACGGACTTGGGCGAGGGTGGTATGGCCGAATTGGTCGGCCCCGGTAATCGTGCCTTCGATAAGATGGAGCGTTTTCCGAAACCGGTTATTGCCGCAGTAAATGGTTTTGCTCTTGGCGGTGGCTGCGAGGTTGCAATGGCTTGTCATATGCGTGTGGCAGGACCTTCCGCAAAGTTTGGAACGCCGGAGGTTAACTTGGGGTTGGTTCCCGGTTACGGCGGGACACAGCGATTGATTCAGCTAATCGGTAAAGGAAAGGCCACTGAACTATTAATGACTGGCGATATGATTGGCGCCGACGAAGCGAAGACTTTGGGTTTAGCGAATCACGTGGTCGAAGCTGGCGCTGAAGTTGAAAAGGCTAAGTCGATTATTTTGAAAATTGCTAAGAAGGCGCCCTTAGCTATTGCGAAAGTAGTAGAAACGGTCAATGCCTACTTCGATAAAGACGCCGATGGCTTTAAGGTTGAAACTGCTGCTTTCGGTGATTTAGGCAATTCGTCAGATTTCGTAGAGGGCGCTACTGCATTTTTGGAAAAACGTAAAGCGAACTTTACTGGAAGCTAGGTTTGCTCTTTAGTAGTATAACTTTCCTCTGCTATTTCCTGCCGATATTCTTATTGGTTTACTTCGTGTTGCCCAAGGCGCTGAAAAACTACTTTATACTCCTGGCGAGTATTTTGTTTTATAGCTGGGGTGCTCCGAAGTTTGTTTTTGTTCTTCTGGCCTCAACTTTTGTCGATTTCTTTTTAGTAGCAGCGATGGACCGTGCGTCTGAATTAAAGAAAAAGAAATGGCTCCTTGGCTTGTCCATCTTTCTGAATGTAGGTTTACTGGCTTATTTCAAATACGCTAATTTCTTTGTAGAGAACGTTAATGCGTTTTTAGGTACGTTGGGAGTGGGCGATGTTTCTTGGACGTCCGTGCTTTTGCCTATTGGTATATCCTTCTACACCTTTCAAACCTTGACTTATTCTATTGATGTGTATCGCAAAGTACACGCTCCTCTGAAAAAGGTCACAGACTATATGCTCTACATAATGATGTTTCCGCAGTTAATCGCGGGGCCTATAGTTCGTTTCAATGAAATAGCCGATCAGATTACCGACCGTGAAAACAACTTGGATGATTGGCTGCTGGGCTTTTTTCGATTCATAATTGGTTTAAGTAAAAAGGTGTTGGTGGCAAACGTTATGGGCGCGCAAGCTGACGCCATTATGGGACAAGATGACTTTTCTCAGCTCGATACTGCCACTGCTTGGTTGGGAGCTTTAGCCTATACCTTCCAGATTTACTTTGACTTTTCTGGTTATTCCGATATGGCTATTGGTATCGGTCGTATGTTGGGTTTCAAGTTCCCTGAGAATTTCGACAGTCCTTACGTTTCACGCAGCATCTCCGAGTTCTGGCGTCGTTGGCACATTACCCTAGGAACTTGGATGCGTGATTATCTATACATTCCTCTGGGTGGAAACCGTGTTTCTACTGGAAGACTGTACTTCAACCTCTGGTTGGTCTTTTTAATATCTGGTCTGTGGCACGGAGCTTCTTGGAATTTTGTTTTGTGGGGAGCCTTCCACGGTTTGTTCTTGATTTTGGATAGATTGTTTTTGTTGGACCTCTTAAAGAAACTTGGTTCTGTTCCCGCTATGCTACTCACTTTCTTTATTGTCGTATTGGGCTGGGTAATGTTTCGTATCGAAAATTTGTCTGATGCTTTGGTCTATTACCAACGCATGTTTGCTTTTGATTTTTCTGGGAAAGATTTGGCGCTAAGCGGCGAGTTTAAGCTTGTACTAGTCTTTGCATTATTGTTTTCATTCTGGGCTGCACTGCCAGCTATAAAAGCTTTGACTAAGCGGATTTACTTTGGCAGATTATCACCGGGCCTAACCTTTAGCATGCTGGGACTATGTTTTGTGCTATACGTTTTCTCACTTTCAACCTTAGCGACTACAGACTTTAACCCATTTATTTATTTCCGTTTCTAATGCGATTGAATTACCGACATATCGCATTTGGGTTTTGTATACTGATGCTCTTCGGAACTTTTGGCAGCAATCGGATTGAGTATTGGGTTGATAAGTATTTGAAGATTAACATTCGCGCCGATCTAAAAGGAGCTGTTGAAGTAGTTCCAGATACAGAGATTAATCGCAGCGATTGGTTCTCAGGTAGCTACCAAACTAAGAAAGAGGAGTATTTAAGTAACTCCTTTGGATGGCGAAACCTACTAGTCCGATTGAACAATCAAATTCACTACTCCTTGTTTGGAACGATCCGCGCCAAGTCTGTCATAGAAGGTAAAGAAGGCTACTTATACGAGACCGGTTATATCGATGCATACTTAGGAACAAATTTTGTTGGTAAGCAAAAAGTTGAAGAGAAAGTTCGCAAGTTAAAAGCTATTAGTGAAGCCTTTGCGGAGTTAGACAAACACTTGCTAGTGGTTATTGCTGCAGGTAAGGGTACTTATTATCCTCAGTATTTTCCAGAGAAGTATGACGATGTAGAAAAACAACTAAGTAATTACGAGTACTACGCTGAAAGAATGTCCGTCGATGGAGTTCCCTTTATCGATTTCAATCAACACTTTCTAGATATCCGCGATACCACGGAGCAAGTGTTGTACCCTAAGTCGGGCATTCATTGGAGTCGTTATGGTGAAGTACTGGTTATGGATTCACTGCTTCAATATTTTGAGTCGAAGCTGGCGAAAGATGTTCCGGAATTGAAACGCACCTGGGTTGTACAATCTACACCTTTGAAAAGAGATAATGATCTAGAAAACGGAATGAACTTGCTCTTTGCTTATGACGACACTAAAATGACCTACCAGGCATTTGAGTTTGATAAGGAGGGCAAGCATTTGCCAGTGGTGCTGTTTATTGCTGATAGCTTTTATTGGGGATTGCATAACGAAGGTTTTACGAAAGGTCCTTTTCAAGATTCGCACTTCTGGTTCTATAATCAAAGTGTTTGGCCTACGATAGATGGCAAGGCCAGTACAAAAGAATTGGATTATAAGGCTGAGATTGATAAGCGTGAGTTCGTGATAATCCTAGGTGCCGAGGCTACTATGACCAATTTTGGATACGGAGCAATTGATAAATTGTACGAGCTGTATGTAAAGCCCACATTAGATTCCCCAGAGACGCTCCCAAATTAGCATGGTCATTCGTTTCATTTCTTCGGAGCTAGGTGTTTCATCATTAATCACGTATTCAACTCCGCCATTTGAAAGTGGACGAATAATAAAAGGGAAAACAAACTCTACGGGGCCATCCAAATTCATAGGTCCGAACTTGGTGGTATAGATGTGAATGACATCTCCCATTTCTTGCGCACAGTATAAGCCGTTTGAAAACCACATCGCAGTTTGCACTGGTAAGGTCTCTCGATAAGGATCTAACAAACGCGTGTTGCGTTCCATTGGTCTGAAAACAATGTCTTCTCTACGATCGAGTAAGGAGTAATTACCGAAGTAAGTTTTGTTCTCGCTCTGCGCGATTCCTTCCCACAGAACAGTATTGAAAGGAGTAGGGGTAACTTGTAAGCGAGTGTATTCTATGCCTTGCTTGTCTAAGGCAGCCGCAAACTGTTTTTGCGCTACTCCTTGCGCGCCAAAAGTCCAGAGCATATACAGGCTGCTGAGTCCAAGGCCAATAAGGTTTGCTCTCCGTTGCTTCTTCGGATTTCGGAAATAAAAGAGGGCCACCAAAACCCCTAGAAAAAGCGGAATGGTATAAGTAGGGTCGACCACAAAAATATTGTCGAAGCCAACTAAATAGTCTGAAACTGGATTGAATAACTGAGTACCATAAGTTGTGCAGCAGTCTAATAAGGTGTGCGTCAAAAACCCCAAGAACCACATGAATGACCATCGCTTAAAACTTGCCTTCTGGGAAACCTTATGAGAGAGCCAACCAAAAATGGGACCGAAGATTATCGCGAAAAAAATGGAGTGACTAAAGCCACGGTGAATTTTGAGCGCCGCAATGGGATCAACGAAGTTGTTGAATATTACATCAAGATCGGGGATCGTACCCGCGATTCCGCCGAGCACAATGGCTTTCCAGCCTAACTGTCTTCCGAGCACTAATTCTCCGACGGCCGCGCCTAGCGCAAATTGGGTTAATGAGTCCATTTTCTAATCGAGCACAAAGGTCGTTTATTTCCTTCGTTTTGATTTGTCGCCAAAGGTGAATTTAATGCTAAAGCTGTCCACGATTTTAAGTGCGCTTACGCTTCAGCCTGCGCAAATCCTGATAATCGAGGTAATAGAGAATTTTCACGGAAAACTGATTGAGCGGATCATCTCTCAGTGTTTGTTTAAAGCTCGGGCCGTAGTCTATTTCTGGGCCATCAAAGAATAGGCTGTTCCATTTCCAAGAAGCAGTGATCCAACTACCAGGCAAGAATTCATAGGAGTAAATGAGATCCGAGGAGAAAGCCGCGAAGGTGGTTCCGGGATCGTCGACGTCTGCGCCAAAACTATAGTTGCCATCATCATTCAAACTGTAGAAACTCTCATTCTTGACCTGGCGCCAATAATAGCGACCAACGAGAGAGATGCTCATTTTTCTGTTAAAAACATAGTTGGCCTCAACCGTATTGATCACCGTTTGAACTGCGCGATTAGCAAAGAAGATATCTGCTTCATTACTGCTGTTATAGCCTAGGTCATTGTTGTCATGACTATAGTTGAAGCCGTAGATCATTGTAAATCTATCACTGAAACGAGCGCGAGGATTAATACCGAACCAATAACCACCGATATTGTTGAGTGAACTTCTCCAAATGCCGATGTTCGCATCTGCCAAATATTTTTTACGATAGTCTGGAGAAATCCAAACATTGGCAACTATGTAAGGGAAGTTTACATTGTAACGTCCTTCTTGTCGCGGCTCATAGAAATCTTTTCCTTCGCCTAAAGAGCCTTCTAAGTACAAACCAGTACTCGTCCAGTTCAGCCAATTCACAAATAAAGAGCCAGACCATTCAATATTTTCTTTTGTAAAAGGATCAAGTCTTTGACGATAGGTTAGATTAAGCTGTGAAAAGAGGCTGTTAAATTTTCCATTCGGCTCAAACTGCTGATATCCTCCAAAAAACCTGTGCTCAAGTCGGTTTCTGAAGAAGCTTATTCCGAAATCATTTAGGTCAACGCCTTTAGTCAATAATTGCTGGGCATAGCCGTAAGTAAACTTTCCGCCAATTTTGCTGATCTGCCAAGCACTTCTAAAACCATTTGGGTTTTCAAGTTCTTCCTCTGTGTCTGAAATGATGTTGTAGGAAGCAAGGCCTTTAAACTCTATGCTATTCGCTTTATTTCTTAAGAGAAACTCGGTTCCAATGACATTTGCGTCACGTGCATCACCAAAACGCGTAACGTTGGTGTTTATAATACTGAAGTAACCGTTGTTTTTGAGATTTTGATCTAATACGAAAACGTTGTAGTTGGAAAAGGGTTCCGTTTCTATTGCTTCCCGACTGCCATCTTCATTTTCAATAATTGCCTCAGCACTATTCAATACAGCATTAAAGAAACCTACAGCCAAACCATTTGAGCCTCTACCGCTTAGTTTCGTTGCATTAATAAGTGGTGCCTCTGTCGGGTTTTCAATTACTTTTTGCCCTTCCGTAAGTTGACTCTGCACTTCCCAAAACTTACCCGGTCGTCGGCCTATACGTCGCGAGTAAAAGAGATCGGCTCTGGAATAGAGGTCTATCCCTTCCAAAAAGAATGGTCTGCGCTCATCGAAGATGACTTCTTGAAAGTCAAGATTAAGCACTTGCTGATCAGAAACGACTTGGCCGAAATCTGGAATCAAAGTCATATCGACGGTGTAGCTTTCGTTCAGGCCAAAGCGTAAATCCACTCCCCCTCGAAAGGAAACAGGGCTTCCATCTATCGACTTGTCATAGAGTTGCGTGGCTGAAACATACGGCGTCAGTGCCAATCGCAAAGGCGGTTCAATATTTTCAATTCCCTCTAAGGTTCCAAATTGATTCGCGAATCCCGCGACGGCAGGATCCATCGGATTCCAATTGGAACCCTCGCGTAAATTTCGAATGCTACGACGAAAGTTAACGCCCCATTCTTGAACCTCTACTTTTGGAAAACGGAGCGCGGAGTAGGGGATGCGCATTTCAACAAACCAGCCTTCGTCATTAATGTCCACTGCGCTGTTCCATACTGCATTCCAACTATAATCGCTGTTGTCATTGCTAAATTGAAAATCACTTTGAACCCCGGCAGATGAAACTAAGAAGCCAAAAGCACTATTGCCGCTCTGATAAGAATCTATAAAGAAGGAAAAGAAATCGGCATTGGCATTGTCATTATCACGAGGTTTAAACTCACGAAGGATCTGGTCTGGGTGCTCGGCATAAAGTTTAGCAGCGATATATATCGCTTCATCGTCGTAGACCAAAGCAACCGTGGTATGTTCAGAGGCTTCTTGACCAACCTCCGGCCATTGTGTAATAAATTTATTCTGGGTAAACTCCGCGTTGAGCCAAGCGGCATCGTTCAACTGGCCATCAATCTTGGGCGATTCTACTATCCGAGTGGACGTATGCACCAACTTTTTATTCTGCGCAGAAACTGCGTTGCAGATAGCTAAAAGGCAAACAAAAAGAATCCCTAATTTTTTCATTGTGCGCTTGGATACGAAGGTATTACACTTCTAGCAATGCATCAATAAAACTTGCTCTATTAACAACAATTAAGGAATCAATTACCTAAAGGTACAGGCTTTCCATATCCCTCAGCATAAAATCGCGACAGATCATTGTAGGACTTGAATATAGTTTCCATTGTCTCGTTAAAATCGCTTTTTACCCACTCGACATTTTCGGTCTCAAGTTCGTAGATTACCTTGTTCACGAGTGGAAGGATCTGGGAAACAATGCTGTTATACATTACACGGTAATCACTGCGGGTCTTCTCATCGGAAATTTTCTCGACTGGATAGGCAATGTTTTTTTTCAACTCAGTCACTATACCTTTGTAGTCCTCAGTTAGGTCGTGTAAGTCATCGGACTCAACACGGAAGTCTCCCAAGCGTTGTACCAATCCTTTTAAATTTCGGAGGTCAGAAAGCACATTAATCGCAGCTTCGCCATCGCTTTCCTCAGCCAGCAATTGACTTCTTCCTGCAAATTGTAGGTCTTCTATAAAGTTGCTCAACTCTTTGTGGGTCTGATAGAACTGCGCGCAGTGATCATTCATCTTCATCAGTAGTTCTTGCCCCTTTTGTAAATCGACGTCGCTTTTGTACTCACTTGCGCCTACGTAAGTGCTTAAAGTACTACTTAAGGCATCCAAATCGCTGAGACGCTTTTGTAAAGTGCTCAAAGATCGTATGACATAATCGTTTTGGGTAGAAGACAAAAAGTCCACCGCCTGAAACTGTTCTTCTAAGTTCTTCTGCTTCTCCGATAGCTTAGGAATCAAATTCGTTTTTTCGAAAATAACCTCTGTGCTACCATCCTCACCAAATTTGTAAATGCTTTGGTAGTAGTTTCTGAATGAACGAAAGAATTCGTCCATCGAACTTAAATAAGCATTGCACAAACCGGTAACTTGAGTGCTATAGCCCACCAACATCTTTAGGGAAGTGCGGTCATCCGATTGCAATTCTATACTAGGGGAATTCTCAGAACTGAGGACAGTAGATCTACTGGTCTTATCTAGGTCAATATGAAAATTCACCCGATCATTATATCCGTCTTCGATTCTCGATACCGGACTACAAGCAATAAAAAGCAAAACAAACGCTGTTACAGCGATTCCGCCAAGTCTCATTTTTTGCGCTTTACCAATTGAAGCAACTCTTCCAAGGCCTTAGGATCTTGAGGGCGAGGGGCATTCGGATTTACCACTTCTCCCTTTTTATCAATGATCATGTAACGAGGTATGCTCTGAATACTGAAGTAATTGCAAACCGAAGCTCCCCAGCCACCAGGTGAGAAAAGGTGAACGCCATCTACGCCCGCACGCTCTATTCCTTTTTTCCAAGCAGCTTCGTTGTTATCTATGGAGATGTATAAGAAAACAATTTGTTCTTTTTCCTTTTTGCTCAATTGCTCTTTCATCTTTTTGGCAAAAGGAAACTGGCCACGACAAGGACCACACCAAGAAGCCCAGAAGTCAACGTAAATTACTTTGCCTTCGTAGTCACCGAGGTAAACTTTTTCACCAGACATATCATTTAGAATGAAAGGTTGGCTTTTAGCCTTTTTACCACGTGAAGCTTTCTCAGCGAGCGCAGCTTCTTCCTTCGGATCAGGCTTGGACAACCAAGAGCCGCATTCTTCTTTAACGATATCGCCATAAGCCGGAACAGCGCCCTTTGACAAGAGCAGCACATACTTACGAGCTATAGAGGAACTTATCTTCGTGCAGTTGTCGTAAATGTATTTCGCAACAACATAGTTCATTGCCATCTCGGGAACGACACCAGAAGCTGAGGTGTACTTAGCCTCTAGTGATTCAGTCGCGTCAACAAACTTGTTGAAGTTGTTTAAGTCGGCGGATAAATAATAAACAAAGCGCTCAATAAACAAGCGGTACGCTGGGCTCACCATTCCCTTTTCGCGATTTACCATTTTTTCATTAATGTCTTCGAGCATTATGTGCGGTAGGGGCGTAAAAGTAGTTTTGGCACTCGTTTTAGCTTTCTCTACGGAATAAGCCAATATGTTTGAGTGGTAATCGTATTTAATCTCCGCTTCTATCAAATCTTTAAAGCCCTGACTTATTAAACCTTTAGATGGATGCTCCTTGTAGAAGTCCCAAGATTTTTTGCGCTGATCATACAACCAAAACTCCCAAACGTCTACACCGTTCATCGCCAAGTTTCCTTCGTACTCGGCTAGCACTTCATCATTGCGAAACTCCGATACAAAGTCGCGCCACAATTTGTTGTTCGCCGATCCCTTTCCTTCGAAAGCGTAAACCGGACCATTATCACCTTCGCTTATGTCAACCTTTAACTCATCACCTGGCTCCAGATAAACAGTAAGCGCTTTACCCAAACAAACCAAGTCCACCAGACCGCCGTCGCCAACTTCAATGTCAAAATTGAATTCCGTACCAACCTCTTCGCTATTCAGCTCGGTTATTTGCTCACCTAAAAAGTACGGGTCGAAGCGCAGCGCCACCGCCTCCGCTTGATAAACACTACCCGAAATATTTGCTGTTCCAGCAAACAAAGACGCATTGCACGAAAGGCAAAATAGGGATAGGATTAAGGATTTTAGTACGTATCTCATCAATAAAGCTTTGGCCATTTTTCTAACGTTCAAAAGTATAACTATTATATCTAGCTCACATTTTCAATTGCCGCAGAAATTGTCTTTTCCCCTAATAATGAGCGTTTTGTGGAAACTAGAGGCAACATTATTGTTTGCATATCAGTTATTTATGCCTTATGAAAATGTCTCACTTCCTAGCTTGTGTGCTTGCTTTGCTTGCCTTGGTCTTGCTGGCACCCCTGACAATCAATCTGGGAACTTTGATACCCATTACGCTACAAAGTTTAGTGGTGCTGACTGTGGCCATTAGTCTTGGTGCCGGTTGGGGCACCTTCGTGGTAATACTCTACCTCATACTTGGAGGACTAGGACTACCCATTTTTGCAGACGGCAGCTCCGGTTGGGAAAAGTTCATAGGACCGACTGCAGGATTTTTACTGGGCTTTGCCGTGAGCTCGCTGGTAGTAGGGTGGATTGGAGAGCACAGTAACAGACGCAATCTCTGGACATTAATCAAGCTCTTTGTTCTCGGTCACCTCATCATTTTGTTTTTCGGCTTTTTGTATCTCATCAACTTCAAACCTTGGATGGAAATCCTAGGTGGAATTTATCCGCCTTTGCTTCCGGGCTTATTGGTCAAGAGTTTGATCGGAGCACTTATAATTTTCTTAATTGGCAAATTTACTTGGGCGAAAAAACCAAGCTTAACATAATCTTATTTATTTAGACAATCGACTATGGATCTTTCTACAATGGTATTGGTGGGTGTTATATCACTAATCGTAATTAGTATACTTAGCAGAATAAGCAAATCACTTTTTCGAGTAGGGGGACTACTACTTGTTGGCTTGGCCATCTACGCTTTAGTCAGCGGACGAAGTATTGGTAATATGCTCGCACCCACGGTCGATAAGATCTTTGAGCGCAATAACATCGTAGAGTTGCATCAAAAGTTCTGTCAGGAAGACAGACAAGACCGCACCATTTGCGAATGCATTGTAGGCCCGATATACAAAGATGTAGAAAGTCGAATCGGAACCAGAAGACTTACTAATCTAGTCAATAGTCCAGAAGAGCTCAAGCAAGAAACGCTCAATAGTCTGGATTACGTAAAGCCATCCATCAATTCTTGTATGGCTCAAAAGGGTAAGGATAAGGTTAAAATTCTCGAGTTGATTAAGCAGATAAGTCCACTGGGAAACTAAGCAGTATCTATCATACCTTCCGTCTCCAAGGCTCACTGCGCGCCTCCCAATCTTTGAATATAGCTTGAAGCTCAGCTTCACTAAAAGCAGAAGTCTCGTACATACCTTTGACATTGCGCTGTCGCATAGCTTCAAATAGCGTTACTGCACAGGCAACAGATATATTGAGACTTTCAACCAAGCCGTGTTGTGGGATTAAAATGTTTCCATCAGCTAAGGCAAGCGCTTCATCGGAGACGCCATCTTTTTCATTACCAAACATCAAAGCAACTGAGGCGCTTAAATCTGTGTTATAAACGCTTTGGGCGTCTTCACTTAAATGCGTGGTATAAATGGAATCATAAGAAACGCGAACGGCATTAAAGCAAGTCTCCAAATCTGTGAAGCGATGTATGGTTTGCCATTTGTCTGCACTAGCAGAACTTTTGCGACCCAGCTGATAGTCAGAGCGTGGAGCCGTGTCCAACAAAAATACCTCGTGCACACCAACAGCATCGCAAGAACGAAGTGCTGCAGAGATGTTATGCGGATCGTCCACGTTTTCGAGAATTACCGCCAAGCCTTTTTGTTTCCGACGAATAACCGACCAAAACTTTTCTGTTCTTTCAGGAGTCAAGCCACCAAGTTAGCGATTCGCGTGATAAGATTTTAAGAGGGTTATTAAGAGGATGAACTGAGAGATAAATTGGGCGTGCCCCTTCTTTCGCTGAGGCGAAAAGGGTCGGGCTGTCGGCAGTCGCTCTGTTCTACTTCCTGCACGCATCGCCCCTCCAGCACTTAGGTGCTGAGGGCTCGGCGCTGGTCAGCAACAGGAGCTTCAACAATGCCTCTATCCCTCACGCAAACTCGTGGGTCTCTGGCTTAAGTGTACATGAACTTGTAAATTAGTAGAGCAATAACAATTATAGCTACACAAGCAATCATCACCTTTTTCCAAATGCTCATGAGCTCATTATACATTGGCTCGAATTTCGGAAGCGGGTTGCGTTTTACTACTTTGGGTAAAATGGTGAAAGAACCATTGAAATCACCGCTAGGTAATTTTAGTAACCATAGCACGCCCGTTTTGGTTTCTTTATAAAACTGAACCGACGGCATTCTTTCTCCTGCAGTAGATTCTTTCAGTTCTGGCAAATCAACTTGTTCCAATTTACCCTGATCGCAAAGGTATTCTACTTCCTTACTAAAGGCATCGTATTCACTACGATCTGAAAAGGCTAACACTTCTTTTGGCATATTTCTAATATAAACCCTTCTGACTAAATCTCTGCTTCTATTTCTTCTATCAAATCCTTAATCTTGACCTCCAACTCATCGTAAAAACTGCCAATTAATCTACGATTGATTTTAATCCGCCAAATGAGACTGTGAACCTTGTTTCGTTCTTCTACCGACAAATTGTTTAAGGGTTTCATATCCACCGGTGTGCCATCCTTGTTATAGATCAAGTTTGGTGAAAGGACGTCATTTATCTTTTGGAAGTAATTGAGGTGAAACTGCGCCGGCAAATATTCCTCCTCCATTTTGCGTAGGGTGTTGTAATCGTATTCATAAAGGCTCACGATTCTGGATCTTAATGAATCGTTTTCAATTAACTCGAGTCCCGATGACTTCAGCGTTTCATAGCCACCCGTATTTTGAACACTTATAAAATCTCTAGTAAGCCCAAAGTACTTACTCACAAAGCTGTCCTTCGAAAATTCTTTTAAGCTTACAATATCTATAAAGTAATCTGCAACCTTTATTCCCTCGTGATGCCCCTTTCTATTAACTGTAATGTCTTCAAGGTCAGCATTTAGGCCAATATGTATTTCGTTCAAAATCTTAGACTCCGCATTACTGTCATGCCGATTATCGTTCCAATTATTGAGTGCAAAAGCAGAGATTACAGCAATAAATATGCTGAGAAACTCAAGGCCGTATTTTTTCCAATTGACCTTACTCACTTTTCTCTTTTATGCAAACGAACCCGTATCGATTTTGAGCTAGGCGTTTTACTCCCGCGCGCATATACGTGCAGAGGCACTATGGCATTTGCCTCTGGGAAGTAAGTGCCTATGCACTTTTCAGGAATAGGGTAGGAAACAATAATGAACTTTTCGACCACTCGTTTTACTCCATCGTATGTACTACTGATGTCTACCTGCTCACCTTCGATTAGGGATAAACGTTGCATATCTTTCTCATTAATGAGCACAACTCTTCTTTCGCTTTTGATTCCTCGGTAGCGATCGTCGAGTCCGTAAATAGTGGTATTGAATTGGTCATGACTGCGAACGGTCATCATAATGAGCTCATCTTCAGCCAAGCTAATTTTCGGCAAGGCGTTTATAGAAAAATTGGCTTTACCATTAGCGGTTTTAAACTCACGAATGCGCGCGCCGTTGGGAAGATGAAAGCCTTCCGGAATACGAACGCGTTTATTATAGTCGTCGAAGCCTGGAATAACTTTTTCAATGTCATCTCGGATAAGGTCATAGTTGTTAGCGAAAGCCAGCCAATCTATCTTTGAAACGGAGCCAAAATAAGCTTGCGCCATTTCAGCGATAATACGCACCTCACTTTTCAGGGAATCAGAAGAAGGACTGAGCACTCCTTTAGAAGAATGTACCACACCCATTGAGTTTTCCACTGAAACGAATTGTTCTTTTCCGTTTTGTATATCAATATCTGTTCGTCCTAAGCAGGGTAGTATGAGCGCTTTTTTTCCAGGAGCCAAGTGAGTCCGATTTAACTTAGTCGATACTTGAACCGTAAGCGCACAGTTTTGTAATCCTTCAGCAGTGTAAGCTGTGTCAGGAGCGGCACTCAAGAAGTTGCCGCCCATTCCAAAAAACACTTTGCCTGTTTCTTCGTGCATTGCCTTTATAGCATCTACGGTAGCATAGCCGTGTTCGCGTGGTGCTTTTATCTTGTACACTTCTTCTAAGCGATCTAAGAAAGCTTCCTTCGGCGATTCCCAAATACCCATAGTTCTATCGCCTTGCACGTTGCTATGCCCGCGAACTGGACAAGTGCCTGCTCCGGTTTTTCCAATTGAGCCACGCATCAAAAGTAGGTTCACAATTTCACGAATATTGTCAACTCCGTTTTCGTGCTGAGTCAAACCCATAGCCCAACAAACAATAATCTTCGACTTAGTAGCAATGAGTTCTGCCGCTTCTCGAATTACACTTTCGGACACGCCAGAAGCTTCAACCACACTTTCAAAAGAAGTGTTTTTGAGGTCTTCTAGAAACTCTTCGTAGCCGTTACAATATTCAGCGATGAATGCTCTATCAATAACACCATTTTGCTTTTCTTCTTTCTCCAAAAGCAAGAGCATTATCGCTTTTAAAAAAGCAACATCTCCGTTTATGCGCACGGGCACAAACAAATCGGTCAGCTTGGTTCCGCCACTCAAAACCTTCAAAGGTCTTTGCGGATTAGTAAACTTCATTAAGCCCGCTTCGGGTAGTGGGTTTACAGTAATAATCTTAGCACCGTTTTCTTTCGCTTTTTCTAAAGCGGTCAGCATTCTCGGGTGATTCGTACCTGGATTTTGACCCATAACAATGAGCAGCTCCGAGTCATAAATGTCTTTGAGCGTTACCGACCCCTTACCAATGCCAACCGTTTGCGCAAGCGCCATACCGCTGGACTCATGACACATATTCGAGCAGTCGGGTAGATTGTTCGTGCCGAAGGCACGAACAAACAACTGATACAAGAATGCGGCTTCATTACTGGTTCTTCCAGAGGTATAGAAGATCGCTTCATCAGGATTACTGAGTTTTTTCAATTCATCTGCTATTATTTCAAAAGCAGCCTCCCAGTCGATTTCTTCATAATGAGTTTGAGCTTCATTAAGCGCTAGCGGTTTACTCAGTCGTCCTAGCTTGCCTATTTCAAAATCACTGAGCTTTCGTAATTCGACAATAGGCTTATCTGCGAAAAAGCTGGGCATCAGCTTTTTAGTTGTTGCTTCTTCGGCAATTGCTTTAATACCATTTTCGCAATACTCCGCTAGAGTTGCTCTTTCATCATCTGGGTCGGGCCAAGCGCAGCCAGGACAATCGATTCCTTCTTTCTGATTGAGTTTGGCTAAGACCTTAGCGGCTTCAGCAGCATTCATGTATTTCAAAATTTGCTGCGCTCCAGAGGAAAGCGCTTTCAAACCAACGCTGTTGGTTTTAGCCGCTTCTTTTTTTAAGCCAGTCAACTTCTCTGGCGTAAGAAATTCCTTGCTCTTATCCTCCATTCAATTGTATTAAGCGCTGCTCTCCGCAATAAACATTGTAAGAGTCGCTTTTCAAAAATCCGATAAGGGTCATGTTGTTTTCCTTCGCTAAGTCAACCGCTAAGCTAGAAGGAGCACCAATAGACAAGACTATTGGAATAGCAGCCATCGTCGCTTTTTGTATCAACTCGAAACTAGCGCGACCGCTTAACAATAATACTTCGTTCTTCAATGGAAGCATTCCTTTTTGTAGCGCCTTGCCAATTAGTTTATCTAAGGCATTGTGTCTTCCAACATCTTCAGCTTTGTCCAATAAATCGCCACTCGGACTAAACAAAAAGGCAGCGTGAATGCCACCGGTTTTAGAGAACAATCCCTGCTCGTTTAGTATGGCTTTAAGCAGCAATGGAAAAACCGTACTGTCAAAGCGCGGAGCATTTGCGTCATTTTCAAAAGCACTCACCGATTTTAAAGCATCGATAGAAGACTTCCCGCAAACGCCACAACTAGAAGTGGTATAGAAATTCCTGTCAAGGTGCGTTTGAGCAAACTGGAAATCATCCGTGAATTGAACTTCTATCTTTTGATCCTCGCTTGAAACTTCGGACACATCATTAATGTCTGACATAGAAGAAAAGATTCCCTCTGTAAACATAAAACCTAGAGCCAAGTCTCTATCTGCTCCCGGCGTACGCATCGTAATGCTCAGCGGCTTGGTCTGTCTTCCAGACACGGACTTATAGTTTACCTGAATTTCTAAAGGCGATTCCTCGGCTAAAAAGTCTTCGACTTTTTCGACCGTACCGTCGCGGAAACGAGCAATTTGATGTGTGACTAAGCCTTTCAAATGTTTGTGGCTTTTGTGGCATTAGGATTGGCGAATAAGTCAGATTCGTCTTCATTACGAGGACTTAGACATTGCCAGTCTTTCTCGACTAGAAGACTTAACTCCTGACTTCCTACTACAACGATGTCTTCTAATCCAACTTGCTCTGTATTGAACCAAGGCTCAAACTTGCTCTTCGGAAATTGAACTTCTATAAGTTCATCTTGAAATTGAGCGGTCAAATCATCTTGCTCCTTTAGCGCTAGACGATACCTTAAACTGCGGCCAGGAAACTCGGTTTGCTCTTCGCAAAAGCCGTTTTCGGCAAGCTCTTGCAGATCCGATTGACTTAATCGCAGTCGAATAGAGTTTCCTTTTATTCTCAACTTCATTTCCAAAGCAAAATAAGCAAACCTTAATAAAGACCAATTAATATTTGGCGCCGGGTTTACTTGGTGTCTAGGAATAGGGCGAGGTTTACCGAGTCTATGGCATAAACTCGGTGAAACTCGTCTCTTTGTTTAAGCAAAATTTCCTTTCAAATGCAATGCTTGCTCTATCTGCGCCAAGTGATGATCACTGTGCCAAGCATAAAATCCTAAGTTCACATCCAAAGGGAAACTCTTTTCGTGTTCAGGGTGATAAAAAGTACGCTTTAACTGCTCTGCATCTAGAGTTTTCAGAAGAGCGCTCCAACGATAATGCAGACCTTTTAAGAGGTCAATTGAAAACCTTGGATCTCCGTCCAAAGCATCTGGAAGCTTCGCCCAAAGGTTTTCGTCATAGGGTTTTATAGTCGGATTGTCTTCTGTTATCGCAGCTTTAAATCGACAATAGCTATTGATATGACTATCGGCTAAGTGATGTACTATTTGTCTCACATTCCAGCTACCAGGCCGATACTCCATTTGCCACTGATCTTCTGTTAGACCCTCTGTCGTTTTGCGCAAGCTTTCTGGAAGCGTTTCAATAGATTGAACCCACTTGTTAATATGCTCCGAACCAATTTCTGCTGGTGATTCAAATTTGCCAATCGGGTATTTTAATTCATCCAAGTTCATAACAGCCATAATTTTATTATCAATGGATTAAAGACGAAAATACCTCAATACTTGAGGAACGCCGCTATTATTGAGAGAATAATGTAGCCCACCCAGCTAAAGGTAATTTCTTTAGCCTCATTTTATTTTCTTTGCGTTATGAAATCAATTTGGAAAGTTAAGCCCGATATAGAAGCGATGAATAATTTTAGTAAAAACACCATGGTCGCGCACTGTGGGATGATATTTACTGAAGCAGGAGACGACTATTTAAAGATGACCATGCCAGTCGATGAGCGGACGGTGCAGCCTTATGGTATTCTACACGGCGGTGCCAACGTTGCTTTGGCGGAAACAGTTGGCAGTGTCGCGGCAGTTTATTGCACCGATCCACAAACACATAGAGCAGTGGGGCTAAGCATAAATGCCAATCATTTGAAAGCGGTACGTAGCGGATTGGTAACCGCAATTGCTAAGCCAGTCAGAATTGGAAAAACTACCCAAGTTTGGGAAATTAAAATCTACGATGACCAGGAAAATTTAAGTGCGATCTCCCGCATAACTATGGCCATCGTACCAAAGGCGCGCATTGAATCGTAGAATAAAATTTGAAACCGATCGACTAAGCTTGGCTTATCTCGATCCATCCTGTGCTGCGGAGCTTTGCGAATACCTCAAGTCGAACAGGGAGCATTTTCAAAACAGCAGAGCACTCTATCCTGATAACTATTTCACGCCAGAAAAACAAGGCTTAATCCTTCAGCAGGAAGTTCAAAGGCGCTCCGAAGGCAAGGCCTTTCGCTTCTATATCTTCATAAAAGGAAGGGAGCAGATTATTGGAGACCTGCACTTCAATGAGTTGGTGCGCGGTGCCTTTCAATCATGCTACGTGGGTTACAAAATGTCAGAAGAAAATACGGGCAAGGGACTTATGACCGAGGCATTGACCGGGGCAGCAGCTTTTATGTTTGAAGAATATAAACTGCATAGAATAGAAGCCAACATCATGCCTAGAAATCTAGCTTCCTTACGCGTTGTCGAAAAGGCAGGTTTTCATAAAGAAGGTCTCGCGCTGCGCTTCCTGAAAATCAATGGAACCTGGGAAGACCACTTTCGTTTTGCTTTACTTAATGATGCTATCTAGCATTCAGCGAGTCTTTCCGCGCCACCCAATGTTTACCTGAACTAGAACTGAGCGGATGCTTGTCTATCCAAGTCGCAAACTGGTCTGAAAGAAGAAAATCTTCCACAGGATCATAAACCAGGAAGTCAGCTGGGTTCAAGTTTGTTTCGCTCAGAAAATCATTGAAAGCTTTAATCGTTCCGTCGAAATCCTTTTTTAGAATGAGTACATCAAACAAAGTGAAATACAACTCCGGCGTTTCAGGTGCGCCAGCAATGCCTTCGCGAATATGACTCAGTGCTTTATCGTGTTCACCAAGTGAGCGGTAGTACATAGCTCGATACAAATTGAGATATGGATCACCACCCAAACGACGGTCGAGTTCATCTATTACCGGAAGCTTAAGTTTTTGCTCTTGAAAATCGCTCATCAATAAATGCAAGTAGGGAGTAGGATCGTTTGGATCGAGGGCATCGAATCTTTCCAAGATGGTTTCCAAACGCTCAGGCTTTTCGACCGAACAGAGATGTAAGTCCATTAATAGAAACATTTTTTCTCTGGGTAACTGATCGGCAAGCTTGTCCAGATTGTCGGCAACCTTATCGATGTCTTGTTCGCTAACTATAGTTTGGATAATTGGCAGTACATCGTACACGGGATCGCTAAAAGTTGAGTCGGCTTCGGCGAGACTTACGTTGAAAGAACGGCGAATAGACTTACTGAGCGGCTCGCCATCGGTTAGGAACATAAGGTCGGCTATACCCAATTGTTCGCCGTCGAGATCTGGGTAGAGAAATAAGTACTCGACTTCGCCATAGTTTCTTACTACGCGGAATAAGCCTTTATCATCACGTAAGCCAATTAGCTCTACTGTGGTACTTTGATCTATGTATTCTGAGAAGAATCTTTGTCCAGTAAAACTATCTCTTATGCCGCTCTCAAAACCATCGCGAAATTCCTGAGAGCCCGGAGCATCTTTAAGGGCTTTGGCTATTAGGGCATCGTTATGAAAGAGTTGATCGAGCAGCTCAAATTCGCCCGATTCTTCAAAAATGAATTCAACCTCTTCGTAGAATGCATTGAGCTCTTCGGGAGTATGCGAAGCTCCACTTTGGCAGGCAGATATAAAAAATAGTAGGCCAAATAAAAGCCAAATGCCATTATTGAAACCTAAGCCCGCGTGAGGGATTGACGAATTGTGGAGCTCCTGTTGTTTTGTAGCCATAACGCTTAGCTCCCTAGAGCTAGAAGCGTTTTGCGCGTGCAAAACAGCACAGAGCGACTTCGGAAAGCCCGACCCCAAATGCCCTTGTCGCATAAGCGCTTTTTCCGCTTGCGGAAGAAAAGCGCGTTGAGGCATTGGGCATTTTTGGGGGCACGCCCATATGTCAGATTTAGTGGCTTTCATAAAAATATTCAGGGTGTTGAAGGTATGTAAAATCCCATCGAATGACAGGATTGCACAAAAAAGAGCCTATTTGTAGATTGCCACTTTAGAGGCCTTATATTTGCTCTATGGAAAATTATTTACAGGCAACCCACGACGTTTATAAGGAGGCTGCCGAGAGTCCGCAAGAAGGACTTTGTTGCACGACAACCCCTGTTTGGCAACTGCCGGGATTATCTATTCCGGACATTATGTTAAAAATGAATTACGGATGTGGATCAACCATTCATCCGCGCGATTTAGTTAACGACCCCAAAATACTTTACGTTGGTGTTGGCGGTGGTATGGAGTTGTTACAGTTTGCTTATTTCAGTCGCCAGCCTCAGGGCGTTATTGGCTTGGATGTTGTTGACGAAATGATTGATAAGGCTGCAGAGAATATGTTGTTGGCCGAATCTGAAAACGATTGGTTCAAAAAAGAATTTATAGACCTGCGTCGCGGTGACGCTTTGAATCTTCCTGTAGAAGATGAAAGTATAGATGTTGCTGCACAAAATTGCTTGTTCAATATTTTTACTGCCAACGATTTGAAAAAAGCGATGCAGGAAATGTACAGAGTACTAAAACCTGGAGGTCGTTTGGTGATGTCTGATCCTGTTTGCGAACAAGATATGCCGCAAAACCTGCGCGATGATGATCGTCTGCGTGCGCTTTGCTTGAGTGGATCGATTCCTTTGCAGGATTATTTAGACGCAATTACTTCTGTTGGTTTTGGAACTGTTGAGGTGCGTGCTAAGCGTCCTTACAGAATATTGGCTCCCGGTCAATACGAGACCAAGGAAATGATCTTTATTGAGAGTGTTGAGGTTTGTGCGATTAAAGACCCGATGCCAGATGATGGTCCGTGCGTGTTTACGGGCAAGACCGCTATTTACTACGGCGATGAGGAATACTTCGACGATAAGAAAGGTCACGTACTTATGCCTAATCAGCCATTGGCGGTTTGCGATAAAACTGGTGGTGCCTTAGCTTCTCTGAGCAATCCAAATATTTACATTAGTGAGTCTTCGTATTTTTACGATGGGGGAGGCTGTTGCTAATAGCGACCTCATTTTTCTAACAGATAAATAATACGATGGGATTTTTTGATTGGTTATCAAACTTGTTTGGAAGCAAAAAGTTAGAACTCACTAAAGATGAGTTGCTTGACAATTCAACCTGCCCGCAGTGTTGGGGTCATACGAATTTCGGCGATCAGATGCGCGAGATACAGAAAGATCATACAAAAGACTTGGTTAACAAGTCTGCGCGAAATGCATTTGTGCGCGAGTTTATTGATCAACACGTAACCGGCATTAAGCTTAAAAAGGACGGCGATAAAATGGTTTGTCCGAAGTGTAAGTCTGGTTACAAAGTCGTAAATACTAAGGCGAATTAATCGCTGAACGATACTAGGATGTTTTTGGGCGTGCCCCGAAATATCTGCTACGCAAATTTCGGGTCGGGCTTTCAGGGCTCGCTCTGTTCTACAAAAAACAAAAAGCCCTTCTAGCTCTTGCGAGCTAAGGGCTTTTCTTGTTTTTTGTAACAGGAGCTCAAGCA
>CAZZIZ010000038.1:0-21065 GCA_964654535.1 uncultured Chitinophagales bacterium
CTAAAGTTCGCTTCCATCATTAGCAACGGTACCTACATTTTCATAACCGACGATAGTGGTATTGGCAATCCTCACTTAGCGCCAGTAGTTAATGACTTTCAAGTTGAGTTTTTGAATGATGCGCTTGTGCGTGTTATCGAAAGCTATACGAGGCAGAACAGTTGCGAAACAATAACCCCTGAAGTAGTGGAAACTGAAGAGCTAATTGTTTTTGATGATGAAGGCAATCAAGCAACAGATTCACAAACATCAACAGATAACATCGATGAAGAAATAATTAACCAACAAGGGACGGAAGAAATTACATCTTGGATGGATGAGATTACCATCTATCCAAATCCAGCGAACACTTTTGTAAATATTAAAACGCCGCGCGACTTAGATAGAGTAGATGTTCTAGGCGCAAGTGGAATAGTTCTGATAACAGAAAGAAACGTAAGCAAAGGAACGACGCGCATAGATCTCGAGCCACTTGTAGACGGATTTTACTTTCTGCAGTGTTATAGCGAAGACAGAATTGAAACCAAGAAGTTGGTGAAAAAGCGAAGCAATAGAATCAGCTTTAAGTAAGGTGTCTCCCCTCCCTTTTAAGGGAGTGGTTGGGGCAGGCTTATTGCTGTGCAAATTTGACTGTGCACAATACAGTAGAGTGTAAGTTTTATTTTTAGGTTTAGTCGAAAACCCGGAGCGCTTTCCCGTTTCGGGTTTTCCTATTTCAGCTTTTTCAGGTACTCGTAAAAAGCCTCTTGACTATTCAAAGGCTCCTTCTTGTTTCTGTAGAAAGTATTCGTCCCTCGTTTGCCAATTTTTCTCGCCTTTACATTGTCCGCGAGTTGGAAATCAAGCATTTGCTTTATTTGCGCCTGCAGCTTTTCGTCGTAAATCGGGAAGAGTACCTCAACTCGACGATTCAGGTTGCGGTTCATTAAATCGGCGGAACCCATATAGTAGTTGGGTTTGCCCTTATTGTGAAAGTAAAAGACTCGAGCGTGTTCCAAATAGCGACCTACGATACTGCGGATACGAATATTGTTTTTACCGCGAGAGCTCAACGGATTTAATGTGCAAGTACCGCGCACTATCAAGTCAATATCAACACCCGCTTCCTTAGCTTTTATCAATTTGCTTATGACCGGTTTGTTGTCTAAACCATTCACTTTAAAAATTAAGCTCGCCTCTTTGCCCGCTTCCGATTCCTCAATTTCATTTTCTATGCGCTCTATCAATTCCCTTTTCAATTCGTGAGGAGCAACCAGCAAGTGCTTGAAGTCATATTTCAAGAGCCGTCCCTGTAGCATATCAAAAACGCGCTCTAGCTCAAAGCCTATTTCATAGTGACCAGTAAACAAGGCGTGATCGCAATACACCTTAGCCGTCTTTTCATTAAAGTTGCCTGTCGACAAATAGGAGACGTAAGCCGACTTGTTCTTTTTCGTGAGTAGCTGAATGAGTAAAACCTTACAGTGAACCTTTATACCCGGCATGCTATAGACCACGTGCACGTTGTTCTTCTCCAGTTTCTCCGCCCATTTCAAATTCGGTTTCTCATCGAAACGAGCTTTCAATTCTACAAAGGCAGTAACCTCTTTACCGTTTTGTGCCGCGCGAATAATGTGCTTAAGCAATTGCGATTTCTTAGCCGCTCGGTAGAGACTTATTTTAATACTCTTTACCCGAGGATCGTCCGCAGCCTGATCAACCAAATTCACCAAGGCGTCCATATTCTGGTAAGGATAGTGCGCCAGGTAATCCTTTTTTAAAATAGAGTCAATCAGTTTATTGTCATCCGCTAATTTAGGATGCGGCAACTGTTCCCAAGGCTCGAAAGCAGCAATGCGTTCTTCGGGATTCGGAAACTTGAAAAAATCGCTGGAGTTGTGATAGCGATCTCCTTCTATTAAATCCGTGTCTTCCAGTTTGTACATTTCCTGCAAATCCCACAGCATTTTGTTGGGCATTTTGTTGTCGTACAACAAGCGAGAAGGTAGTCCAATAGAACGACGAATCAGACTCTTTTTAATTTTATCGACTAAGTCACCGTGATACTCATCCTGAATTTTCAAATCCGCATCGCGCGATAACTTTATTGAATAGCACTTCTTAACATTGTGATAGGGATATAAGTCCTTTGCGAATTGACGAATAAGATCGTCAATGTAGTAGAGGTTGTATTTATCACCCTTTTTAATGCAAAGAAATCGGTCAATAATGTCCGAAGGAATATTTACGATACCGTAAACCTCTTTCCCACCTTTTTTCTCAGTGAGCAACAAAAAGTGATACAACATTTTGTCTCTTAAAAAGACGGTGTTGTCGGCAGATATAATGCGCGGAATTAAGTAAGGCTTAATTTTCTTTTCAAAAATTTTGCAAAGTTCATCTGCAGTTTTCACGGAGAACTTTTTGTTCACCTTCCAATCAATGCCCACTTTTTTCAAGTCCTTCACAATATCCTTGCGCAGAATCTCGTCGAAGATGTCCTGCTGGCGGGTCACCTCTTTGCGTATGCGACGCATCAAAGCGTTAACGTTTCGCGTATCGGAACTTTTAGATTGTTTCAAAAGCAGCGAGACGCGTTTTAAACCAGAAAAACGTACGCGGAAAAACTCGTCGAGGTTGGAGGAGAAAATCGCCAAGAATTTTATGCGTTCCATCAGCGGGTTGCTGCGGTCTTGAGCCTCTTGTAGCACGCGCCCGTTGAACGAAACCCAGCTCAGGTCTCGGTCTATTAGCAGCTTTTCGATTTCCTTTTTTCTCATTATAAGTGGTGCGCAAAGATTGCACATTCTGTGCTAATTGTGGGTTTAATTTTGGGTTAGAATTTTGAGAATTTTTGGATAACTCGGGAACTTTATTTGGGCGTGCCCCCTCGCTCCCTCCGCCTTATTGGTCTGCGACCAAAAGGCTGCGGTTGCTCAGGGTCGGGCTTATCCAGCACTCCGCTTCGCTTCGGTACTTAGTGGTTCCGCCAACAGCATCGCTTCTACCGCTAAGGCGGTAAGCGCTGCTAGGCGTCTCTGCACTAAGTACTACGCCTGCGGCTATGCTTCCTATCCCTCACGCTAGAATTCTGAGTTTCGAGCAAGACTTTGCTGATATCCGTGTATCGCTTGAGAGTTTTAACAATCTCGGTTAAATGCTAATAAATAAAGACTGCACTTTTATAAATATTTTTACTTTAGCTCTTAACCTGAAAATATCCAATCAGATAATGAGACTAGTTTTCTTCTTTGTGATATTCTTTTCTCAGATCTGCAGCTTCTCGCAGAATAACTCAATAGGCGATTTTATGTCGGTTGAACCTGGGCCGCGAGACGACAAAATGCACTTGCCGACAACCCACTCCTTTCAAGTCATTATCGAAGAAGGCGATGTGCTCACCAGTGGTGAGTTGATGCACGGTCAGTTCGACTTTACTGCTTATGTACCTATAAATGGTTCAAGTCAAAATGGTTACCTATCTATCAACGGTGAAATGAATCCTGGCTTCAACGCTATGTTCGACTTTCAGTATGACAGCGTGCTTAAAAAGTGGACGCATAGCAATTCACAGCAAGTTGACTTTACGAGTGTTGGTGGAATATACCGCGCTTGTTCTGGTGCGGTTACTCCTTGGAATACGGTAATTGCCTGTGAAGAGTTTGTCAATAATGCAGACATAAACAACGATGGTTACGATGACGCTGGCTGGGTTGTAGAAATAGATCCCGTTTCAAGAACGGTAATTGATAAACACTACGCCATGGGTAAATTCAAACATGAAAATGTAGCCTGTCACCCGAATCAAAGAACTTTTTACCAAGGTGCTGACTCAAACCCAGGCTATTTATACAAGTTTGTTGCCGATACTCCTGGGGACTTGAGCAGTGGCGATTTGTATGTTTATAAAGGGCCCAAAAATGGTAACGGAAACTGGATACTTCTAGATAACAGTACACCAGCAAAGCGCGAAAACACTCTGAATCAATCAGCCAACGTCATTGCCACGGTGTTTGTCGGGGTAGAGGATGTAGAAATAGGCCTCGATGGAAAAGTGTATATGGCAGTTAAAGGCGAGAGTGCTGTTTATCGCTTTGAAGATGATGACTTGCTTACCGGCGGGGCAGTCCTGAACTTTGAAACTTTTGTGGGTGGTGTTGGTGTGAGTTATGATATCCATCATCCCAACGGTACCACCAATACTGTATGGGGTTCTGGGAATGATAACCTCACTTTTGACAATCAAGGAAATCTATACGTGCTGCAAGATGGTGGCGATCATCACGTATGGATAGTACGACCAAATCATACGGCAGCTGCGCCTCGGGTTGGTATTTTTATGCGAGCACCAGCGGGTTCAGAACCAACGGGTATGACCTTTACTCCAGATAACAAGTTTATGTTTATGTCCTTTCAGCATCCTTCAGCTGCTAATAATAGTTCAACTCAACTAGATGCATTTGGCAATCCACAGGCTTTTGATAACGACGTGGCTATTGTAGTTGCACTCGATGAGGACTTAGGGCTTTATTCCAATAACTGTTTGCAGAATCTCCAAGTATCTGGCCCTGATATTCCTACAGCATTGTATCCAGCCAAAGATGAGATTGTTTCCAATGGCTCGATTCAAGTTTCAAGTTCTGTCGATTATCGCGCAGGTTCTTGCATCAATTTGCAGCCTTCCTTTGAAGTTCAAGCGGGTGCTACTTTTTCGGCGCTTATTGAGGATTGTAATGTAGTTGCTCCTTAGGCTCTTTAGACTAAAATCCCAAGACAACTCGCTCTACGGATTTTAAACCAGCGTCCAAATCAATAATCTCTAGCAGGTAAATCCCCGCAGCTAGTCCGTTAGTCGAAAGCTGCGTAGCATTGTTAGCGGTCTTGACTAAAGTTCCGAATTGGTTTATCAATCTGATCTCAAAATTTTGAGCGTCTACTTCAATGTTAATTTTTTCTTGCGCGGGATTAGGATAAACACTAATGGCAGTTTCTCGAAACGCATTAATCGAGGTAAGAAATTCTAAATCAGCTTTACTTATGCGAAGTACTCCCGCACCTTTCGTAGCAAGAAATGCATAGCCATCCCAACTAACATCAAAGTCTTCGATGGTTTGCAAGTCAGGAAAGGAATTTGGCGTGATGTCTTTCCAAGTATCTCCCTCATCCTCGCTATACCAGAGCGCGTCCTTCGAATAGATGTACAAGTCATTTTCGTGATCAACATAAATGTCTCTAAATGTTTCATTCGCTACCGGAGGCAAGTCTTTAAAAACGAAAGTCTCTGCGTTGTCATCGGAGAAGAAAAGAAAGTTGCTGTTTAAACCGTAAACTTCTGGGCCGCTGTAATTAGTGCGCAGCCTGTTTATGCCCTGACCAGCAATTTGTACCTCTGAAACAAACTCACCATCTAATCCATATTTTTGGAAGCTTTGACCTGACGAGCCATAATCGAAGAGATAAAGAAATCCTTCGGAAGAATAATCTTCATCCATAAACTCGCCGTCAAAAACAAAGTCTACCAGAGGAGTGCTAGACCAAGAAAGCCCAAAATCAGACGAGCTGCGTATGGTCGTTGAGCTCAGGCAATAAGCAATCTCATCTTTTTCAAAGAATCTATTTATAAAGCTCAGACCATTGCTCTGCCAGTTTTGTCCATTGTTTAGAGAAATGCATCCAGGAGTACCCAATATGTTTCCATTCGAAAGAGAAAAGAGTTTCGGAAAATTATCGCAAGCATTGGCTTGTAGGTCCAACCAGTCTCCGGTGGATGACAGCGTATATTGGTCAAACGTAAAGTTCTCACCGACATATACGTTGTCCACGCTCGCCGCTTCTACTCGTCCGGCTAAAGGCAATCCAAATTCTTGACCAATCGGCAACCAATTGTTGATACCATTTTCGGAATAGAAATTCCTTCCTTCGTGATACAAGATCACTCCCTCGGCGCCAACGGCTTGAGACCCAAGTCGGGTACTGCTTCGTAGATCAACAGCACCTGCGCTAGGCATTGTGTAGCCCAAGTTAATGCTGCTTTGAATTTCAAAGGACGCGCCCTGATCGGTGGAAACATAAATTTGTGTGCATTGCGAAGTGCTCGTTCCTTGACCTGAGCAGCCGCTAATTAAATGTATGTTGCCGTTGTTTAGTACAGTGATAATGCCGCTGAGATTGTTTTGATAATCCGTCCAAGTAATTCCATCGTCGGAGTAACTTGTCGTGGAGTAAAACCTGCTTCCGTCAAAAACGAAGCGCGATTGTGCATGATTGGTTTCGTCAGGATGTTCTTCGAGAATTTCTAAATCGGAATTCATCTTTACAACATAAAGGAAAACATTGCCCGGCGATAAAAAGAAGTAATGCTCGTCACCCGATCCTTTAAGAAACGATTTAGTAACCGTTAGTGGACTAAGATCACTAAAGTCTAAGAACTCAATTAGGTCTCCAACTGAATTATACAAGCGCATTTGCTGTCTTCCACGTACTAGAACATTACCATTGTTAAAACCAGCAACAGTATTGAATACCTGATTTGATTCAGGCAATTCAATAAACAATGTCAAGTCAAAGCTGTTGTTATCTAGTTTGTAAACCGTTTCATTAAAAAGTAATAGGTAATTACCATCCACATCTATATCCACCAAAGGAGTCCTTTGATTTTGCACCGGCAGGTCACCTACGTCTGTCCAAGTAGCACCCATATCATCCGAAACCAACAAGCTTGGAGGATTTTGAATGGTGCCGAGTATTCTAGATTCGGAAAAGTGAATGATTTCAATATTCTCCGAGTTGAGCAATGGCAGTTGTTCCCAAGTGCTTTGTCCATTCAGAAAGTTGGAGGATATCAGTAAAAGGCAAAGTAGAAGTTTTTTGATTTTCATAGTGATGCTTATTTCAAAAGAAATCTGTTAAAACTGAGTGTGGTTAAATTAAGCGAAAAGAAGCATGTGTAGCTACACACTTATCAGAATGTTTTTATCTTGATTTAACAATTATCAACATGAAAATCAAATCCCTTCTCTGTGCTCTCGGTTGGCTAGCCTTCGCAGCACTCCTGATTGGCTCGAGCATTTTTAACTCCTTTGTTTCGGAAGGGAATCAAAGTTTTGAATCAATCATCTGGAAAAAGAACGTGCAAGTTTTTGATGGCTTGCTAAGTTGCAGTTTGTTGCCCGACGATTTGAACGAGCGCGTCACTATGTTGAAGGAAGAACTCTTTACGGACGAAGTGGAAACCGAAGAGTTAGAAGACGGCTATATGTTTTTCTTCGACGACGAAGGAGAAGTCGCGACCAAGCTTTTAGATTTTCTGGATATAGAAAAACAGTGCTGTCCGTTTTTTAAGTTTGATTTATCTATTCTACCATTCAAGCAAGGAATGGCATTGAAGATTTCTGGTGGGCCGAGGGTGAAGTCATTTATTGAGTATTATATGGATTAGCCTTTAGCTATATCTCCGAAGGTGAAATCTTCATGCGTGAGGGATAGAGGGGTTTGTTTAAGCTCCTGTTGTTAAAAACAAGAAAAGCGCTCAGCTCCTTAAGAGCTGGATGCGCTTTTTGTTTTTTACAGAACAGAGCGAGCCCCGAAAGCCCGACCCCTTTTCTTCCAGTACCTTGTTGGTTCCTTGACCAACAAGCTGGACTGGAAGAAAAGGGGTCACGCCCAAACAAAACTCAAAAAATCTATTCCGGAATTAAAGCACTATTACTAGATACATCAGAAGTAATAAAGTAACCCAAAGCTCCATTGTCGATATTGGTACTCACGTTCGCAGGCGCTCCGTCGAAAAGGCCACCGCGAAAAACTTCAAAAGTAACATCCAACAAAAAGTCGTAGGCTCCCGGTGTAATAGACATTTGCTGCAGCTCCACCACATCGCCAGGCTCGGCGTCAAGGGTATAGAAGTCTACGTCGATATGCTGCCCGTTTACCAAGTCGTCGTTAACGAAAAACCAATCGACGTAATCAGCTAATCGGCGCTCTCCATTGACATTTACAAACCACAAATAGTGATTGCCTGGAGTGGGCGGCTCTTCAGAAACGCCAAAAATATCGTAGAATACTAATGGATTCCCCTCTTCGTCAAATTCCTCTTCATCGTCAAAGAAATCATCGTCTGGATCGGCTAGCTCGGCACGAACTTCATCAAGTGACGCTACTGGCAAAATTTCAGAAACCGCGGTGTAGGTTACTCCTTCGTATGCTATAGTCAGCGTATAAGTTTTCCCTACTTCTCCGGCAAAGTCTTCTGCTGTAAAGTAGCTCCCCGGTTCTAATTCCACTAAGTTTTCGGTACTGTTTCCATCGTCTAAGGTAACTACCGCATCTATCGCTGGAATAGGTTGACCCGGAGTAAAAAAGTCGCGGGTAGTTGTAAGATATACCAAATGCGCTTTTGCTTCTGTGGTCAACTGCGCGTCTACCACGAGGCGAATGTTCTCGTCGGTATTTAAGTCTAAATCTATTGGCTCCGTGCATGCGGATACACCGAGAACAAGAAGGACTATGAAGTATTTGAATTTGTTCATGTCTTAAAATTTAAAGTTCCAGGTAACCGCTGGTAGGATTGGAAAAATGAATGTTTGTGTAGCCTCTACTTCTGCGCTTTGACCTTCGGGAACTTCTGCGTCGGTTTCGCTGAAGTTGATGGTATAAGCGTTATGTCTATTGTAGGCGTTGTAAACCGACACGTTGAGATCCCAAAATAGTTTGCGGTCTGGTTTTTCTTTGCATTGCAATGTCCAACCTAAATCGAGACGATGATAGGCGGGCATTCTTTCCGCATTCCTATCCGAATAAACCGGAACGCTGGAACCGTTGAAATCAAAACGTCCCGTGGGCAAGGTAATAGCGCGACCAGTGGCGTAAACCCAGTTGGCTGAGAAGGTGCTGCGTTTGCTGTACTCATAAGAGCCTACTAAACTTATGTCGTGGGTTTTGTCCCAGGTTGCGTTGTACCACTCGCCATTATTTATTTCGTCTATTCTTCTTTCACTTCGCGAAAGCGTGTAGCCCAGCCAGCCCGTAAAAGCCCCGGTATTCTTTTTGACGAGCAGCTCCGCGCCATAAGCACGCGCCTCGCCGAAACGCAATTCGCCTTCCAAAAATCTATTGAAAAGTAACTGGGCGTGATCTTGAAAGTCTATGGCGTTTTTAATGTCCTTGTAGTAAAACTCCAGTGAAGCCTCATATGAATCATCAATAAAATTGTGAAAGTACCCAAGCGCGACCTGATCGGCAATCTGTGGCTCAACGTTTGTAGAAGATGGAAACCACAAATCGAGTGGTGAACTAGAGATGCCGTTCGAGGCTAAATGAATGTACTGAGCCATTCGGTTGTAGCTCGCCTTTATTGAGCTGGCTTCTGTAAGCGAATAGCGCAGTCCCAAACGTGGTTCGAAATTCCCAAAGGAGTTGTAAGATTTGCCACGTTCGAAAGAAGTGGTATCGGCCACTTCAAAGTTTTCGTCATAGGAGTACACATTGTCTCTTCCTATGTTGTTGAATTGGGAATAACGAAAGCCATACAGCGCTGTGAATCGAGAGGAGATTTTCTGTTCGTTAGAAACATAAACGCCACTTTCAATGGCGCGACTCTCATCCAAAATAAACTCCCCGAAAATGGTTTCATCGCCTACACCTCTAATGATGCCTGGCGTAAACGTATGATGTATGCTTTGCAGCCCAAATTTTAACGTGTTTTGAGGATTGAGAAAGTAATTGAAATCTAGTTTGCCGCTCAAGTCTTCAATATCGGAGCGCCATTCAAAACCAGTATTGTCATCGGTAGCACCGAGCGAGTAATCGTATCGACTGTAAATCAAAGTTAGGTTGGAAAACAACTTGTCATTAAAAACGTGGTTCCAACGCGCGGTTCCCGTTCTATTTCCCCAATCAAATTGAAAGTCGCCCGCTCTAAAAACATCATCGCCGAAGTAGCCCGATAAAAATATGCGGTCGTTTTCGCCGAGTTTATAATTGACTTTCGCATTGAGGTCGTAGAAGAACACCGAATTGTCTCTTACAGTAGAGTCTGACGAAAGTGCCAAGAAAACATCTGCATAGGTTCTTCGACCAGAGATTATAAATGAACTTTCATCCTTTTTCAAGGGCGCTTCAAGAGTGAGTCGCGAGGATATGGTTCCGATTCCGCCAGTGGCAGCAAACTTTTTGTTGTTGCCGTCTTTCATGCGTATGTCCAACACCGACGACAAGCGACCGCCGTATTCCGCGGGTATTCCTCCCTTGTAGATTTCTACATTCTTAATAACGTCGGAGTTGAAGACAGAGAAAAAACCTAAGAAGTGTGCCGCGTTGTACACCGTTGCTTCATCGAGTAGTATTAAGTTTTGATCTACCGATCCTCCGCGCACGTTGAAACCACTTTGTCCTTCACCTGTTGCGGAAACGCCAGGCAACAACTGAATAGCCTTTATAATGTCCACTTCACCAAAAACCGCGGGGATGCTTTTTATTTTCTTGATGCCCAACTTTTGTTTCGACATTTCGACTGACTTAACGTTTTCGTCTTTTCGTTCGGCGGTGACGACCACATTTTCTATTATGTTGGAATCTTCGCCGAGTTCGATATCCAACTTTACATTTTCCGTGAGACTTACAGTTCTTTCTACATCTTGGAAACCAACGTAGGAAATTTGAAGCGTGTAGTCACCAGGGTCTAAAGTGATGGAGTAGAACCCATACAAGTTGGTCACAGTACCAGTCGCAATTTCGTTTACAAATACTGTGGCGCCAATCAACTTTTCGCCATTAGCGCCGTCGCTGACGTAACCGCTGATGGTATAGCGATCGTTTTGCGTGAATCCTACCAAGCTGACGAAGGCCAGCAGCAGGGGGATGAGGTGTTTCATGTAGAAGGCTTTCTTTTTATACGTTTCGAAACCGAGGATTGTTACAGCTAAAAGACAATTCCTCGCAATGCAAGTTGCACAAGGCAGCGTTATTTTTTTATAAAGTTTTACCACAACGTGATGATACGTTAGTAGACGACCCATTGTCTTCAGCTCAAATCGACCAATCAATCTTGCCGCATAAATAACGGTGCTCCCCTCTCTTTTAAGGGAGGGGCTGGGGGAGGGTTTTCGCTATGGAAATTGAAATGTGCATTCGTAAGCAATACCTTTGGGCGTGACCCCAAATATCTGCACCGAAGGTGCAAATTTGGGGTCGGGCTTTCGGCCGTCGCTCTGTTCTGTTTTGTACGCGCAAAACGCATCTAGCTCTAGGGAGCTAAGCGTTATGGCTACAAAACAACAGGAGCTCCACAAAGGCCTCTATCCCTCACGCGTTTCTGTCTGAATCATGATTTCCAGGATTGTCAGGATGATTTTCAGTTCCAATTGTGCATACCAATAACTCAATTCATTTCGAGCGCAGCCGAGAAATCTGTGGGCTCGCTAGAACTGACTTGTCGTTTCGACAAATTAAATGAGCGAGCTCTTTTTTAAAGATTAATGACAAGCCTGATATTCCCATTGCCGAGTAGCGCTAACATATTAATAGAAACAACACGTCTGTACATCTCGCTCCGTAGGAGTGAAATATTTTCGCGCGAATACATATGTCACTCCTACGGAGCTTAGGAGCGATTCGTTTTTTGCTATTAATATTTCGCCCCGAAGGGGCGATTTCTTCCCTCGGGCGCATTTACAATGCGCACGTAACTTTATCGGGCATTTGCAATGCCCACGTATGCTACTTGCACTACTCACCCCTCGGGCGCATTTACAATGCGCACGTAACCTTATCGGGCATTTGCAATGCCCACGTATGCTACTTGCACTATTCTACATGTTCAACAAAGCGGCATTGAAATGCAAAAGCAGGCTATAACAATCCTCGCTATGTTCAGTGCAGGGCATTACAAATGCCTAATAAAATCAGGGCGCATTGCAAATGCGCCCTAGACTAAAATATTAATAGATGGGGCGATTTCTTCCTCGCAGCAAAAGGATTATAAGTTGTCGCGTGAGGGATAGGAGGTATGCGACCAAAGGGAGCAGTCTCTTTTGCGATGCCCGTATCTGCTTACCGCCTTAGCGGTAGAAGCAGATGCGTTGGCAGCGCAAGAAAGAGACCGGAGCGAAGGCGGAGTACCGGATAGCCCGACCCCAAATTTGCACCTTCGGTGCAGAGATTTGGGGGCACGCCCAGAGTAAATAACAAGCGAACACTTAGACCTAATTGAGTCAATTTATCGGAGATGCTGACTATATTATGAATTGTGCCGGAGTCAAAATTCTTAGCCCCTTGATAATCAACGCGATACCTCCATCTTTCTAGTCGCCAATTTTGGCAATTTGCAGTATTCTTGCCCCTCGAAACCTTTGATTTACAGCTATTTTTAGCGACATTTGCACTCCAAATTTAAAAAGAGACCGATGTCTAGAATATGTCAACTCACAGGAAAGAAGCCGATTACCGGAAACAACGTTTCACACTCGAAGCGTAAGACCAAGCGTTGGTTCTATCCAAACCTTCAAAAGAAGCGTTTTTTCATCCCTGAAAAGAATGAGTGGGTAACACTAAAAGTATCTACTTCTGCAATCAGAACGATAAATAAAAAAGGCATCACCGCTTTCTTGAAAGAGTGTGAGGCGAAAGGTGTAAACGTAAAAATTAAGTAGCAATGGCTAAGAAATCAAAAGGAAATAGAATCCAGGTGATTTTGGAATGCACTGAGCACAAAGCCAGTGGACAACCAGGAACTTCACGTTATATAACTACGAAGAACAGAAAGAATACACCTGATCGTGTTGAGATTAAGAAATACAACCCGATATTGAAAAAATATACTGTTCACAAAGAAATTAAGTAATCATGGGTAAAGTATCGAAAAACTCCAGAACGGACCGTGGACTTTCAGGTGGCGGTAAGAACCACGTAAAAGTGGTCGTAAGTGAAAAGAACCCAGAAACGGGTGCTTACATCTACAAAGAGAAAATTATACACAAAGATGAGCTGAAAGCTTTTATGGAGGCTCATAAAAATAAGTAGGCTGCGCCCAGCGCAAGCTTAACAAGACTGAAACTCCTCTTGAACGTCAAGAGGAGTTTTTTTGTATCTAAGCCAAAGAGAATAAGCCATGGGATTTTTTGATAAGCTGTTTGGACGAAAGTCGAATGATACCGAATCATCGAAGGCTGAACAGGAAAAGGAAAAACAAGACCTAAATAAAGGACTGGAGAAATCCAACAAATCGCTTTTTGAGAAGTTTAGTAAAGCCGTTGCCGGTAAGTCTACCGTCGACGAAGATTTGCTGGATGATATCGAGGAAGCACTTATGTCTGCCGACGTAAGTTTGGATACCACGGTTAAAATAATTGAGCGTTTGGAAAAACGCGTGTCGCGCGATAAGTACGTTGGTACTAGCGAACTCTACGAGTTGGTAAAGCAAGAAGTTATAGGACTACTCGACGAATCTAAAACCACCGACGAATTCAATATTCCGAATACTGCGGGGATGCCTTACGTTATGCTCATTGTGGGTGTGAACGGAGTAGGGAAGACCACCACTATTGGAAAACTCGCTGCGCGTTTACGCGGAGAGGGCAAGCGCGTCTTACTCGGTGCCGCCGATACTTTCCGTGCAGCAGCGGTAGACCAATTGCAAATTTGGGCGGAGCGCGCAGACGTAGACATTGTCAATAAGGGAATGAACGTTGATCCAGCAGCCGTCGCTTTTGACACCGTAGAAAAAGGAGTAGCCGAAGGCTACGATGTTATATTGGTCGATACTGCGGGTCGTCTACACAACAAGGTAAACCTGATGAACGAGCTCGGTAAAATAAAGCGCGTTATGAAAAAGGTGGGTGACGAATTTCCGCACGACGTAATGCTGGTACTCGACGGAAGTACGGGTCAGAACGCGCTGGAACAAGCAAAACAGTTTACCGCCGTGACCGATGTTACTTGTATGGCAATTACCAAGCTAGACGGTACGGCTAAGGGTGGAGTAGTGCTCGCCATTTCTGATCAGCTCAACATTCCTATTCGTTTGGTAGGTGTTGGCGAGGGTATCAATCACTTACAGACTTTCAATCGACGCGATTATGTCGAGAGTCTTTTTCAAACTAACTAGTATCTTAGGATAGATGAAAACCAAAACGCTCCGAAAAGATAAAATCAATGTCATTACCTTGGGTTGTTCCAAAAACTTGGTGGACAGCGAAGACTTAATCGGGCAGTTGGAAGGCAACGGTATCGCCGTTGAGCATGAATCGGAAAACGAAGATGCTAACGTCATCATCGTTAATACTTGTGGTTTCATTGATCGGGCGAAGGAAGAATCGGTGAATACCATTCTTGAATACGCTTCGGTTAAAAATGAGGGCGGAATTGAAAAGCTATATGTTACGGGTTGCCTCTCGCAGCGCTACAAAGATTCCTTACAAAAAGAAATTCCAGAAGTCGATGCTTGGTTTGGTACAGTAGAGTTGCCGATGCTACTCGAAGAGCTTGGTGCTGACTATAAGCATGAGCTTTTAGGCGAGCGTCCTTCCTTGACCACGCCGAACCATTACGCTTATTTGAAAATATCTGAAGGATGCAATCGTACTTGTTCGTTTTGCGCTATTCCCTTGATGCGTGGTAAGCACGTTTCCAAGTCTTACGAAAGAGTCATTCAGGAAGCCGAGGCTTTAGTGGCTAAGGGCGTGAAGGAAGTCATGTTGATTGCACAGGAATTGACCTACTACGGCTTAGACCTTTATAAAGAACGTGCGCTGGCAACATTGTTAGAAAAGCTGTCTGATGTTCAAGGCTTGGAATGGATTCGCTTGCACTATGCGTATCCCTCGAAGTTTCCATTGGAAGTAATCGAGGTAATGAAGGCAAAAGACAATATCTGCAACTACTTGGATATGCCGCTGCAACATCACAGCGATCCGGTTTTGAAAGCAATGCGCCGACAAATCACGGGTGCGGAAACCAATGAGTTGATTCAGCAAATTCGAAAAATAAATCCAGCAATAGGATTGCGAACAACAATGCTGGTCGGCTTTCCTGGAGAAACTGACGAAGACATAGAAGTCTTGGCAGACTTTATCCGTGAAGCGCGCTTCGCGCGCTTAGGTGTGTTTCATTATTCCCACGAAGAAGGAACCAGCGGATACGAATTGGAAGACAATATTTCGCAAGAAGTAAAAGCAGAACGTGCGGCATACTTAATGGGTATTCAAGAAGAAATATCTTTGGAGCTAAATCGCGCTAAAATTGGTCAGACCTTTAAGGTGCTCTTCGATAGAAAAGATGGCGATAGTTTTATTGGGCGTACCGAGTTCGATTCACCAGAGGTAGACAATGAGGTAATTGTGTCTGCAGAAGATTTTGTGCGTGTTGGCGACTTTGCAATGGTCAAAATTGTAGATGCCACCGAATTTGATTTAATTGGAGAAGTAGTAAGAGATTAAGTGAAGTATACTAAGACAAATATTCCCTACGCCGATACAGGTGCTTTTGGTAAGATTGCCATAGATTATTTGGAAGGGAAAAGCGATCTGCGTTCGTTTTACCGCGAGGCTTTCAAGCTGGAGAATATTCCGCAGTCCATAGTTGGTAGAATAGACTTTGATAAATCAAAGCGCGAAACCTTAGTGAAGGTTCTTCACGATCAGTATCAGGGTTTGTCAATGAGCTCAGCCACTAAGGAAAACCTTAAGAAGCTTACTGAATCCAATTGCTTTACCATTACGACTGGTCATCAGCTCAATCTTTTCACTGGGCCTTTATACTTTATTTACAAAATTGTTCACGCTATTAAGCTAGCTGCAGCCTGCAGTGAGAAGTACAGCGATCATCAGTTTGTACCCGTTTACTGGATGCATACCGAAGACCACGATATTGCGGAGATTAATCACTTCAACGTTTTTGGAAAGAAGGTTAGCTGGACAACTGCCGAAGAAGGCATCGCTGGTGAACTGCCTACTGAGACCTTGATGATTATTTTGTTTCAGCTAAAGGAAGTGCTCGGTGATAAAGCGAATGATGAAGAGATTTTACGCCTGCTTAAAGAAAGCTACACTGGTACCGACAATTTAGCCGCAGCTACCCGCCACTTTACAAATCAACTTTTTGGAGAAAAGGGATTGCTGATTCTTGATCCTAGAGACAAACGTTTGAAGGCGCAGTTTGCTGATGTATTTGTTGATGACCTCAGCAAGCACAATCTCTATAAGAAAGTGAAAAGCACATCTGAGGAATTAGATAAGAAAGGATACAAGGTGCAGGCTCTGCCCCGAGCGCTCAATACTTTCTATTTGCATGAAGGTCGCAGAGATAAAATTCTTTACATCGATTCAGTAGACAAGTATCAGTTTGAAACTGCAGGTGATGTGCTTGAAGAAAAAGAACTACTTGACTTAGTGAAAGCTTATCCCGAGCGATTCAGTCCAAATGTCTTGATGCGTCCACTATATCAAGAGAGCATATTGCCGAACCTCGTGTACATAGGCGGTGGAGGAGAGCTTGCCTATTGGCTTCAGTTAAAAGCTGCCTTTACATATTTCCAAGTGCCTTTTCCTCTACTGGCTATGCGTAACTCAGTTCTTTGGATCGATCAAAAGCTGCAAAAGCGTATTGGCGAGTTTAAATTGACAAGTATCGATTTGTTTGGCGATACCGACACATTGATTACTCGTTTGACGCGAGCTGGCAGTGAGGGTACGCTTTTAGAAGCTGAATCGAAAGAGCTGGAAAAATTGTTTAATCGAATTTTGACCAAGGCGAAGTCGGTGAATCCCCAAATGGAAAAAACCGTAATGGGCGAATTCAAAAAGCAATTCAAGGCGATTCAAAATCTCGAAGGAAAAATACTACGCGAAGTCAAGCGAAAAAACGAAACTGAACTGAACAGACTGCGCAAAGTCAAGGAGAAGCTCTTTCCATCAAATAGCTTGCAGGAGCGTAAGGACAATATCATCGAATATTGGTCCAAGTACGGAAAAGAATTTATTGATATCCTTTTCCGCGAACTTGAACCTTCTAATGAGACATTCCTTGTTTTAACTGAGCAAGAGAGCGAGTCCTAGGTCTAGAATGTCACTCCCGTCGAAATCCCGAAGTTGTTTAAGTATAGATTGCTTCCTTCATAAGGACTAATCAAACCTTTGCTATAAACCAGCGCGGCGTTCAAGACCAAGGTGCTCGAAAGAGACAGCTCCATACCGACCTGAGTTTCAAAATCTAGTTTCTGAGATTGCGGATCAACTTCTACGACCAAGCCTTGATCAGTCATAACGCCATTATTTTCAAAAGCTACCACGGCATCTTGACTTAGTAGTTTGTAGTAGTTGACCCCGCTACCAATAAACATCTTTTTATTCCTCCCGATAAGATTCGAACGCCACTTGACGCGCACTGGTACAGAGAAGTACATACGATTGTCTCTAATGTAATTCCCTTCATCGCTATTGATGCCATCGAATTCTTTGCTGCCGTTTTTCTGAGAGACTAAAAAGTCGTTTTGGCTCAATGTAATCTTGCTTTGTTGAAAACCAAATCCCGATGAGATGGCCAGCTTCTTTTTAAAGAGTAGGGCATCACCTAGGAAGTTGAAGCCGTGCTCAGTAGCGCTGTTGCTTTGTGCACCACTGACCATATTGTCTTTCATAGAATTGAACTTCGAAACCTCAATGCCTGCTCTAAAGTTCGCGAGTGCTAGATAGCCGCTCAGATCTTTCTTGTTGACGTTAGATTGCGCATTAATTGGATTGAGAAAAGTGCAGAGGTAGATTAAGATTAATAGGCAAATAGAAAAATATTTTGACGGGAAGTAATAGTTGGGGGGAGTGATTTGTAGTGTTTTCATAAGTCAAAATTTTAAGAACCCGTTAAAAATATTTTCTTCAAAAGCTGGACATCGGAATACAAATGCTTTGACAGTGATTTGGGTGTACAGAAGTATTCGTTCTCCTTAACGAACAATTTCAATTTTGTTGTATGCGATTGCAATTACCTATTCGCTGGTTTGTTATGCGTTTTTTTGGCTAAGAGAAGAGCGAATCGCGCGTAAAGCCTTGAAAATCTGAAGGCTGCAAAGGGACATGAAATGCGTTAAACAGAAAATTCGCCTGAGAAGCCCGTGATTTTTAAGACTTTTTTACAATTGGATTACGCGACTAGGGAAAACGAAAGGCTGTGCCTCGCAACTTTTCCTCGGGAATCAAACCGTAGCTGCGAGAGTCAATAGATTGGTGGCGGTTGTCGCCGAGGAAGAAAAAATAATTTTTAGAAAAGGATACTGAATCGGCTTGAACCTCGTTCACGTAAAATAACTCATCTACTTTTTTCAGTCTTTTGTTTTCAAATCGTTCCAGTAAGGAGGTGTAGATGTTTAGGTTTTCATCGTTCAGAATAATGCGCATTTCCTTTTCGGGGCAAATGAGTGGTCCAAAGTTGTCGAGGTTCCAAGCCAATGCTTTTGGGTCTTGTGCGAATTGGGCAACCATTCTTCCGGTAATCCCTTTCGGATACCTTTGTGCTTCGACGAATTCTACATTTGGTTCGTCTTCCACGGCTTTTGCCTGAGCTTTGGTTAAAGAGTATTTGTATAGCTCATTGACCCGAACCATTCCGCCTTGTTCTAAATGATGTGCTTCTTTTTGAGCGGCGCTAAGCCCGAGAGCGTTGGTTTCAATAGAGTAATCAAAGAGCTTGTCAAACTCGATTTCCTCTGCTCCGTTCACCGAAACGAGTTGATTAATGATCCTAATTGTATCTCCAGGGCCAGCGACCAATCGTTTTAAAAACTGACTCTCGCCTGACTCCTTGTCCGTATTGCTCGGATGAGTGAATACACCGAATTCACCTTTTTCTGGAGTGCCCAATTTATACAAAGCGAGTCGATCACCATTTTTCACATTGGGAAGCATGGATTGATTGCTTACCGTAATGCGCCACAGAACAAAGGTCTTTATCAAAAGAACTAAGACCAATGCCAAGAGTAGCGCCAAAAGCCATTGAAATTTACTGTTCACCTTTGCTAAATAGTTTTTCCAAAGTCGTTCTGCGGTAGTCAAACAAGCTGTTTAACTGTGGCAAGATGAAAAGGCGATTCAGTAAATCTTGAAAGGGTAGTGGGGGCAGGGCATATTTAATGTGGTCAATAACTTTTACGCCGCCGTCAGACTCCTCGAGTCGATGCAAGTGATTCCAATGTCGATATGGCCCCGTGATTTGTATGTCTCGAAAACTATGCGGTGGATTCCAATCGCGTATTTCGGATTTCCACTTTTGAGGAATAATGCCCAAGAGTTTAAATCCGAAAACCACGGTTTCATGAAGTTCACCCTGCCCCGCTTCCTTTTTAAGCAGCTCCATCTTCATTTCTGAGGGAGTCAGTTTGATTAAGTTCTTGGGCTCAGAAAAGAAAGTCCAGGCCTCTTGCAAACTTATGGGTAAGCGTTGTTCCTGATTAAATTCGTAAATCTTCATAGTGTATCTTCGAGCTAGATGGGAGCCAGCACAAAGAAACATAAAAAGTCACTATTCATTTTCCGCAGGGACTTACGATTAGAGGACAATACTGGCTTGCAGGCGGCACTGGCAAATAGTGAAGAAGTCATTGCTGCATTCATCTTTGATCCCAGACAGATCAAAGCACATGCTTATAAGTCTAGCTTTGGTTTACAATTTATGCTAGAATCTCTTCAAGACGTAGACCAATCATTGAAAGAAAAAGGGAGTCAACTTTATTTTTTCAGTGGGAAGCCAACCGAAATTATTGCTCAATTAGCAAAAGATGAATCAATTGAAGCGGTTTTTCTAAATCAAGATTATACACCTTTTAGCATAAAGCGAGATAAGAGCATAGCTGCCACATGCAAAAAGTTAAGTCTAGCGTTTTACGCCTACCACGACGCGCTTCTTCATCCTCCAAGTGCGGTGCACAAAGACGACGGCAAGCCCTACACCGTTTTTACACCTTTTTATAGAAAGGCGATTCAGAAGCCCGTGACCAAACCGCGAAAGAATCGAAACGAAAACTATTTTAACAAAAGAATCAAAATCGCTGACTCAGCTTATTTGAAAGAGCTGATTGATGCAAAGTATAGTGGACTGGTAAAAGGAGGACGCAGCGAAGCAAAGGCCATTGCTAAAGGCCTAGGTCAATTTGATAAGTACATTGAGCAGCGCGATATTCCTTCCATAAGGGGCACAACCGGTTTGTCCGCACACTTTAAGTTTGGTACGCTTTCTGTTCGCGAGGCGTTTTACATTTTGGAAAAAAAGTTTGGTCGTTCAGCTCCGCTTATACGTCAGTTGTTTTGGCGAGATTTTCTCACGCATATTGCTTTTCACTTTCCGCACGTTTTCAAAGGCTGTTTTCGCCCGATGTACGATAAGATCAATTGGGAAAACGATAAGAGGCAGTTCAAAAAGTGGTGCGAGGGAAGAACTGGCTTTCCCATTGTAGACGCAGGAATGCGAGAGCTAAACACCACTGGCTTCATGCACAACCGCGTACGCATGGTCGTCGCTTCATTTCTGGTTAAAGATCTGCACATAGATTGGCGTTGGGGCGAGAAATACTTCGCGACGAAACTCGTCGATTATGATCCGGCAGTGAACAATGGCAATTGGCAGTGGGCGGCAAGCACTGGTTGTGATGCTCAGCCATACTTTCGCATTTTCAATCCTTGGCTTCAGCAAAAGCGTTTTGATCCGGAATGCCTTTATTTAAAAAAGTGGGTGCCAGAACTTAAGGAAGTTCCCAACAAAGAAGTACACAAATTATTCGAAGGCAAGAATCTGTTCACTACTGATTACCCTGATCCAATTGTAGTGCACAAAGAAAAGAGTGCTCAAGCAAAGTTGCTTTTTCAAGAGGTTCGACCGCAGACTAAATAGCCTCGAAAACTTTCAATTTCAATTAATTGTCTTGCCTTCTTTGCGTGAAGGATAGGAAGGATGCGACCAAAGGGAGCAGTCTCTTTTGTTGAGCTAGTTTAGACTTACCCAAACCCTAAGGTTTGCGGTAGAGGGATAAACTTTAGCGAGACAAGAAAGAGACCGGAGCGAACGCGGAGTCCTGGATAGCCTGACCCCAAATCTCCCTGTCCTTTGTT
>CAZZIZ010000039.1:0-3641 GCA_964654535.1 uncultured Chitinophagales bacterium
AACTACTTGTGATCAAGTGATAACAGTAATCGATACAACTCCGCCAACTATTACTTGTCCAGCAGATGTTACGATAGAGTGCACGGATGATGAGTCATCAGCGAACACCGGATTAGCAACTGGCACTGATACTTGCAGTGAAGTTAAAATTACTGAGTCTGATGTAGTCGTAGGTGACTGTGGAAGTGGCAAAGTGATAACTCGAACATGGATTGTTGAGGATGAGTGTGGAAATGTTACGAGCTGTGATCAAGTCATCACGGTAATCGATACTACAGCTCCAACGATAATTTGTCCAGCTGATATCACGATAGAATGTACAGAAGATGAGTCAAGTACAAACACGGGAGAGGCTACAGGAACAGATACTTGCGGAGATGTGATAATCTCTCGTACGGAAGAAATAGCTAATGATTGTGGAGACACAAAAGTTATTACGAGAACTTGGATTGCGACTGACGAGTGCGGAAACGAAACGAGCTGTGATCAAACAATAACCGTGGTAGATACCACTCCTCCAACAATAGTTTGTCCTGCAGATATCACCATCGAGTGCACGGATGATGAGTCATCAGCGAACACCGGAATCGCAACTGGATTAGATACTTGTGGTATAGTAAAAGTGACTGAGTCAGATGTGGTAGAAGGCGACTGCGGAAACACCAAAGTAATTACGCGTACTTGGACCATCGAAGATGAGTGCGGAAACCTAACTACTTGCGATCAAATCATAACCGTAGTAGATTCTACGCCTCCAGCTATAGTTTGTCCATCGGATATCACCATTGAGTGTACCGAAGATGAGTCCAGCACAAATACTGGCGAAGCAACTGGCACTGATACTTGTGGTCAAGTCATCATTTCGCGTTCAGAAGTGATAGCTGATAATTGCGGTGATACTAAAGTCATCACCAGAACCTGGACAGTAACAGACGAGTGCGGAAATGAAACCAGCTGCGATCAAATCATAACGGTAGTTGACACAACGCCACCAACAATAGTTTGTCCAGCAGATATCACTATCGAGTGCACGGATGATGAGTCATCAGTTAGCACTGGACTAGCAAGCGGAACTGATACTTGCGGAAGTGTAGTCATAACCGAAAGCGACTCAGTAGTCGACGATTGCGGCAACACTAAAGTGATCACCAGAACTTGGACTGTCACCGATGATTGCGGTAACGAAACTACTTGCGATCAAGTGATAACAGTAATCGATACAACTCCACCAACAATTCTTTGTCCAGCAGATATCACTATCGAGTGCAACACTGATGAAACGAGTTTTGCTACTGGCCTTGCATCAGCAACGGATACTTGTGGCAATGTCACTATTACAGAATCTGATAGTGCAGTAGGAGATTGCGGCAACACCAAAGTAATCACCAGAACTTGGACAGCTACCGACGAATGTGGAAACCAAAGCAGTTGTAATCAAATCATAACGGTCAAAGATTCTCAACCACCTTCAATAATTTGTCCTGCAGATTTCATTCTAGAATGTGGAGATGATGAAAGTTCTGCTCATACCGGTCAGGCAGTAGGCAGTGATTCATGCGGCATTGTTAGTTTCACAGAAACTGATGTTGTCGATAATACTTGCGGTAATGCAAAAGTGATAGTCAGAACTTGGACTGCAACGGACGTCTGTGGTAATCAGTCTACTTGTGACCAGATTATAACTGTTGTAGATACAGAGGCACCGATACTTGTTTGTCCATCGGATATAACAATTGGATGTTCGGACAGCACGCTGCCGGAAAATACTGGTAGCCCTGCAACCCAAGATATCTGTTCTAGCACAACGCTAGAGTACCAAGACAGTTTAGAGTATACTTGCACGTCAAAAGAGATAACTCGTACTTGGACTTCTATCGATGAATGTGGAAATGCGAGCGTATGCGTGCAAGTAATCACGCTAGAAAACTGTTTCGATACGCCTGAAGGTATTGAAGATTTCTGTACCTATGTTTCAAACAACCCGAATAGTGTTATCGCCAATAGCGATTGTGATTCCGGTGGAATATCAAATAGTGCGGAGTGTATTATTGGCTCTTCACCTTTTAATCCAGTAGACGATTCTTGCCAAGCGTTACAAAATGCGTCAATTGATCCTTGCGCATATATAATGGCAAATCCGGATAGTGCACTTGCACTGCAAGATTGCGATGGTGGTGGAGTTTCCAATATTGATGAGTGCAATGCTGGCGGTAATCCTTTTGACCCAATTGATGATACCTGCGACAATTTTGAAGCAGCCAACATTGATCACTGTGCGTATATTATGAGCAATCCGAATAGCTTTATAGCTCAAGCCGATTGCGATAATGGGGGAGTGTCTAACTATATAGAATGCGTTAATGGAAGTAATCCATTCCTAGGCTTCGATGATTCCTGTCTGAGCTTCGAATCAGCGAACGTAGACCATTGTGCGTATATTTTGGCTAATCCGAATAGTCCATTAGCACTTCAAGATTGCGATAATGGGGGAGTTTCAAATTATGACGAATGTCTACTAGGACAAAGTCTTTTTGATGCATCAGATGATGAAGACGATATTGGAGAAATAGATGACTGTGATCAGTTAGTTGTGAACGCTGCAGTACTTTGCCAGAGTGGCGAACTCATTGTAGTCTTAGAATTGTTTGGAGGAGAAGAAGGTATGGATTACCTAGTTTCATCCACTCATTCTGGTGGCTTCAATGGGGTAGTGGGTGCATCATTTCAAGATGGAGCTTTCAATCCTCAAAACGGATTTTCTTATACCGTACAGCTTATAAGTAATCCGAATTGTATAGTAACCGTAGAACAAAGCTTGATTGAGTGTACAACAACCAGCTTAGATCTCTTGTCTTTTGAAGGAGAAAAACTCCCAGAAGCAGATCGTCTCACTTGGTCAAGCGCAACAGAAACTGATACCGACTTTTTCAATCTTTACGAAAGTGAAAACGGAACGCAGTGGGACAAGATCGCGAGTATTAATGCTGCAGGAAACTCAAACGCTACACTGCACTACGAGTATCTTGAAGAGGAAATTCGACTAGGAGTTACTTATTACAAATTAGAAACCGTCAATGCAGATGGTTCAACAGAGTTGGCTCCAAACATTGTAACTATAAATCGTAAGTCAGATAGATTTGAGATACTGGCGGTTTACCCGCAACCAACTTCCGGCTATGTCAATATTTCCTATGCTGTCGATAAAGAAAGTGCACTCAAGCTTAAGCTAACAAACATTTCAGGGCAGGCGATAATGAGCAAGCTGGAGCAGGCGGGTATCGGAGTCAACAGTTTGCAAATAAATCTGAGTGACCTGCCTGTAGGTACATATATTTTAAGTTTGGAAACAGACGATAGCATTGTGCATCGAAAGATTATCAAAGAATAAATTTTTTACGTAAGAGATTTTTGCTTTAAAGCCCTGCATTTTGTGTGGGGCTTTTTTTTATGATGGGTTTGGGCGTGCCCCTTCACTTCTTGGCTGCGCCAAAGTTCAGGGTCGGGCTATCCAGGACTCCGCGTTCGCTTCGGTCCCCATCTTGTGGCTGCAAAGCAAATCCTTCTACCGCAAGCGGTAAGGATTTACTACAGCCACAAAGGCGACTACTCCCTTTGGTCGTATCCTTCCTATCCCTCACGCG
>CAZZIZ010000039.1:3741-9471 GCA_964654535.1 uncultured Chitinophagales bacterium
ACCTTTGCTTCCTCAGCATAGTCATTCCAGTTGCCAACCTTTTCGTTTATCTCCACAATAATAGCCTTGGCTCTTTTTATATTCATTGATTTGGCTACGGCGAGTAAGTCATCTTTGGAAATGCCTTTGCGTTTTCCATTTACACTCAATGCATGTTGGCTTACCCAGTAACTGTCCGGACGATACGCGTGACAGATGTCGTATGCAGGTGCGAGCGACCAGTCCTCGTCCTGTTTTAGTAGAAAGGAAAAGTTCTTGGTGTGGTCGTCACAGTTACGGGCTATTACGTTGAAAGTCATGCGACGAAACATTTGTACTGCAGCTTTGTAATCCAAAGCGAGTGCGCGCATTGTTTGAAACAGTTGTTCGTAAGCGAAGCTATTTATTTCGTTGAAGTCATAGTGTTGTAATGCGCACCAGGTTTGTGCGTGGTGTTTGGTTTTACTTCCTTGTCGGTCGTAACGTTTGGTCATAAAGTGAGCGCGACCATTTTCTTCGAGCAGTTGACAAGGCATCATCTCGACTCCACAGTCTATGGCCATAAGGTGGTAGGCCATTTCTACACGACCGTACCCTTGTGTGTCGCCCAGTTGTACATCGCTTACGCCATCGAGTTTTATTAAGTATTGTTCAAAGCCTTTAGGTGCTTTCGCTTGTCCAGATCGAACTTCGCCGGTTTTTTGGTTGTAGGCTATAACTGCTTTAGGCCGAGCACCACCTGCGGAGGTTCCTAGTTTTAGAATATCTAATGTTGCTTTTGCTTCGTCTTCGCTGAGGTCGGTAACGAAGTCCTCGCGCTTGGCGAGCATCTCTCTGGATATCTCTACCAGATTAGAGACTTCTACTTTATAAGATGTTTTGCGCGATGTCAGTTGTGCAGGTTCAAACTCCAATGCACCCATGCCGCGTTCACCTATGAAGCAAAGTTGTTCCACGGGATTCATAGAGGCGGGTGGTCGCCCTTGTTGCGCGAGCCAGATGTTTATTAGCTGGTTTCCGTATTTATCTGGTAGCACATCGGCGAGTAGGCCGGGCAGTCCTTTGAAAGTGTCGTACTCGCTGTTTCGCGCTGGTCGTAGTTCAGGAAAGTTGTAAATACGTGCACCTTGTTCGAGTGGCATATGAATAGGCGAAAGATCCCATTGCTTCCTTAGGAAATCTTCGGCGTACTCGAAACTGGCGAGTTGGGCATTTTCATCCCAAGCAACGGCACCAACTATTTCGTCCCATATTTTTACAAAGGCGGTATTGATCATTACCAGTCTGACTTTTTGTTCTTGCTAGCTTTCTTCTTCTTTTTTGGTCGGACTCTTTGCCTTTTGGCTTTGTCTTTTTTTGCGAGGGCTATGGGGCTCTCTTGTTCGTGCACCTCAAATGCTTGAAATACTTGTAGCCTGTTGAGTACCCGCAGCACGCGTATAAGAGTAGCGAGGGTAACGGTTTCCCCACGCTCGAGCAGACTAAGTGTCGAACGACTGATGTCTGCGGCTTCTGCGAGCATTGCCTGGGTTTTGTTTTGGCGCTGGCGCTCTGCTTTTACGTATTCGCCTAATGCTTCTTCTACTGCGCTATCGCTGTGATTTTGCCATTTTGTGTATGAGTTATCGGTCATTATATCTCTTATTTACCTCTAAGGTATTACTTTTCACTCGGTATTTCAACACTCCAACTCATTTTTTCCCAAATAATGACTTATTATTCACACATTAATTCCATTAATAGCTCATAATGTATGAATAATCATACAGTAATGTGTTGCGTGAGGGATAGAGGCCTATGTTTGAGCTCCTGTTGCTGCAGGCAAGAAAAGTCTTTAGCTCCTTAGAGCTAGAGAGACTTTTTGCCTGAAGCAGAACAGAGCGAGGGCCGAAAGCCCGACCCTATTTCTCCCTTCCCTTGTTGGTCCCCTGACCAACAAGGGAAGGGAGAAATAGGGGCACGCCCAAATAAAACAATCTTCCACAAAAACGCAGCACATCAAGGACAAAACTCAAACCGATTCCTTTGTATATTCAAAGAAAAAAATGAAGCAGATAAATAGTATTCTTTCGATCGTCTTTGGCCTATTTCTTTTCGGACAAGCTGTAATGGCTGCACCAGGCGACGACGATAAAATAAACGCACTCAAAGCTGCCATTGCCAGCGTCGAAGCGCCAGGCCCTCACTGTGAAGTTCCTTGCGGTATATATGGTGACTCCCTCCGTGTAGCACTAATAAATGAGCACATTCGCACGGTTGAAAAAGCGATGAAGCAGATTAACGAAATCTCGGAAGCTGAAACACCAAACTACAATCAGTTGGTGCGTTGGGTAATGAACAAAGAAAAGCACGCAGAAGAAATACAGCATATAGTAAGTCAGTACTTCTTGCATCAGCGCATAAAAATGCCGAAAAGTGCTTCGGATCGTCACGCAGCGAAGCACTACACTGAGAATCTGAAGAACTTACACGCCATATCAGTCTATGCTATGAAGAGTAAGCAAAAGACAGATATGGAGGTAATAGAAAGTCTGCGCTCAGCACTCGCGAGTTTTGAGGAAAGCTATTTCGGACATAGTCACTAGAATAATTTCGTCGTTTAGTCCAATTACGGGCAAAACCTTATAGCAAAGACTCACTTAAAGGGTTTAGCTTAGACCTTATTATGCGCAGCTTCACAGCATTCGTATTTACGCTATTGGTTTTTTCCAACTTATTAGGTCAGGAGTTCAATCTCTTAGAGGGGGCTAGTGCTCCCCAAATAGCCGTAAACAAAACCAGCGAAAAAATTGTCCTCGATGGTGTTCTGAATGAAGCTGCTTGGCAGAAGGCGCAAGTATCTAAGAACTTTGCTCAGTTTTTTCCATCGGATACCACCTTTGCCGACTACGATTCGGAGGTTTACTTTACCTACGACGAAAACCAAATTTACATCGCAGTAAAGTGTTACGCCGCCGATGATAACTATGCGGTTTCTTCCTTGAAGCGCGATTACGGTTTTCGAGGCAATGACAATATGACCATAGTGCTGGATACCTTCGCCGATGGTGCCAATGCGTTCGTTTTTGGTATGAACCCCTACGGCGTGCGACGCGAAGCAACGATTTGTTGCGGCGGTAGAGTCAATGACCACTTTGACAATTCTTGGGTGAATAAATGGGATGGCGAATCAAAAATTTACGATACCTATTGGATAGCCGAAATGGCTATTCCTTTTAACAGTGTTCGTTTTGAATCTGACGTGAAGACTTGGCGTTTCAATGCTTACCGCTTTTACTCGGGCAGCAATGAGATTTCTACTTGGATGCAGTTCTCGCGAAACAACACGCTGGCAAACCTGGCTTTTATGGGAGATTTGAACTTTGAAGAGCCACTTAAAAAGGCAGGTTCAAATATTTCACTGATTCCTTATGTTTCGGCAGCTATAAGCCGAGACTTCGAAGACCTAACTGAAACGGATGCAGATATAAATTTCAATGCAGGCGGCGACGTAAAACTGGCTATAACTTCTGGACTAAACTTAGATCTAACGGTTAACCCAGATTTTTCGCAGGTTGAAGTAGATAGGCAAGTAACAAATTTGAATCGTTTCGAAATATTTTTTCCGGAAAGGCGACAGTTCTTTTTAGAGAACGCTGATTTGTTTTCATCTTTCAATTCGCCATTTGCTAATCCTTTTTTTAGTCGTCGTATTGGCATTGCTTTTGATGAGGGAAGCGGCACCAACGTAGAGAATGCCATTCTATACGGAGCTCGCGTAACGGGTAAGTTGAATCAGAAAACGAGGGTGGGGCTAATGAATTTGCAAACCGCGAGTGAGTCCGCAATAGACTTGCCGGGATATAACTATACCATTTTAGCAAGTGAGTACCTGATGACGCCAAGTTCAAGTATTGCCATCATGGGAACGAACAAGCAAGCAGTAAACTATGACAACTTCGGTGATACCAATCCAGAATACGACCGACTGATTGGTGGCGAGTATCGACTGCGTACCACGGATAACTTGTGGACTGGAAAAGTTTCGTTATTCAAAAACTTCTCTGCTGTAGATGCCGGCACCAATGATATTAGTCACCTAACTCGGATAAGATATAACACACGTGATTTCTTTGTTCGTTATAGTCATTTGTTGGTAGGCGATGGCTTTACGCCAGATCTTGGCTTCTCACCTCGACGCGATATTTTTGTGATTAATCCAACGGTAGGTGTGTTCCTTTATCCAGAAGATTCAAAGGTTAGTAGGCACAGTTTTACGGTAAACTTAGATGTGTTCCATAAACTGGCCAACGATGGAAACGAGGTTTTTACAGAACCTGGCATTGAAGAAGTCGGTGGTTTTGCCAATTGGCAGGTGAATTTTTCCAGTGGTTATGAAACGGGTTTGCGTTTAGAATATTCCAACTTTACCTTACTAAACGATTTTGATCCTACCCGCGTGCAAGATGATAATATTTTTTACGAGGCAGGTGAGGACTTTGAATTTGTATCGTTGGAGGCGAACATAAGAAACAATCGGGCATCAAAAGTTTCTTATTCCTTGCGCCCATCTTTTGGACAGTTCTTTGATGGAGAGCGCTTTGGTTTTCGCGGTGATATTACTTACCGCTACCGCCAGTACGCTACGGTGGCTTTTAATTTTAACTACAACCGAATAACACTTGATGAGCCTTTTGTACCCACTGATCTTTGGTTAATAGGTCCACGCTTCGATATTACTTTTACGCGCAAAATTTTCTGGACTACGTTTATTCAGTTTAATAACCAAAGCGAAAACGTAAACATCAATACGCGTTTGCAGTGGCGTTTTAAACCTGTATCTGACCTCTTTATCGTTTATACCCACAACTACTTAACTGATCCAACCGATCGTTTTTCTACGCGTAATCGTGCGCTGGTTGCAAAGTTGAGCTACTGGTTTAATATTTAGCGCAAAAAAGAATAGCCCCCGCACGTACGCTTGGGAGCTATTCCAGATGAGGATTATTTACCTTCTACCTCTTATTTTGTAAGTCTTTACTTTTAGTCTATTCCGAGGTTCAGACCAATGGTGAATTGCTGAACATTGAAATTTCCTGCTTCGTCTTCTTCGAAAACATCGGTCAGGGCATAGTTGGCAAAAAGAGCAACACCGCCATAGCCAATTTCTCCTCTTAAGCCGTACTTCACTTTAGTCGTATGAAAGTTGTTTTGCAACACGTCTTTGAATTCGCCGTCGAGCTTCTGCTTGAAAGAGGCGCCCATTCTCGCTCCAACATAACCGCCAGCCGCTAGGTGAAAAGACTTGTCAGTTGTGTGCGGTCTAGATTTAATATCTATCATCAAGGGTACGATGAAGTAAGAGGTGCGCAATCTATTCTTGTCAAGATCGAGAGCTGGCTCATTTTGAGCAAATGCAACCGCATTCATTCCGCCTTCTTCTCTAGTAGTCAATAGGCGTTGGCCTGAATCGAAATCGAAAGCACTCCACTCTAGGGTAATACCTGTGCGAAGGTTCAATACATTTTGAATTAGATTAATTCTGGCCTGAACAACGTGCCAAGCAAAAGTTTTTGATTTCCAATTGTCTATCTCTAAGGCATTGAGCTCAGGACCCAGATCGAAGTTGCCATCTTGCATGAAGTAATTGAGACCCAAGTCGAATGAAGAGGTAAAGGCATCAATGTCTCTCTTCTTGTCTTCTTGCTTATCTACCATTTTCTCCTTGCTGTGATCGTGGTTAGCATCATGGTCGTGGTCGTGCCCATCGTG
>CAZZIZ010000039.1:9571-20875 GCA_964654535.1 uncultured Chitinophagales bacterium
TCGTGGTCGTGCCCATCGTGATCGTGGCCATCATGATTGTGTCCATCGTGGCTGTGATCGTCATCAGTGTCTTCACCATCATCATCAAAGTTTATGTCGATGGTGATTTTCTTTTTAGGTGCCTCAGGCGATGCAGGTGGTGCTGGCTCAACTGGTTCAACTCCAGGTACAGGCGCAACAGGAGGTGTAGGCTCTGCAGGAGGTGTATCTTGCGCGTACATAAGTGGACTCATCATTCCGAAGAGTACCAAACAAAGCAATAGCTTTTTCATTTTGTAAGTATTCATGGCTTTAGATTTATTTGTTTCTTAACTTTTTGATTGTTTTGCCCAGATTTGTGCGGGCAATATTTATGTCGACTGAAATATTTTTTCTTTTCGGTTTGTCTTCTTTTTCAAGGATAGACGGTGTAACAAAATCCGCTACTTCTCTCGCCGCAAATCCCAAGACAGATTCTTCGTCTTGAATGCTCGCCCGAACTTTTTGCCATCCGCTGAGTACTTTTTGATTTTCCATTTGTTCCTTTTCTGCAACTGCGACAACTGGCTCTTCCGCTAGAACCGGATCGGCGGCCGTTTCAGTAATGACTTCAGGGCTTGTGTCTACACTAGGAGCTGTTTCGTTTTTATCAGTAGCCGCAATTACATCTTCCATTATCTTCTCTGATTTCGACGCATCTATCTTTTCACTTGGGAAATCACTTAGCTCAGCTACATCCTCGGCCTGCTCTAGAACAGATTCTAACACAACAGACTCTTCAATAGTCGTTTCAGGTTTAGAAACTTCTGCAATTGTGTTGTTGTACCTGCGATCTAAATTGATATCCTCCTTGGTAAATCTTTCAGGACGTTTGTTGCGCAGTGTTCCTTTTTTGACCCCCGCTTTTTTCTTAGGGTTGTCATTATCATTATTCGCAACAATCTCTTTCGCCTTATCAGCAATTTTATTCAGGTTGGCGAACATGCCTTGTTCATTTACTTCTGGGACATCGAAAGCTTCAACCGGAGTGTCTTCATCCATTGGTGCAAGGGTTTCATCGGCAATTTCAACTCTCTCAACTTTTGCAGGCTCAGGAGTGCTTGCTGGAGTAGAAACCATGCTCGGATCATTAGGGCTAATGACAGTATCGTTCATATTCATCCAAAAGAAGAGACCTAAAACAGCAGCTGCAGCAATACCCATTGTCCAAGCTCTGCGATAAAGTGGTACAACTTTAACTGGTACTGGCTTCGACTTTTCCGTTTTGCCAAAAGACTTCAACGCTTCTTTATTGCTATAAGTAATAACTTCAGGAGTGAGGAAAGTCTGACGCATTAAATCTTCTTCTGCCTGTAAGTGTGGATGAGCAGCTTTCCAATCTAGGTAAGCGTCTATCTCACTTTCTGAAAGTTGTCCTTCCAAAAAGTCTAAGATGTGATCCTCGTAATTGCTTAAATCAAATTTCATAATCTCATTCTTATAGTACGTTGTCCAGTTGAACGATATACTGTTTCATTTTTTTTCTTGCGCGGTAGATGTAAACTTTTACCTGTGACTCACTTAACTTCAACAAGTCTGCAATTTCGCTGTAGCTGTAACCTTCATAATCTCTCAGCATTATCACCGACTTTTGCACCTGACTTAGAGTTTGAAGCGCCTTATCAATAACCTCTTTCAACTCGAAGGAGCGCTTCATTTCTCCGCTCGGAGAATTATTAGTCATATCAGCTTTCAAACTCACTTTTTTGTTTTTACGGATTAGGTCTATCATACTGTTGTAGGCCACTTTGAACAGATATGACTTCGCACGTTCGTATTCAACCTTTTCGCGATTAATCCAAACCTTTTCAAAAGTCACCTGCACTAAGTCCTCAGCATCTGCTCTATGACCCAGGTTCTTCATCAGAAACCTGAAAACGGCATCAGCATATTGGTCTACACAGCTTGTATATTCCCCATCCGTCATCTGATATCAATACGTCTATTGTCTGCTTTTAGTTACAATCATTAAAATAATTCATTTTTACCCTTGAAATTCAAGCACTTATGGTGAATTAATTGCCCATAAGTATCGTTGTTACTTGAGGAAATAAGTATCACCTTTGCCAAAATTTTATGAATGAATTTTACGAAATACGCTGATCTATTAGCCAATTACTCGCTGGAAATAAAACCGGGCGATAGGCTGCTGGTAAGGACCACTGTCCAGGCGGAGCCATTGTTGAAAGAACTGTATCGAGCTGTTTATCGAGCAGGAGGAAGCATGGAGGTAATGTTGGAAATTGAAGATCGTCAACGAATATTTTTAGAAGAAGCGGGCGATGATCAGTTAAACTATGTAAGCCCTATGCTAGATTACGCTCTTAGGAATTTTGAGGCTTACCTCGTTATTAAAGCTCCTTACAACTTAGCTTCCGGTAGAGGTCTTCCCGCTGAAAAAGTAAAGAAGGCCAAAAAAGCAACTGCGCCTTTAATGAAAGTATATAGCGAGCGAACGGCTACTAGAGATTTAAAGCGTAGCCTTTGTGTTTTTCCTTGTAACGCCCTAGCGCAGATGGCAGGGATGAGTCTGCCTGAGTACACAGAATTCGTATTCAAGGCTTGTAAGTTGGACGCCGATAGTCCCCGAGATGCCTGGTTAGAAGTTCGTAAAAACCAGCAGCACATTGTCGACCACCTAAACCAGAAGAATTCGGTTCGCTATACAAACGAACTCGGTACAGATATAACCTTCAGTACAGATGGACGCACTTGGATCAATTCAGATGGGCAAACGAATATGCCGTCTGGAGAGGTCTATACATCTCCTGTTGAAGATTCTGTCAACGGAGTAATACATTTCAACTTTCCATCCGTGTATATGGGCACTGAAGTGCGCGATGTGCGCTTAGAAGTAAAAGAAGGAGAAGTTGTAAAGTGGTCAGCGAAAAATGGTCAAGAAATTCTGGACCACGTTTTCAAAATACCAGGAGCCAATCGTTTTGGCGAAGCGGCCATAGGTACCAACTACGGAATACAGCAAATAACCAAGAACATTTTGTTCGACGAGAAAATGGGCGGTACAGTGCATATGGCTATCGGGCAATCCTATCTACAGGCAGGAGGAAAAAACACCAGCTCAGTGCATTGGGATATGATATCCGAAATGCGCAATGGCGGAGAAATTTTCGCCGATGATGAACTTATTTACAAGAATGGTAAGTTCTTATTCTAAACCAACTGTTTGAAGAAAGACCAAAACTTACTCCTAAAAGCCATGCGATTTCCAGCCATTTTTGTGCTGGTAATTTGGGTCATTAAGATCGTAGATGTATTTCTCGGTCTTGACTTTAGACATTGGGGCGTCTTGCCCCGTGATCTTTCAGGGCTGCGCGGCGTAATTTTCTATCCTTTGTTACACGGCGATGCGCGCGAGGAAGGCTTCCAGCTTTTTGGTCATTTTGACCACGTGTTTTCCAACTCTATTCCGCTTTTGGTGCTTGGATTCATCACTTTCTATACCTATCGAAAAGTCGCGCCACAAGTATGGGCCGCCATTTGGTTTATTTCTGGCGCTAGCGTTTGGATGTTCGCCCGAAGTAGTTTTCATATTGGCGCGTCCGGATTGGTTTACGGTCTTGCCTTCTTCGTTTTCTTTAGCGGTGTGTTTCGCAAAGATGTCAAGTCCATTGCTATGTCTTTACTAGTAGCTTTTTTCTATGGCGGGTTAATCTGGGGCGTCTTACCCTTGCAAACCGGCGTAAGTTGGGAAGGGCACCTGTTTGGCGCATTCGCCGGAACCTTAATGGCCTGGTGGTATCAAGACGTAGGGGTTCAACAAAAGACCTATTCTTGGATGAGCGAAAAAGAAGAAAACCCAAAGGACATAGTAGAAAAACCGTTTTGGGTAAAAGAAGAAGTGGAAGTGCCACCTGCTGTGCAAGAAAAAATTGATGCCGACTCAGCTTTGAGAGCACTAAAGATTAAGTACCACATAAAAAAGGATCCTCCAAAAGACCTGTAGGCGATTAAAGAACGATGAACTACCTATCCCACTATTACTTAGATCAATATACCAGCGATCCCTATTTAGTCCTTGGTAATGTTTTGCCAGATCTTTTCAGAGTAGGCGATAGAAAGCGACGAATGCCCGAGCAAGAAGTGAGTGGTTTTTCAAATGCCAACCACCAAGCGCTACAAGTCGGAGTGAACAAACATCACCTAGTCGATCGACTCTTTCACAACTCCTTGTTTTTTCATAAATACAGTCAAGCACTTTCAAAAGAGCTGCGCAAAAGAGAGCTCAGTGGAATGCCTCGCTTCCAACATTTTTACGGGCATATACTTTTAGAAATATTAATTGACAAGAGCTTGCTCAATGAAAATCCAGAGCTAGTAAATGACTTTTACAAATTGTTAGGAGCTATTGACCAGAAGGAAGTAGCTGAGTATTTAAAGCTCAAGGATTTGAATCAGCACATTGATTCATTTCGTGAAAATTTCGATTCCTTTATGCAGTATCGCTTTCTCGAACTGTATTTGCCAGAGGGTGGAGTAGTAAAAGCGATGACTCAATTCGCCCAGCGTATGCACGCCTACGATTTGTCTGATAGCGAAGACCAAACAAAACTTCAGTCTGTAGTCGATATCGGGATGTCAATGATCAAAGAAGATTATCCCAAAATTTTCAAAACCATTAGCGACTTGTGTGAGCGCGATGAAATCAGTTAGAATGATTTGGGCGTGCCTCCAAACAAAAAAAGCAAGACTTTTAAGTCTTGCTTTTTTTGTTTGGAGTCGGGCTATCCAGTACTCCGCGTTCGCTCCGGTCTCCATCTTGTTTCGTCAAAGCAAATCTTTCTACCGCTAAGGCGGTAAAGATTAGCTGACTCAACAAAGGAGACTGCTCCCTTTGGTCGCATACTTCCTATCCCTCACGCAAAGAGCTGAGCTTGGAACGTATCGAGTCCCAAATCTTTCGGAGTCTAGACGAATTTTGCTCGAGAGCAATCGGCTCGGCCTCCAGCTTTACTTCGGTAGAAGTATTGTAAGCAACGTCGAGCGTGTTGGTGGCCGGTAGGTTCTCTATTAAATCAACACTCGGTCTTCTCGGTACGAGTTTGTATTCTGGAGCATATTCCATTAGATAGGAAATGGCCGTAAATTTTGGGATGTATTCGAAAGTTTCTTTTGGGAGTTTGTGCTTTATTTTTTGAAAGTCATAGTTTCCGCCACAGCGTCTTATATAACTGCGGATATTTCCTGGGCCACAATTGTAAGCCGCCATCGCCAAAAACCAATCACCGAACTGGTTTTTAAGATCTTTCAAGTATCTGGCGGCAGCCACAGTTGACTTTTTATAATCCAAACGATCGTCAACTTCATCGTCTACGCGTAAGCCATATTGGCGTGCTGTTGCGGGCATAAATTGCCACATGCCTGTTGCGCCCGCAGAAGAAACGGCCTTCGGGTCAAGTAATGACTCAACTACAGCTACATAGCGCAGTTTCCAAGGAATATTATGGGCTACAAAAACACTGTCGATATAAGGCCAATAAGTCTCACTTCTTCGTAATCCCTTAGTGATAACCGAGATTCTTTGCTTAAAGTATATTTGAACGAATGAGTCTACTTCAGCATTGAAGTGGTATTTCACGCGGTCATCTAAGTTTTCTATTCTATAGCGAATGATTTCCTTATGCTCGTCGGTACTGAAATACTCTTTTGCACCAAAGTCTTCACCTGCACTGAGACAAAGTGTACTTGCAGCTAGGCAAAGCAAGTAGGCCAATTGCCTGAGCAATTGCTGGAGTTTAGAAAGTGGTGCTTTCATAAGTAGCGGCAAAGATATTAGCATAATTGAGTTGTATCAAGTAAAGCGATGTCTAGACTTCATTAATTATGTACCGCTTGTAGACAATCTTGTTCCTTAGGAATAATTCAAAAAAAAATGGCACATCCGAGGAATGTGCCATTGAGTCTCTTGAGACAACATCTTACTAGCGGACGACAAGCGCCTGGTCAGTTGGCGATCTTTGGGTGTAAGAGAATACCAGCTCACGACTCTCGCCTGGTGCAAGCTCCAACTCCCACATTAAACTGCCTAGTTTTTCCTTGTAATCGGCATCAGTCTTTTTAACCAATTCAACGACAATATCCTCGTGTTGCGAAATAGGAATCTGATCCAGCACCTCAATTTTTATCGCTTTTGACTTAGTGTTCTTAACTGTAATGGTGTACTCCAAATTCTTAATAGTCTTGTAACCGAGTAGGCTAGACTCTTCCAAGTTCTCTGTCTTAGTGCGCTTTATTTTGATCGACTCATCGCGGCCTAAAGAAAACAAGATGCTATTAGAAGTGACATTGCTATTTATCTGCGATTGACCTATGTAAGTATTTTGGAAAAAGATGTTGGCCGTTCCCGGAAGCAAATTGTACTGACCCCAGTTTTCCACTTCTGCAATGAGGAAGGCACCGCGATCAAGCTTCGGTACGCTGTGATGAACGTACTTGGTTTCTATTTCGTAGTTCTGTAAAGCGACTAGGTGACGTTGGCCGTTGCTTGGAATACTTTGTCTTAGCTTGATGTTGTACTCCCTAGTGATTTCTGTATCCGAAATGTTCGAAAGTAATGGGGCTGGGGGTTTTTGAACTGGAATACCATCTATTGGCTCCATGTCTTCGTACGCTTTCTTTTCTTTGGCTACCGCATAGGCATTTTCTCTAGCTGACGGATAGGAGTTCATATGTTGGAGCATATTTAGTTCATTAACTTGTCCATTCTTGTCATACCGTTCCGGATGAGTAAGATACTTCGGAGCAAACGATATGTATCGCGGATTTAAAATCGGACGATCGTTTCCCATAAACGGATTCCCACTAGATACTGAGAGATTAATCATATCCCAAGGCACACCAGTACTTTGATGGATGTTAGCTTTCAGGTTGAGATCCATTGGTGAGTTTGCGTCTGTAGCTTTCAAATCGTAAATCGGTTCCCAGCCTGCTTGAGCGGAGATATAGGAGAAATCAATTTCGCAGCTTTGTGGTGAATTGGCTTGAACCACAAGTACCACTTCACCAGTCTTCTTGTTTCCGTTTGCCCTCAAAGACTGAACCTGATTGCGCAAATCGTTTATACGACTTTGCTTTTCCTTTTTCTCTTTGTTAAGATCAATGATGCTCTTTTTTATTTCTAAAGTTCTGTCTCTGTAGAATGCAGTGTATTCCTTCAAATCTGTAATACTGATTCCTTTGTTGTCCGAAGTGAGTTTAATTTGCTTCTGAGTCATAATCTGTTCTTCTGAAGTGTAGACCTTAATTTGTTGGTTCAACCATTCTACATCCTCTTCAAGAAGACTTATCTCATCATTGAGCTTCATTTGAGCTTCAGGCAGGTCCGTGTTCTTCAAAAAGTTCACTCTGTAGTTGGCAGAGATTAAATCAATGCCGTCGGCCATTGTGACTTGCAGGCTATGCGCGTTGCATTGGGTAGTAAGTCCAGTTAAGACTACTTCACTCTGACCAGAAGGAATGTTAATAGCAGCAGTCCGGGTTATACGAGCACCGGTGCGGTAGACCATTACGTCTTTAATCTGGGAGTCGGTTTCTATTGGGTCAGCGGCAAAGAGATTTGTACTGAGTAATGCAAGGAAGCATAAAACAAAATTTTTCATCGTCGTAGGGTTTAAATGTTCTTTTATACCTCTACGATGCAGCGTTTTCAGTTTAGGGTGCCTGAAGGCGAAAAATTATTCTATTTTTTTCAGCTTGAAGGTTTCGCTTTCTGTTGCTGACTCTTGTTCAATTACCACCAGTCTCTTTTTTCTCAATTCAAAGCGGACTAAGTTCGTTGGGTCGCTGGGTAAGAAAAACTGGATAGTCTTATCGTCAATAGATTGAACCAAGTATTCGGTAGTACCAATATTAGCTTCGTTATTGTAAAGCATCATACTTATTCCATCTGCGGTTTCGACCAGCTGATAATTCCGCGAAAGCTCATCGCTTCGGTATACGTCAATACTTGCTGTGTTAGGGCCAGTACTTATGATCTTGTATTGGTTGATTCCTTTATCATCAACCCAAGTTCCATAGTATTTGAGCAATGTACTGTTTAAGCTTGATCTCATGTCATTACCTCGAAATGCATTTTGAAGAAAACCATCTGATTGACTTATCGCTGGAGCGTCGTTCCTAGTCGCATCGTCACTAAAACCATTTTCCTTTTTTAGTTTCGTCTCTTGCAATTCTTCGTCTGCCTTGAAATAACTCGAACTAGACGCATCATTTGCGGCTATATCAACCTCAACTTCTTCCCCTAACTGATCTGGTTCATCACCTTTGTCACTCAAGTCCGTCGCTGAAGGATTAGGGTATTTATATTGTTTGTCTAAATTGTCTGCTGAAGGATATGGATTTTTGTATTGACGATTGAGGTCATTATTAATATGCGCCATGCCCTCAGGCATACCACTTACAATAGGATACCCTTGTTCAGTCTGCGCTTCGTCCGCTACTGCAATGCCAGAGTTAATGTCAATTGGTAAATCTGCATCAGCATCATCACTTTGGGCTTGAGGACTTGGTGGTAGCGGCTTGCCAGAATTCAACCGCGGTTTTTCTTTTGCTTCCTGTGGCCGTTCAATTACTGGCGGACGGGTAGTACCAGTATTCCCATTGAACTGCTTGATTTTTTCAATACTTCCAAATCTTGATTTCTTTTTCTTCTTAACTCTTTCGGCAGATTGCTCGATAGGCTCCGGCTCTTCAACAGCTTCACTTTCGTTTCCTCCAGTAGCGTTCGACTTACTCAAAGCAACACCATCTATAGCAAAGGCCTTGGGCTTCTCAACTTCTTGCATAGCAATCACTTCCGAGAAATCCTCAGTTGTTTTTTTTGCTTCTGCCATTACCGCGGTTGGTGTACTGTTTTTCTGTATAGCCATAAATGCAGCAATAGGAATCGAAAAGAGCGCAAACAAAGCAGCATAACGCACCCAAGTCGGAATTGGGCTTTTTACTATCCGCGGATTGGGTTTCTCAAATGACTTTACCCTTTCCTCTAAGGGCGAGAGCACGACTGCTTTATCATCCTCTTTGGGCAACATACGGTCTAGCTTACTCCAGGCCGAATCACTAGGCTCGCGATTGAGCCCTGCTTCATTGCGTTTGAAAAGATCGTCTATTTTATTGTGCTCACTCATTAAGCTACTTTATAATTCAATTCGGTTAGCAGTTCCTGCAGACGCTTACGCGCTTTCAGTAACTGCGATTTACTGGTGTTTACACTTATGCCCAATTCCTCTGCAATTTCTTTATGTGAAAAACCTTCTATCGCATAGAGGTTAAACACCGTTCGGTAACCCGCGGGTAGTCTATCCAATAGTTTTAGAATGTCTTGCTCCGCAAAGGTTTGCTCTACATTCACTTCTTTACTCACCACTTGCTCCGCTTTTTCCAGAGACAAATTGAGGTTGTACTTCCGCAAATACATCAGCGACTCATTGACCATTATTCTTCTCAACCATCCTCCAAAGTTTCCAGTTCCTCTATATTGCTCTAAGCGAGTTAGTGCTTTATAGAATCCTTGAATCATGGCATCCTCTGCGTCCAAGTCATTCTTGATATAGCGACGGCAAACCCCATACATCTCCACCTTGTACTTGTCGTACAATTCCTTTTGAGCGCTGCGCTCATTTTTTAAGCAGCGGTCTATTAAGTCATTCTCGCTCAATCCTTCGGGATTTGGTGCCGTCTAAATATAAGATGCACATATTAGGCTTGAGGGTGCCTGAAGAAGGAAATTTCTAACAATGCTCTATGAATAGGTCTGAAATGGACTATCTGTTCGTCTAAACGTGTGCTTCCGCACACGAAATGCATAGGAATAAGAGGATCTACTCCGTCATCTGTTGAATCGTATCATCTAGGTATTACAAACGCCTCAATAAATAGCTGGTTTATCCAAGAACTCATCATTTAAGCTTTCTAATTCCTTTTGGATGTAGCTTCTATCGGTCTGTGTTAAGTATTGACTGGAGATTCTGTTTTCAGGCTTTTTGTCCAGACAATAAAGTGAGATTAGAAAAATCCATTCTAAGGGCTTCATTAAGATGTAGACAATGTCCGAAACAATTTTAATTTCAAAAAGATGGTATTTGCGTTCAACGAAGTCGCCCACTTTATCATACTGCTTGCGAATTGTTCGATGAAGAATGGGAAATTTCTCAAAGATTAGTTCTTCAAAGGCATTTGATATCAAAAGCTGCCTGTTGCAAATAACTAGCTTTTTATGTCTAACTCCTACACGCAAGGGCTTGACTATATTGGAGTGGCCCTTTGCTCCAACAGTACACAAGTAATGACCGCTGCAAGTTGCTTTTTCGCACAAATAAGTTAGTTGCGAAAAACCCAGGTGATAAGTTTCTGTAAATGCCCGTATCAGAGTGTCTGGTTTTTGTCCAAAGACGTAAAGCACAGACGAATAAATCAAAAGAAAAGGTGCACAAAGAACAAGTATAGCACTCGCTTTAGAAGATGATTTCGAAACTAGCAAGCGAACAACAAGTCCATAGTTTGAATTAGAGTGTAGTTTCATTATTCCATTCAATTCGTCAAGGTGTAACTGATGATTCTCAGCTATCATTATTAGAAGGAAAAATATGATAGGGACGAATCCAAAAACAGTAATCAATATTCCGAAACCGTCATAACCAACATGATAGGAAAGCAAGCAACTAAGCAGAATTCCGATAACTAGCAGAATATTTAGAACGAGTTCTGGTACTGGTGGAAAAGTTCGAGGTCGAATAAGAGAAATTGCGTAAGCAATCAAGCAAAATGCAGTAAGTGACATAATACCGATTCTTTCTGTTCCTGCAAACCATGCGTCATTGCAGCAATCAGAACCGCCATCTGCACCTAATGAGATTAAAAACATATAAACTGGAATCATTAATACGCTCCAAACTTTGAGCGCATTCAATATAACCTGGTTAGTCCAGCACTTTCCTTTAATTAGGAAGTAGAGAAAATTCGTACTTGAAAAGACTAGTGGAAGTGCGATGAATAGAAATACAAGGAAGTAGTAGAATATGGAATCCAAAAATCAGTTTATTCTAATTATAACCGAACGCGGTATTTCCATTGTTAAGTGTCTTTTCTGTTCGATTTAGTATTTATTAATCAATTTTCAGAAAAACACAGCGCCGTCCCGGGGTTGTTTGGAGAATCTGAATTAGCTTAAAATGGACTAACTCAGATGGATAACCCGCCGATATGAAAAGTCTAGCCTTAAGCCAACTCCAAAAGTGTAACCTTGAAGCGATCTATATCCTCACGGTTAAA